>NZ_JAMSKZ010000006.1:0-177836 GCF_023806725.1 Lactiplantibacillus sp. C232
CTATCTAGTGCACAAGTACAGTTTGCCGTTGCGGAACGGCTACTGGCGTGCTGAAAAGTACGACAATCCCAACGAAATTATTACTGGACAAACAGTTGATTTGCTAGGTGATAAGATTGACGCCCCAGCTCGATCGATAAGGCAAGCAAGCTACTCAAACGGCATTGTTTGCGGCTATTACATCAGCCGGGTGCCGAAAGTATGAGTAAAGTCGTGATCAAGGGCGAACTACCTAGCTTAAATGAGTACATCAAGGCTGAACGGGCCAACAGATACGCCGCAGCTAAACTAAAGAAGCGGTACACGGCCTTATGTAGTGTGTATGCCAGGGCTAGTCGGAATTCTGGAGTTGAATTCAGTTGGCCTTGCAAGCTTAAATTTACGTGGTACACGAAGAACAACCGGAAAGATGCGGATAATATCGCGTTTGCTAAAAAGTTTGTGCTGGACGGCTTTATGAAGGCTGGACTTTTAGGCAACGACAATCGAAAGCATATCACGGGATTCCAGGACGAATTTGCCGTTGATAAACGAAATCCTAGAGTAGAAATAGATGAAATCACGGAGGACGAATAATCATGATTGATATGAAAATTGACCAGTATCATCTGACTAGTGACAAATACGAAGTTAAGGTTAACAGGATGTCATTAGACAGCCATGGGCATCCGGTAACTAGCTACGATGAAAAGTCTGGTATTAATCGGCTGGTAGAAGTACCCCTAGCACACTGTAAAAACGTCGAGGACGCATTGCACTGGCTTCGTGGGTATTTAATCCGGACTGGTAGTGAACACATTAAAACAGTGGATCAGTTAGCCATAAAGAGTCATGAAATTGAACGGCAGTTTGACACGTACATTAAAGAGCGTGTACCGGAAGGATTGTGAGCTATGTCCGGAAATGCTAAAACGTATCGGGATTTATTTCAAGAAATATATGAAAAATATGGTATTCAAACTACAACACAATTTCACATCAATCCAGATAAACAGATAAGTGAAGAGAAATATCAAGAAGCTTTAAAAGCTTATTCAATTTTACCAGCAATATTTGATGATACCTTTGGGAGGAACGAAGATGCCTAAACACACTAAGAAGCGTTCAACGATTAAACGTAAGCACCGGCGAATGAAGCAACATGCCGAAGCAAATAAAGCTAAAGCTTTAGATGGCAAACAATTGGCCAAGGGATATGGGCCATACAACATTAATAAGCGGGCGTTCGGGGAGGATTGAAAATGAGTATTAGAAATAAAATCGGACTTGGCATGATAGCCTTATTTATTTTAGTCACGATCATTGGGAACTTCTTAGACGGATTTTGGCATGGAGTTGCCTTTATCATTGTTGTGGCATGGATTGTGATAGCGCTGGAACTATCGAGTTCTAACAGATGATTGGAGATGGCGACGATGATTAAAATCGATAAATGTGTTGCTAAACCAACAGAATTTAACGTAATTAAAATTACAAGTGAATTGGGTAATGAAGTACAGAAGGCGTTTAAGGATGCTAATAAGCTTGATGAAAAACTAGATAGACCAAGAAACACTTGGAAAGCAATCTTTCAATATCATGGGTTGATTTGGACTAATATATGGGGATTTGAATTCATAGCAAATTATGGGAAGGAGAATCAGTGTAGACGACAGCCAGTTTCACTTAATGATCGAATTATCGAAGATCGTGATAGTGAGCAATTCTTAATACCTAATGAGCTATTTGAACGCTATTTTATGTAGGAGATGGTACCGATGATTAAGTTTAGAGCGTGGAGTAAAGATCTAAGCAAATATCGTAAACTAGACGATATTAGTAATGACCAAGGTTTAGGTATGTTTTTTGAAGTTCAAAATGGAATTGGAAGTAATGTAACTTCAATTTGCTATTCTGTTGGTGATGTTGTTGAACAGTTTACCGGCCTGAAAGACGTGAACGGCAAGGATATCTATGAAGGCGATATTGTTCAACCCGTTAGTTCTTATATGCACTTAAAACGTGGTAAGCCTTTTGAAGTTAAAAAGGGTAATTATGTATATGGCAAATGGATTGCTAAAGATATATCCAACAAGGTATTTAGTGTAAATGGGTGCTATTTTGACTATGAGATACAGGTTACTGGCAACGTGCACGAGAACCCAGAACTATTGAAAGGCTGAGCTGACATTATGGAGTTGAGCAACTGCGATAGTAAACAAAAAGCCGCCTACTAGGGCGACCAGTCACAGGACCACTCGAATGACCGTTGCTAGTATAACATATAAAAAGCGCCGCCATTGCTGACGTCGCTACGATTGATACCTACAAAATTAATTATAGCATACGAAAGCGGAGGGGCGCATGATGGGCGAACAGCAAGTTATTTCAGATGAAATTTTTCCACCAATTGACCAAGAGAAAACAATTAAACAGGTGCGGCGGTTCTTGGATAAGAAGTTACCGCAAGCAGTTCGGGCGTCCGGCCATTCGGTCGCTGATCTTAAATCGCCTAGCATGGATGGCATGCCTAAGTCGGCCCCAGCTGGTAACTCGGCCGAGGATCGGATTACACGCCGCCTATATGCTGAACAGATTGTCCGACAGACTATTCAGGCCATGGCTCGCTGTGATCATGAGTGCCAGGAGATATTAGATCGGCTATATTTGCAAGGATACAGTGATACGATGTGCTACATGGATATTGGTTACAGCAAGACTCAGTATTTTGACCGCTGGAAGCCCTTGGCAATGCTACAGTTCGCGCAGAGCTATTACCTAGAAGACCTGAATATTTACCAAAACCGAACTCAAACCGGACTTTAACCGAACTTTTTCCGAACCCAAGCCGGACTTCATAGCAATAAATTGGTGGTAAATTAGTATTATTGATAATTGGTTAGGGCGACAAATAAATGTTTTTCTGATAGCTCTAATTGATTATTATTGTGGCCTTAGCTCAGTTGGTAGAGCGCCTGACTGTTAATCAGGTTGTCGCTGGTTCGAGCCCAGCAGGCTACGTTAGACGGGCGCAGATGTACAGTTTGTATTGCCTCCTTGATTAAGTTGATATGATGGCCCGTCTATTAAGCAGATATTATCTAATTGGCAAGATGGCGGTCTCCAAAACCGTCTATGTTGGTTCAAACCCAGCTATCTGTGTAGCCGGCGGATTTATAAGGGGTGATGCGCTCCTCTCTGCCGCCGGCATTAGTCTTCGTGTTTAATGTCGGCCGTTAAATGCGAGTATCGCCGTGGGCTAATTGGCAAGCCACAATGGGATGTAGGTTCGAGTCCTACCAGCGATATAATCGGCGCAATTAAACTGGCCACCAGATTGCCTGCAGGAACAGGTGCGCTGTGGTATTGTATATAGATGCCGAAAGGGGGGCTTTAGCTCCCTCAGGTATTCTCAGTAATCCTTCAAACTGCTCTCGCTTATTGGCGGGAGTTTTTGTATAGTTAGATTAGTTTGGAGGAATTAGTATGGTATGGATAAGAAAAAATTGGAACCCACTATTGACCACAGCAATTTCTATATTTGCTCTGGCCATATCAGCATTAGGATGGTGGCAGCAACATAATGCTACTCAGGTATATAGAAACAACACACGGCAAGTGATTAAAAACTCAACTAAGCTGGCTGTATATGATATTGATTTGCTGATTTATAAAGTTAGCTATGCTAAGAATGTTCCTTTATCAAAAGAACAACTGGCTTATCAAACTGATAGTTTAAATCAGAATTTATCGATTATAAAAGATGTTCAAATAACAAACTTACCAAAATCTGAGTCGATGAATTATCAAGTCTATCGTGCTGATTTGTCCAATGTTATTTATCGTATAAATAGTTCCTTGAATCAAATAGAGGATATTTCAAAAAAGAACTCGAAATTTAAGGGTTATATTGATGGACAATTGTATTTCAACTCCGAAATACAAGAAACTTTTCTAAGAGAGCTAGTATTAACTAGAAACGTGATTTTAGAAGATGAACATACTGTAAAAAAAGGAGGAGATTTGTATGAACATGGATACGAGAAACAAAGAAAAGCGTTAGAAAAAGAAGATAAAAATATAATCGACGAGTATGGAGGGTCAGGTGACTAAAATGATTTTTATATTTAGCTTGATAATAGGAATACTGGGATTGTCAATCGGGTTGTTTCAACTTGGTTACAATACTGGTAAGAATAAACGAGAATAAAGTGATTTGCTTAGCAATATCTTTCGTGCGGTTATTTTGTAAGGTATTAAATTTAGGAGTGACGTCATGGCAGTAATGATTCACAGCAAATATGGGTACGAGCCGCCTGAATGGGTGCAGGCTGATGCCCGGATAGATAAGTGGTACAAGGACAAGAAGCGTCGTGCTAAACAGCATGGCGCTTTTAGTTTGGGGAAAAATAAAAAGGTGGTAATTAAGAATGAACGATGTTGAATTTACAAGTAAATGCAAAGCCTTAGTGCTGGACTACGCTAATGAACATTTAGATGTAACTGATGGAAAACAAATCACTGTCGATGATGTCTTTATTGTTTGGCAAGTTAAAGCATTACAGAATAGCAAAGCGTTACTCAGCACGACGTTAAGTGATGGCATGTACTACGAGCTTACCTATAACGGTGATAAGGGTGAGATCTACCTAGACGCCTACAAAAAGTTTGAGAATCGATGCTACAAAATTTAGACTAATTAATTCCAATTAACGGAGGTGTGGTGGTATGTAATGGCTAAATATGAAAAATGGTTAACTCCTGATGGACTTGTCCGAATTGGTGGCTGGGCTCGTGACGGTCTCACTGATGAGCAGATAGCGCATAACATGGGGATTAGCCGTTCGACGCTGAACGCATGGAAAAAAAGGTTTTCGGACATTTCGGACACCATAGGAAAAGGCAAGGATGTTGTAGACCGACAAGTTGAGAATGCACTATTAAAGCGTGCTTTGGGAACCACGACAACCGACAAGATGTATCGCATGGTTCATAAAGACAATGACGTACTTGATATGGAAAGGCGACGTTTTAGCAATGCTTGGAAATTAAAGCACCCAGAGGCCTCTAAGAAAGAGATTGATGACGCTGCTATTGCGGGAGTAAAGGAATATAAACGCATTCAGCAGACTGAAAATGTTCATGAATTTCCACCTGATGTTAATGCAGCTATATTTTGGTTACGTAATCGTAAACCAAAAGCATACCGTGATCAAAGTTTCCAACAGCTTAATGAAGCACAAACTGACAAAGCGAAAGCTGAGGCACGTATTAGTAGTCATAAGGCTAATGAACTTGAAGGCGTTGGTCATGTAAATCCATTGCTTAAAGCTTTAGCTAAAGGAGCACAACAGTTAGTGCCGAAGGAGGAAGAAGACGATGCAAACACCGATAGAGAAGATTAGCTATGGTAAGAAACAGGCGACGTTTATCTTTTCTCCATTCGACCACCTGTTTGATGTTAATGAAGGCTCAATTCGTGCGGGTAAGACCGCGGCGGATGATGCCCGGTTAGCGCTATTTTATTTGGCAACAACGGACGAGAACCATTTAGTTAGCGCTTATAACCAGGAGCTTGCTTATAATCTGTTTATCGAAGGCGATGGCATGGGACTAGCCTATATATTTGATGGTGCTAGTCATTTGAGACGTGATCGTGGTGGCGACCATTTAGCTTTAGACCTGCCTAGTGGGAAAAAGAAGATTTATTTCAAAGGTGGGGCCAAGTCAAACAGTGCTAACGCTATTCGTGGGATGTCATTGGGTTCAGTCGCGTATTCTGAAATCAACTTGTTAAACCGCGAGTTCCTTGACGAAACCTTTCGGCGGACGGCCGCAGCTAAGTATCGTTATCATCTTGCTGACCTTAACCCGCCAGCACCACAAGACCCGATTATTAAGTTCTTTGATGAACGTGATGCGCATTGGCTGCATTGGCGTATGTCTGATAACCCAGTGATGACAACCAAGCGCTTGGCTGAAATGGAGGCACAGCTTAAGAAGAATCCATATCTGTATAAGCGCGACTGGTTAGGATTAAGAGTTATGCCACAAGGGATTATCTATGACCAGTTTGACCAAGATAGTATGACTAACCATACTTTGATTGGACAACCGGTTGAGATGTACTTTACGGGTGATGCCGGTCAAGATGATGCCACAACAATGAGTTGCAATATTGTTACCCGCGTCCGGCAACCTGATGGGCGTTTTAAGTTTGTTCTAAACCGTGTTGCCAATTATTATCACAGTGGTACGGAGACCGGACAAACAAAGGCAATGAGCACATATGCCACAGAATTAAGAAGATTTATTTTGTGGTGTGTTAACACATACCAACTGCACTACTCGATGGTGTTAGTGGATCCCGCTTCATTGGCATTACGACAAGAGCTAATTAAGGTTGGCGTTGAAGCTGGTAAGGCGGATAACAACGGGCATGATCACGTTGGTAACTCTAAAGGAATTGAAGTCGGCATTCAGCGGCAACAATCATTGATTGCAGATGGTCAGTTTGTCTTAGTTGATACGCCGGATAGTGGACTAGCAAATCAGAGCTATGATAATTATCACTTTGTTAAAGAACTTGGTATGTATGTGCGTGATGAAATAACTGGCAAGCCGGTCGATGCTAATAACCATGCAATGGACGAGTGCCGGTACGCTGCTAATTACTTTACGAAGAAATACAAGGGAGGTTACTAGCCTTGTTTAACAGAATACATGATTGGATAAAGGGGGTGTTAGTCAAAATGGGATTAGCTACTGAGTTGCAAAGCGTAACTGACCATAAGAAGGTAATGGCGGATGATGACCAGTATGGATTGATTGCTAAGTGGTTTAGCATTTATCAGTCAACACCGGAATGGTTGAAAATACACAAAAAGTTACCAGACGATTCTTATTTAGACCGTCAGAAAATGTCATTAAACATGGGACAAGTTGCCGCCAAGAAGATGGCAAGTTTGGTATTCAATCAAAAGGCTGTTATTACTGTTAGCCCAAAGAACGCGAAGAACCCTGATGATCCTTCATCGCCAGATGATTATCAAACGATTGAGAATCAGTTCGTACAGCAAACCTTGAAGGACAATCATTTTTATAACAATTTTGAACGTTACTTAGAATATATGTTCGCAACTGGTGGCATTGTTATCCGATTGTACACTGATCGTGGTAAAGTTAAGATTCGATTTGCTACCGCTGATGCATTCTATCCAATCACGTCAGATGCTAATGGTGTCAGTGAAGCTGTCATTGCCTCCAAGTTCATGAGTGACAATCATTACTATACGTTATTGGAATGGCATGAAGAAACCGATACAGACTATGTCGTGACTAACGAGATTTACAAGAGTACGACCAATAGCAATGATGATTTGGGTGTGAAGATTGATGATTGGAGTAACTTGCCAGATGCGTTCAAAAACATGTCACCGCAGCCAACTAGGTATTCCAAAAAACTTTATTCACGGCCGACGTTTATCTATTTAAAGCCTAATTTAGCTAATAACTTGCACATTGACAGTCCATTGGGTATTCCTATCTACGCTAACGCCATAGACACATTGCGCCAGTTAGATGAAGCCTATGACTTGTTATTCCAAGAATTTGTCAAAGGAAAACGGCGTATTGCCGCACCAGCAAATCAATTAAAACGTGAAGTTGATCCACAAACCGGTAAAACACGGTATTATGTTGATTGGAATGAAGATGTCTATATGGCATACAACACGACAATGAGTGGCGGTGATGGTGAGTCAGCGAAACCGACTGATATTACATTAGGACTGCGAAATGAAGCAATTGTGGCTGGCATCAATGATTTGTTGCATTTCTACTCTTCACAAATTGGTTTCAGCGCAGATATGTTTACGTTTGACAGCAAACAGGGTGTTATCACAGCGACAGCGGTAATTAGTGAGAATAGTGATACGTATCAATCCAAAAACAGTCATGAAACGTTGATTGGAGAAGCAATTGAACATATTTGCCAGATTATTGTGGAGCTGGCTAAAAATGATTCCAATGTTCAATATTCAGGTCAAACAGATATTGATATTTCTGTTAACTTTGATGATTCGATTGCTAAAGACCGGAATGACAATTTGGATTATTACATGAAGGCGAATGGTAATCACCCCGTCATGACACAACTAGAAGCAATTAAACGTGCCAATGGAATTACTGATGTTGAAGCTCAACAGGTTCTTGACCAAATCAATGCAGAAACAGCAAATGCTGAAGGTGCAATTGAAGATGTCGTTGGCGGTAATGGTAAAGATGGTGAGGATGATGCTTAAGCCGTGGGACTTATCGGGTTATTCGGATGAAGATGCTAACAACTATGCTAGTGTTGAAGATTTGATTTGGTCTTACATTGTCAACCTGATAGGAAATGAAGCATCTAAACATGATGATAGGGATAATGAATGGGTAAACGAGTTACTTAACCATGCGGACGATGTACGAAAATATGCTGCTAAAATAACTGTCTCACCTACACAGCATGCGTCTAAGCAATTGCACACAAGACTTAGTACAATTAGTCAAGATAATGTCAAACAAGCTGAAAAGTGGCTTAAAAAGGTTACTGGAAAGCAAGTGGATTCGATCAAGGATTCGCAACAGTTTAAGCAAGTTGTTGATGACCAGTTAACAGAGACGGATAATTATCTGAACCTCGCTAGACGTAATATGAGCGCTAATGCGTATCAGATGTTTAGGGGAATTGTTGGTGATGCAAAGCGGTCAATTGATAGTGGTACAACTGCTATCAAAGCAATAGCTAAAGCTAGTGAGCAATGGGCAGAACAAGGTGTACCCGCACTCGTTGATAAGGCTGGTCGAAAATGGTCACCAGATGTTTATGTGCGGACAGTGGTTAACTCAAGTATTAATAGTGCTACGAATGATACAGAGTTACTTAGGTATCGCCAGTATGGCTCGTTAGTTAAAGTTAGTTCACATATTGGATGCCGTCCAAGCCACTTACAGTATCAAGACCATGTTTATTCTTTGAACGGTAATACAGACAAGTATCCAGATTTTGAATCAACAACGGGATACGGTACGATTACTGGCATTGGGGGCATTAATTGCCGACATTATACAATTCCATATATCGAAGGCTACGGTTCAATGCCAGTGCCACAGCAGTCAGATGATGACAATGCTGCTAGGTATCAATTAGAACAAACTCAGCGACGACTTGAACGTGAGGTGCGAAAAGCTAAGCGTAAACTGATAGCAGCTAAAAAGCTTGGTGATCAAAGTGATATTACGGCTGCACAAGAATTAGTGAGACGTCGTCAGTCAGTTACTCGTCAGTTTGTTAACAAGCATGGGCTAGTACGTCAATACAATCGAGAAAAACAGTAGTGCCCTTAGCATGGCGTTAAAAGGCTTATTTTTTATACCTAAATTTAGAGAGGAGCAATAAATATGGCAGAAAATGATCCAGCGACACCTGAACCAGTGCCGACACCTGATCCAGTACCGACTCCTACGCCAATTGATACAGAGCAGGTGGCTGCAGACGTACGTACTGAATTATTGAAATCGCTTGGATTCGATAATGAAGATGACTTGAAAGGGGTTGTTGAACAACATAATAAGGATGTGGCGGCTAATCAGAGTGAGTTAGAAGCGAAATCTGGTGAGCTAGACAAGGCAACCAGTAAATTAGCAAAGGAAACCAGTCGTGCTGAAAATGCAGAAGCACAAGTGGCTGCACTTAAGCAGGGTGTTGATGCTGACCATTTGGGTGACGCATTGGCACTCGCTAAGGCCGATTTGGTGAATAAAGCTAACGGCGTTAAAACAATCGATGAGGCATTAACAGGTGTTTTGGCACGAAACCCATCGTTTAAAGGTGCAGAAGTCGCACAAGGAACAGCCGTTGCTGGTCAAAATCTTAGTGGTGGTCAAGGTAACGTTACAGTGCCAGATTTATCAAAGATTAGCTACGGTGAAGCTGCCAAACTGAAACTTGAGCACCCGGATGTATACAAGCAAGCTGTTACAAAACTAACAAATAATTAGGAGGAAATAACACATGGCAGATGAAACAACTGTATTAGATAACCTGATTGATCCACAAGTTATGACTGCGATGATTAGTGCTAAATTACCTAAGGCAATCCGTTTTAGCGCTATTGCACCTGTTGACACTACACTTGAAGGTCGACCGGGCACTGATGTAACCGTACCTCGATACAAGTATATCGGAGATGCGACGGATGTCGATGAAGGTGGCGCTATTGATTATGCCAGCCTTTCAACAGATACCGACATGTTCACGATTAAGAAAGCAGGTAAAGGTGTCAAGATTACTGACGAAGCCGCTCTATCCGGATACGGAGATCCAGTAGGCGAAGGCCAGCGACAAATTACGATGGCAATCGCATCTAAGATTGACAATGATATCTTGGCTACTGCAATGAAATCACGGCTTACGTTAAGCACTGGCGTTGATGTTACCTCATTGGATATGGTCGATGCAATTGAAGCTGCATTTAATGATGATACGAGTGAGTACGCGGTAGAAGATGATTCACCGACCACCGGCGTGTTGTTTATGAACCCTAAAGATGTCAATAAACTACGTAAGGCTGCTGCTGAGAACTGGACGCGAGCAACTGATTTAGGTGACAACATCTTGATTAATGGCACATTTGGTGAATTACTCGGATGGCAAATTGTGCGGTCGCGTAAGATCAAAGAAGGCTCCGCTGTGGCAGTTAAGCCGGGTGCAATGCGTACCTACATGAAGCGGAATGTTCTCTCTGAAAAGGGTCGCGATATGGATCATAAGATCACTAAGTTTAATGCCGATGAACATTATGGTGTTGCAATCTATGATGACACTAAGTTGTTAGTCATTAATCCATTTGATGTCGAAGGCGGTACTGTTATTAACCAAAACGTAACCAGCACTAAGGATGCTACGGTTAAAAAATCCAATAAGGGTAAAGCTGTGGCATCTGATACGCCGTCAAAATAATGCCACCGTCTAATGTTAAAGCAATGCCTACGAATGACGGTGCGAAGATCACAGCAAAGTAGGCAATTAAAATTAGGAGGAATGTAGAATGGCTAAAGTGTTGAATGCTTATCAAAAGGGCAACGAAACGGCAATTGCAACTGGTGATGCAACCAGTGTGGCAATTACTGGTTTAGCAGCTGGCACAGTTGTCGCTACTGGTGACTATCAGGTTGCCTATGTGGACGGTAGTCAAACGAGTGACAAGGTAGATGTTCCCGGATTTACGGTTCTTTCCGCCAAGCCCGCTGATCCACAAGATGTTAAAGCTACAGCAACCACTGATGGTGCCAATGTAACTGCTGGTTAGAGGTGATTAGATGCCGATAGTAGATCAAGATTTTTACAATAATGTTTATTTTGGTGAGACGGTACCAGCTGATATTAAGTTTGAACGTTTGGAAATGCGGGCCGAAGAGATGGTAAATCAATACGCAAATTATTATTTCGATTCGCATAGTCTTGATGATTTGCCACTTGATGCTGATCGAATCAACGTGAAAAAGGCTGCCTGCGCTCAGATTGAATGGTTTATTGATTCTGGTGGGGTTGAAGAACTAGCTAACGCTAAACAATCTGCTAAAGGGATTAGTCATGTAACGATAGGCAAATTTAGTTATGAGAAGTCAGCGCCAGCAACGCTGCCACGTGGTACGGCACAGCGCTCCAATGCGGCAATCAACTACTTACGACCAACTGGCCTATTGTATCGTGGGGTGCATTAAATGGATGATATTATTGATCCAATTCCCATCGAGTTGTTAGATGATGCCGTCAAAGTGACGCCCTACGACGCTAATAAAGCCAAACAGGATTCATGGACTACCAGCTCAGATAGCAATGGATCTGATGACTACATGATTAGACATGTACGAGTTGAACCCACAACTTCAGTGTCAGTTCAATCTGTTGGTAATAATACTAGTACACAGGTCGTTACTGGCGCTTATACATTAATTATTGATTCGGCTAACTCGGCGCCACTAAACAAGTTACCTAGCCTGAATGACAAGATTCAGGTACAGAGTACCCAACAATCATTAGTTGTGAAGAGTCTTGACCCCATTTATGATTTTGGCACGCATGTTCATCATTGGGAAGGGGTGCTGCAATGACTAACAAAGTAGACTTGTCACCATTAGTTACACGTTTGAATAATCTTAATGTGCTGACAAACCGACTAGCAGATGTGATTGTGCGTGATTCTGACCAATATGTGCCATTTCTAAATGGTGATTTAGCTGGCCATGTATCGAGAATTCAAACCGGTACTGGCGTTACTATTGTTTGGACAGAGCCGTATGCGGCCTATATGTACGGTGGTAAAGTAATGGTGAAGGCACCGGATACAATGGGTCAGCGGAGAGGTTATCACAAAGTAGTGACGAATCGGCCTTTGAATTATAACCACACTAAGCATGCGTTAGCGCAAAAGGGTTGGGTTGATAAAGCCTATTTGGTTAATGGTCACAATTGGTCAGCGCTCGTGGCACACGGATTGGGGGCGACGTAGTGAGTCAAGTTGACCTTGATCTGGATGTTCGGGTTGCTAATTATATTAGTGCTAACGTTAAGCTGTTTGATACGTTAACACTTGGCAATGACTATGCTCCAGGAATGTCACTGAGTTATACATTGCAACCCGCTGGACCGGCAACGCGATATTATGACGGTCGCCGCCGCCGTAGTTTTGCATTTGCAATCACTGCTAAACATCCACACGGAATTGTTTGTATTAACACTCTCAGTGCCATTATGGACATCATGGAGAATGCAACGCCGATATCAATCAAAAGTGAGAATGGAAGTTTCAAATTCATAAGCGCTAAGATGACAACCTCACCGGAGTTTCTAGCCACTGTTCAGGATGACGATGGTCAAGATGCTCAAAAGTATGGTGTCTATCAAGGCGCTTTTAGTGTACAAGTAATTATTTAATTTAGGAGGAATGCAAAATGGCTGATGCAACAACACCAACAGCTGACCCGAACGACAGAAACGTCCAGGGGTCAATTCAAGAAAACTATTTAGATGAATATTGGGTAGGAAAAACTGCGGCAGATAAGACGATCAACTGGTTATATTTAGGTGATGGGATTACGACTGTAACGCCTAAATATACTGATAAGAAGAAGTCTGCTGCCTACTACAATGGTGGTGGCCAAGAACGACAGACAGTTACTGGTGTAACGTCATCGTATGATATTTCTGGTGATCGTTCAATTGGGAACCCGGCCCAAGATGATATTGCCGACATGAAGCAAAAGACTGGTGGCTTACGTGAACGGATGTTCCGTAAAGTCCAATGGGTACAAGAAGAAGATGGTTCATTAACACCTAATGCGATTGAATCAGGTATGGGAACATTCTCTGACATTGATGATGGTGGTGGCGCTGCGGACGATAACGGTAGCTTCAAGGTAACGATGACGTACAATGCTACTCCCACAGTAATCAAGGCAAGCAATCCTACTGATATGCAAACTGCATTGAAGGATACACCTTGTCAAAATGCGATTATTTTGGGTGTTAAGGCTAATATGCCAACTGACAACGGTAATCCGTCAAAATAACAGCGCCATCAAATGTTCAATCATTGCCTACTAGCGATGGCGCTATTGTAAAGAGTATGTAGGCAAGTGACGGAGCAATCCGTCATACATAGCATTAAAAATATTAGGAGGTACTAGCATGAGTGATGTAATTAAATTAGAGGTTCCTAGTGACAGTATGACGTTTGAAATTGGTGATAAGAATTACACGGCAAGTTTTGCTGATAAATCATTTGCTATTTTTACAGATCAATATAATGACATTAAAATGGCTGAGGTGAAATTACAGCAGGAGTTACATCATCGATCAGTTGAATTAACTGATAAAGAAGCTCAATTGGAAAAAGATATGATTAACGAGCCAATGACGGCGTTAGATCATAAGAAACAAGTCCTACAACGACGCTATTTACGAATGTACGATGATATTCAGAACAAATATAAGATTGAAGCTAAGGAACGCTTTTATCAATTACTTGATGGCATGTTTGGCAAAAACGCTGGCAAGGAACTATACCATACTTGCAATGATTCCATGGTGGTATTTGCTAAGGTTGTCGCTCAAATCATGATTAACGTAGAACAACATACGGATATTTCTGATTATCGCGACAAGTACTTACAGTCCATTACAGAATTGCGGAAGAATGAACAATGAGTTTTACCGAGATAAACACTAACAGCATCGTATTTCAGAAACATCGGTATCGTTTAGACCTTTCATTTCGCATGGTGTTGCTCTATTTTAAAGCGATTCGGGATGATGGCCTCACTATACCAGAGCGTGTAGAAGTCAGCTTAAAAGCGCTGGTATTGGACGATACGAGCAAGCTACGTTTTGAGGACAAGGGTCAGTTACTGTCTGAAATATTTAATACAAAAATCAATAATGACCGCGATCGGGTTCGAGCCAAGGTACTCAAATCTGGTAAGCGGTCTTTTGATTTTGATGAAGACGAATCGTTAATCAAGGCTGGGTTCCAACAACAATATGGTATCGATTTAGACCGAGATAGTCTCAGTTGGGAACGGTTTACCACTATGTTGGATGGCCTTAATGAAGATACGCAATTTAAAAAAGTTGTCAGATTTCGACTGGCCAAGGTTAGTGATGATATGGATGCTGATATGCAAACTTATTTAAAGCAAATGAAGCTGATTTATGGATTAAAACAAGCTCACACCGATGGCGACGGCAAGCTGACACCAGATGAACTATCTATCGAGCTAGCTAATTTAGATATGCCACACAAGGCGTTACGGATGAAAGAGTTACGGGAGCAAGGGAAAATATAGAAAGGATGTGTGTAGATGGCTGATATTGCTGGTAGTGTCAAGATTAACGTGGACTTAATCGCTAAAGAGGCGCTTGCACAAGCCGAAGTTCTTAAGCGAACATTTAAAGACGTGGATGTTAGCCCGAAAGCAGCTGCCAATTTAAAAGTGTTGAATCAAGGGTTAGAGACAACTGCAGCCAGTTATAGTAAGCTATCAGCCGCTCAAGAACAAGCAGGGCTGCACATGTCTTCTCAAGTTTCTAAGTTGAACTCTTATAAAGCGCAGTTGCAAGCTAACCGACAAGAGATGACAGCAACAGCTGGTGAAATTGGTCGTCTGTCACGAGCAGAAGGCGATAATTCTGCTCAAGTAGTAGCGGCTAAAAGTAAATATGCTGCCCTTGAACGTGAACAGCAAGCTCTGGTTTTGTCAGCAGGCAAGTTGCAAAAGAGTGTTGGTGCATTAACACCTGAAATGGCTGCCGCAGCTGACAAAGCCATGATAATGGGTACTAAGATACAAAATGCTGGTGAAAAGATTAGCTCTCTTGGAAGTAAGGCCACTATTGGTTTTACGGTACCTATTGTCACAGCACTGGGTGTAGCAACTAAAGCCGCTTCCGATTATCAATATCAATTAGCTGATATCCGTAAGGAAGTTGTTGCACAAGGATACTCTGCTAGCCAAACAAGCTCAATTATGAAGAATCTATCTTCAGACACATTAAAATGGTCCAAAGAGTTTGGTGTTGGTACCAAAGAAATCAATGATGGTATGTTTGAATTGGTTTCTAATGGTTACAATGTCAAACAAGCCATGGGAATGATGCCAGAGTTGTTAAAGACTATGACCGCTAATTCCGATCAGTCTGGGGAGTCTATTAAACTGACCGCTTCTATGCTTGAACAATTTGGTCAGAACTTGGGTTCAAACAGTACTGTAATAAAGAATGGTAATAGCTTGATGAATCAGATGACTGAAGCCACCCATAAGTCAGCCATGTCATTAGACGATTTGAAAGAAATTAGTGGTAATGCTGGTGCTGCAATGCACGCCATGGGCGTTAAAACATATGAATTTATGGCAATTGCAGGGCGCTTAAAGTCTGCTGGTATTGACGCTAGCTCTGTTGGTACAGGGTTGTCATCATTGATGACACGAGTTGGAACAGGGACAGGTCAAGCAGCTAAGGATTTAAAGAAATACAATATTCAAGTATTCGATAGCAAAGGCAAAATGAAAGACGTCTTTGATATTCTTGGACAAATGCAGGGTGCTTACCAGAAAATGAATGATAAGCAGCGCCAGTCATTTATGTACAACGTTGTTGGTCAGGAAAACATGAAGGTCGGTATGACCTTGATGGATGCTAACCTCGACCGGTACAAATCGTTATCTAATGAGATCGAACACAGCAATGGAACCGTTGATAAATACAACAAAACCATGCGTAACACGAGTCAGTTCACCATGGCCCAATTTAAATCTAGTTTAAACGCTTTAGAGATTGAATTTGGGCAGAAATTCCTACCAACCCTCACGCCCATTATTCGTGAGTTAAAGAATATGCTAGACCGTTTTAGCGACTTAGATCCGGCAACGCAGAAGCTAATTCTTAATACAGGCTTAGCTGTTGCGGCTGGTGGTCCATTGATTAGCATGTTTGGAAAATTGACCTCTGGTGTAGGGCTACTAACTAGTGGATCTACGAAACTATTGGTTGGTGCTGCTAAACTATCACCGTTATTTGGCACTTTAGTTAAAGATGGCGGCGCGGCCAGTACTGTCATTGCTGGTATTAGTGGTGGTGCTGAAGCAGGTTCAGCTTCTTTGCTAGGATTAGGTGGTTCAGCACTAGGTACAGTATCCGGATTAGGTGCATTGGCTGCAGCTGCCGCCCCGGTCGTGTTAGGTGTAGCAGCTGTGGGGACAGCAACTTACTTTGCGATTAAAGCCGGCAAGGAGCATAGTGACCAGTTGAAGCGCCAACGTGCTTCGATGGACGAATATGGTGCCAATATTAGTAAAAACTCGCAAAAAGCAATTGGCTCGTTTAATGAACTACATCAAAAAGCCAAGAATGATATGGCGCTATTGGACACCGCGGTAGGCAAGCAGTCTAAACAGTTATCTAGCGATGTGGTTACTAAATACAGTAAGATGGCTGATTTGGTTGAACAACAGTTTTCCAAGACTAAAAAGGCCGGGATGGATGCACTATCCGACTTATCCGGAAGCTTTGGAAGTGCTGGCAATAGCTGGATAACGCAAGTTGAAAAGGGCGTTGATAAGCGGGCTGATGGGCAAACTAGTAAGCTCGAAAAAGCTAAAAAAACGATGGAGAGCATTCTAAAGTCAGTTGACGGTGACTTCTCTAAGTTGTCTGCTACTCAAAAGGCCAAGCTAAATGAGGCTGAAGCTTACATTGACTCGCAAGTCTCCGCGTTTGGTATGGCTTATAAAGACCAGCAAGCGTTATATAAAGCCTACGTTCAACAACATGGCACTATTACAGATGGAATGTATAAAGCTGACGTAAAGTCAGCAGATTCGGCATATTCCAAGACTTATGGCAAGGCAAGTGATAGTTATAAGAAGAGTCTGTCTGAGCTGAAATCGCTAAGAAAAAATGACCAAATTAGCAAGGACCAATACGACCAAGCACTTGCCATGCTAGACGCTAAGCGTAACAAGCAACAAACTCAGGCCTCACTGGAATACATCAAAACTGAAAAAGCGGCCGGCGATGCGTATAACAACAATGGTCGTGAAAGCTTGCGTACTAAGCAAACGCTTGATGATGAATACACGAAAACGATTACCGATGAAAATGGAAAAAAGGAAAAGCTTTATTGGGACGATGTCAGTAACAGCGAAGAATCAGCAGCCAAATGGATTGCGGACCATAAGAAGGATAACCAGAAGTACATTGATGATCAAGTTAACGCACATGGGACCATTGAAAAGAATATAGCTAAGTTCCAGAAGTCTCAGGAAAAAGCCTATGAAGCAATGGGAATGTCCAACTCTACAGCAGCTGCACAAGCAAAGGTTGATGCTGATAACATGCTGGCGGAGACAACAAAAGCAGGTGCTAAATTGGCCGCAAGTGCTGAAAAAACGCATGATAATTATGTTAAGTCTTTGAATAAAGGCACTTTGGGAAACCCAGCCAATGTTGCTAAGCAATGGGGACTTGACCTTTCTGATAGCGCTGCAAACATTTCTCTTGGTAAATATGGATACAAAACTGCACAACAATTTTGGACTGATGTCAAATCTGGTAGCAAACAGGGTTATGAAGAAGCACAAGTGTATTTCAATTCAATTCTAACTGGCTTCAAAGATGACGGCAAAAAGAATATCAGTGATTTAACCAATTCTGAACAGGAAGAACTTCGATCAGGTCTTTCAACGGGAATCTTATCTTTGAAAGATTTAGCTCCTGTTTTTGGAAATACAATTACTGGTCTTTTCCCACACGACCTATCTAAACTGAGTGAAAAAGAAATAGATACCCTGAAACAAGGGTTAACCGATGGTGCCGTGACTATTTCAGATTTGAAACAACAATTTGGAGACAATATTACCGGTTTGTTTCCTAAGGATCTATCAAAACTCGGAAAAACTGATATAGCAACTTTAAAAGAAGGACTCAAAAGTGGTGATATCACTGACGCTCAATTGAAAAGCCGCTATGACAAACAATATGCTGCTATTTTTAAGCAAGATTTATCTAAATTGGGCAAGAGCAATATTCAAACACTCAAATTAGGCCTGGATTTAGGTATCATTACCAAGAGTGGTTTAAAGACACGTTATGGTAAAGCAATTTCTAATATCTTTGATCATAACTTGAAAAAGATTGGTCAAAAAGATATTGATACCTTAGCAAATGGTATTGATTTAGGAATCCCTGGTGCTAAATCTGCATTGAATAAGCTAAAGTCGGCAGTAAAGAGTGGAGCTAAAATCAATATCACTGGCGAAGGGTCATGGACTATGGATACCCTTAACAAGGCTTATGCTGATAAGAAAATTTCGACTGAAAACTACTTGAAAGTATTAGCAGCGATGGTTAAGGGGAAGACTAATATTGATATTGGTGAAAGCGGCCGTAAGACCATGGATAGTTATAACGATGGTATCAACGGTGAGAAAAAGGTGCCTATTAATTCGGTTACGGGGACTGCTCAAACCATTAAAGATGTTATGACTTTGGGGCAAAAAGCTGTTGGTGCTGGTAACGATACAATGGAATCATTCAATCAAGGCCTAGTTGAGAAAGCCGCCGACCCCCTGAAGTCTGCTGGCGGAGTTGGAAAAGGTGTGGCTCATAACCTCGATCAAGGTGGAGCTAGTGTTAATGCATTGTCTAAAGCTGTTGGTGGCAAGAGTTCTTACACAGCAACTGAAAACAAGTTAAGCATAACGACAGGAATACCACATAAAACCGGTACTAATGGCAAAATCACAAGTCCTGAAACTGCAATAGTCGGTGATGGTTATAAGCCAGAATTGATTGATTACGGTAATGGATCATTAGGACTGTCACCGGCTGTTCCAACTGTGACCCACTTGCCTGTCGGTGCTCAAGTCTTTTCAGGTGAGGATACTGAAAAAGCGGCACCATTCCTTAAAATGATGGGGTTACCAATGTTTGCGACTGGTTCCGGTGGCAACATCGTTGATTGGATCAAGAATCTATTTGGTGATGCTATGAAGTTCATGGAGCACCCCATTAAGAACTGGGAAAAACTAATAGATTCAAGTTTTCAGATGAACCTGTTTCCAGGTGGCTCACAAAGTCATTTCGGACCAGATACAAAATCATGGGAAAAGAAACAAACCAATTGGCTAAAGAAACTAGCCATTGAGGGTGCTGGCAATCCGGGTGGTGCTGGCGTAACGCGGTGGATTCCGTACATCAAACGAGCCGCCGCTGCTATGCACGTATCGATGCCTGAAGATGGCGTTAAGAAAATCCTTAATACCATCAATCACGAGTCCGGTGGTAATCCAACAGTATTTCAACATGGCTATGTGGATGTCAATACTGGTGTTGACCCTGCTCAGGGGTTACTTCAATTTATCGGACAAACATTCCGGTATTACGCGGTTAAAGGCCACGGAAACCGTGCTAATGGTTATGACCAACTATTGGCGTTATTTAACGATTCAAACTGGTACAACGATTTGATGTGGAATCGCGGCTGGGCGCCCAGTGGTCATCGTCGTTTTGACAAGGGCGGTGAGTCCTATGAGAAACAGTTAGCATGGGTATCTGAGCATAACCAACGTGAAATTCATATCCCGGATGATCAATCGAATTACAGCAAGTATTTAACGGACCAAGCTGTCAAGATGTCATTTGGCCAGCAGGCTTTTGTTGCTACAAGTGCGGAACAAGCCGCTGGATTAAAGAGTACCATTCCCGTAGATGCTCCTAAGCACGGTGGGCCCGTCGCGGTCAGTGGTGCCACGGCAAACGGAACTGGTGAGGTGTTAGGTATGGTCAAATCATTAGTGGACGCAATTACTAGCAAGACAGTTAACATCACTGCCAAACTAGATAACGGCGTCCTTTTTAATGCGCAGTATCCGTTAATTAAGCTGGCTCTAGGCCAAGATGTTGTCATTGATCGAGCGAGAGGAGGCAAATAGATGGAGTTAGATATTCAAGTGATTCAACAGGATGGTAGTAATTACTGGCTATCTGATTTGGGTATTCAAGTAGAAAAGTTTTCACCACCTGCACCGACGTTCATTCGAACGTATACGCCAGTTGGTAAGTACAATGTAACTTCATCTGAAACACACACGAGTGAACGAAAAATCCCGCTAGTTTTTGACGTCAAAACAATTGATTCAGTTGACCAAGAACTAATGCGGTTAAAGCTGTTTGACTTGTTTCGTGGATACGAGGACTTTTATGTCGTTAGCAGTGTTATTCCATCGATTCGTTGGCCAGTCCATGCGGATGATGGGTTTAATGTAGCCCCTTATGAAGCGTCACCTATTATGACGGAAGATATCACAGTTAACCTAGTTGTTACCGGTGGATTTGGCGAGACGATTAATACTACTGCTAACATGAAGAATAACATTCCATTAGGATTTGATATTCCGTTTGCATGTTTGCCGCCGTATCGTTTCACCAATCAAAGTGACGTCAAGGTGTTTGTTGGTGGCTCAATTCCGCTGCTGGCTGATGGCAAGACGGCCACATTAACCTTCCATGGAGATGTGGCTAGTCAATTATCGATTACTAACAAAACTACGGGACAAGTGTTTCAGTTAAATCAAGCGTTGAAGAAATCCCAAACTCTAATTTTATATGGCATGGTTCCAGTTGTGGATGGCGTGAATGTCTACAGCAAGGGGAATCATGCCTATTTAGATTACGTCAAAGGGATTAATGAATTACTGGTGGCGGGTGCAACGAATTATGATTTGGAGTTTGATACACGCTATTACGTTTAGGAGGTGTGACAGTGTTTTATTTACGTGATGTAACAGGTAACGAACTACCAGTTATCCCAATTTCAGCACAACTGACTGAAACCGTGAATCAAGTGGCTCAGTTGGAATTGACGTTCATTAACACGGGTACGAATGCGTCTGCTGTGGGCATGTTGCAACCACGCACCCTCTTGCTGGATTCTGATAGTGGCGAAGCTTATCGTATTCAGACCATGAATGGATCTAACATCGGTGGTAGTCGCAATGTTAAAGCAACGTTTCTAGGCGCTGTGCACGATTTAAATGACCATTACGTTGAGAAGAGTATAAAGGGAGCCCAGTCGCTCGATAGCTGCATGCAGCTAATTACTGAAGGCACTGGTTTTACGTATACGATTCATGATGATTTCAATCATTATGATTTTTCTGAAGATTTCGGTACTGGATTAGCGTTTGATTTATTCTTAAACACTTTGATGTCGGACTTCAATTTCGAATGGACTAGTACGGGCAAGCACATTGATATTTATAAACAAGTCGGTAAGCGTGATGCTTTCGTTTGGTTAGATGGATTGAATCTTAGCTCGTTGACAGATGAGAGTGATTACACGACGATTGCTACGCATATTAAAGGTACAGGTAAGTTAGACGACAAGGAAAAGCCATTGGCTACTGCTGAGTACACGAGTCCTAACGCAACAACGTGGGGTGTAATTGATGCAGAGCCAATTTCTGATGAGCGGTTCACGAATAGTGATTCCCTATTGGCATATTTGAAATCAAAATTACAAGATGTGCCGTTGATTCAGCGAACTGCGACATTGAATGATTTCAAGACTAACTCGGTATCTGGAATGATTAATAATAGTGAGGTTGGAAATTATGGCTATATTCGGGATCGCAATGGTGTGGATGTTGAAACTCGAATCAGTGAAACCGTGATTGATTTGGTTAATCCAGCGACGACTAGCGTGACATTTGGCAATATGACCAAAAGCTTTACACAAATCACCGCGGGATTGCAGACTGCTCATAGTGATTCTGGTAAGCAAATCGCACAGCTAAAGGCCGGGCTTGATGCTGTAGACGGCAATGATTTGATTACTGATGCGAGTACACTAGCAAGACTTAATGCATTGGGTGGTGCCGCGAATGGATAAAATGACGGTGCAACAGGCTATTAATATTCTTTCAATGCAGTTTCCGATTAGCTGGGAGAAGATTGCCAATAAACCAGAGTTAGTTACTAGTGATGACTTGGACCAACGACTAAGTTTAATTGGGCAGTTGACGTCACCAGATGGAACGGTATGGGAACCTGCCATTGATAATGACGGGAAAGTGACGTGGCAAAAGAAGGAGGCGGTTGAATGAGCATTAAATTATTCACTAATGAATTATCTGCTGTGTATGATGCTCCGCTACGGGAAATGCTGATATCCAACTTCGTGATAACTCAAGATACTTTCAATGACATACTTGATAATCAAGCTACGATAGAGCACCGGCAAAGTGATATTAAAGAGACACAAACAACAATTGAATCAAAAATTCGAGTTCAGGATGAAAATATGCATGAACTTGTTGATATTTTGGCTAAGTATGATGTACCGATCCAAATTGTTAACGGCAAAGTAGTAGATACTGAGGAAGGTGAGTAAATGATTAGTACGATTACGCTAGATACGTATAAACAACAGATCAGCTCGGGTGATGCGTTTGACTTGAGTGATAGTTTCAACGGCCGAGTGGGCGACGAACAGGTCCCATTGGTTGTTCAATTTAAAGAGCGAGGACTAGCACAACAGTTTCAAGATGGGTTAGTGCCGTTTATAACCGGCTTTGTGGGTAGCCTTGATGAGAATAGCCAGGTGACTGCCGAAACCGGTGAAGCGGTCAGCTATGTCGGCTCTAGTGATGATGTTGTTGGCTTGGGCCGGGTGAAGATGAATCTACCTGGGAATATGTTTCCACAAGAAGGATATTTCTACGGCTTTTTGGGCTTGCAGAATGCTGATGGCAAACGCGTTACCACCTTTAGTGTCTGGTTCCACGTATACAACGGGAACCCTGATATGTTTGTTAATAAGGCCCCCTTTCGGACAGAGCTACAAAAGTTACTTGATGAAGGGGAGGCTACAATTAATGCATACAAAGACAAACTAAATCAAGAAATTAGCACCGTCACGGAGGCCTATACGAAGACTCAGGCTACAGTCCTTGCTCTAACTACGCAGTTAGATGAATTGGCGCAGAAAATTAAAGACGGTAATGTCGTCACTAACGCTGATTTAAAGATGTGGAGTGATCAATTTAATACGACTGTGCAGGGCAAATTGGATGGTATGACCGCCAATATTGCTAATTTGGCCACTAATTCCAGTGATGCTTACATCACAAATCTGAAGATTTTGCTGAAGGTTAGTTGGCAAGAATCAACTACGTCTGGTTGGTACCCGCAAGGATTCTCAGTAAACAAGGATAAGAACGAATTATACTTGTCGACCGAAATTACTGGTGGCACCGAAACACGGATTGAGATTCATGATTTAACAACTGGCGAGTTAAAAGGGATGAAGTCATTTGTCAATGAAGCAAACTCATTCTCAGAAGGCATTCCATACTTCTACAACGCCAATGGTGAGCTATGCTTTATTGTGTCAGTTGTGAATGGCGACGGTTATGCCATTTTCAATTACGATACGGGTAAAGTTGGTGACAATATCCCAATCAATGGCAAGTTCAAATGGGGTGTTGAGGGCAATAATTTCGTTGCCACCGAAGCAACTCCAGGCAAAATTGCTAAATATTCGGTTTACGCCTGGGATTCAATTCAAGCTGGTAAGCCAGTTTTTGAGCAGGATGTCTACGTAGAATCAAATGGTAATCTTGACCGTAAGCCACAAGGCATTACAATGTCAAATGGTAAAGTTTATTTGACGATGGGAGCATATGGCACGAAGATTGCGCTGCAAGCCTACGACATTGATGGCAAAATTGTGACTAAAGCTGAATTTTCTAAGTCGGGCTTAGCAGAGTTCATCAATGAGAATTATCCAAATTCAATTACTGATACTGAGAACTATTTATTGGAAGCCGAAGGCGCATATACGTTAGGACACACACTGATGCTGGGTGTGGTGGCCAATGGTAAGTTCTATTTGATGGCAGCCGGTAGATTAGATGGCACCAAAATTCAAACAAATATTCCCCAGAGCAACGAGAAAACTGACAGTCAATTGTTGGATGATGGGCAAGATATTCTAGACTTACCTAGTGGTCAATATGAGGGAGCCAATTTCAAAAATGGCCCATTAGCAGATGGTGATGGTTCACTGTTACGCGTTCGTGTTGAGAATAATACCGCCGGGCGTAAAGTATTGACCGCGGTTCAGAGCTACAGTGGCAACCAATGGACAAAGACCGTCCACACTGACGGTAAAGACGGCAGTGGAGATTGGCTGGTGACTACCGGGGCAACGTTTACTAATACCACCATTCCAACAGAAAATGGAACCAAAGCAGATAACTTGGTTTACTATGTTGAGACCCGTGGCTACTTCGCTAAGCATGTTGAGCTACGAATTAACAATCTAACTAACTTATCGCCTAGCAAATATATCACAATTGGCCGCGTGCCGGCGGGAATGGCACCAATGGTGCCGACGACTTTTGTCATTCCAGCCTATAGTGCTCTGAGTAGTCCAAGCAAATACATTAGTTTGTGGGTGACTGCTGGTGGCGTGATTTTTGCCGGTACGACCGCTAGCACTGAGACGACCGATCAATTTTCTGCAGTCATTGACTGGATTCATTGGTAGGAGGAATAACGATGACAACTTATTATTTATATGATCCAGAGACGAAAATCTTTGCCGGTGCGGTATCAGCGATGACACAACCGGAGAATGCCACTACCGTGGCAGTTCCAGATGGTTTGTATCAGCCAACCTTTGACGGGCAAGCTTGGACTGGTATCTCCGCTGATGAATATGCTAAGCAAAGTGAACAGCCACCGGCGCCAGCGCCAACGACTGAACAACAAACATTAATGCAGCAAGCAGCTGATATTATGCAATTACGTCAGTTAGTAATGGCTCAAGCTAGTCAAATTGCAATTCTAAGTAAAGGAAGTGCACAATAATGACGATTTATGAACAATGCAAATTATTTAAGTCCTGGGGTCAAAATGACGCTAGTTATTATAAGGTATTTGTGGGGGTCGGCCTAACAACGGATCAGTACAAAGAAATTACTGGTGAGGACTATGTAGCACCATCTCCCGCATTGTGATTAAAGGAGGCTATACGATGGCTAAAACGTTAGAGTTTACAACTAAATCGCCTCGTCAAATAAAGCAAGGCGACACTGAAACGACGTTTACATTCATTTGCAAAAACGATGGGTCGGCTGTCGATTTAACTCAAGCTACTAACATTATCGCCAAGATTGGCAATGCCAGTGGTTATTTAAGAAGTCAGCCTATCACGATTACTAGCTTGGATGGCCTTAAACCGGGCTGGCTTAATTTACAGCCTACGCCGACTTTGATGGCAGGCTTGCCAGCTGGTAGTTATCAGTTAGAAATTTGGGTGATCGACCAAGCGGGCACAAGTATTTATCCCAGTGATCAGCCACTTGGCTTTACCATTACAAACAATATTGAGAACGAAGGGGGGTCAACTATAACCACGATTGCTTTTGATGACTTTGTGGCAGCAATGAATAAAGCCGCAAGCACAATTGCTAAGGGTGACAAGGGTGATAAAGGTAATACTGGTGACACTGGGCCACAAGGCCCAATCGGCCCAACAGGATTACAAGGCCCACAAGGTATTAAAGGTGACAAGGGTGACCCGGGCATTGTTGACAATGCTAGTTTGACCGCGGCACCAGCTTTTGTTGATCTTAAAGCGCAAGTTGATAACAGTGCAGTCGGGACTAACTTACTACTAGGGACTAGCAAAACATTAAACACTGTGAATAATGCTATAGGCTGGAACACTGGTATACCACAACATCTAGCAAATATTACAACGATTAATAGTGACACACCTTATACAGCAAGGACGCATATATCACAAGCCTCATACGACATGAAAATTCAAATTTCATGGAAAGACGCATCTGGTGTCCAGTACCGCGCTAGTGGTAGTACTGTATCCGCTGGCACATCTGACTATAGCACTTGGACAGGTACTATTACTGCCGGAAGTACTATTCAGTATGTCACATTAGTTTTTGCAGCGTCACAGTCAACAGCTTCAAGCTTTTCATACTGTGAAACTAAATTAGAAAGAGGTTTTCAAGCAACTGACTGGTCACCTAATCCATCAGAAGTTTTGACACAATCAGATTACGCAAAAATAAAAGCAGCTATTGTAGCACTAGGAGGATCTTTGTCATGAGTTTTGATTTAAGCGAATTTTTAACAGAAGGATTAATTAGCAGTGTTAACAATGGACTGATTCCATCGGATTTAGCAACTGTATATGCTGGCAATTATCTAGCAAAATCACTGATTACCCAAGCCCAGGTTACTCAAGTATCCGATGCAATTACAGCCTACAAAGCAGCACAGGCAGCAGCTACCGCAGATAATAACAGCGTACAATAGGAGGCAGACAATTGAATAAGCACAAATTAAAGGCACTCATCTTAATGGTGGGGGCTATTTTTATGGCCTTTTTAATGGTCAATTTAAACAGTCAGGCTTCAACTAGCCGGGAACAAGGGGTCGACTGGTCTAAGTATAACGGCAATAGTGGGATATTCGGCTATAGCACCGATAAGTTCGTGCTCTCACAGGCAGGTGGCTTTTATGGTGGCACTAATATTCCTCAGACCACGTATAACAGCCAAGTTAAATCAGCTCAACAGGCTGGTAAACGAGTGCACACCTATTTATGGGACGGTGTTGGTGGCAATATGACCAATGCCAAGGCGATGATGGCCTATTACTTGCCACGTGTTAAGACACCCAAGGGTAGTATTGTCGCACTAGACTATGAGGACGGTGCTTCTAATAGTGTGACAGCTAACACTAATGTCATTAAAGCTCAATTTAAGTTAATTAAGGCGTACGGCTATACTCCAGTGTTATACTCCGGCAAGGCCTATTTAAACGCCCACGTTAATACTAGCACCATTGTTAAAGCCTATGGTAATTGCCTGTGGTTAGCTGAGTATCCAGACTACTTGGTTAGAACTAGCCCTGATTACAACTGGTTCCCTAGCATGGACGGCGTGGCTATCTTCCAATTCACTAGCATGTATAAAGCAGGCGGATTAGATGGCAATGTCGATTTAACAGGGATCACTAAATCAGGCTACACGACTGCTAGCAAGGCTAAAGCACAGGCCAACATTAAGCAGGCTCATAAACAGGCAGCTAAGAAGGCCCCATTTAAAGTCGTTAAATACAGCCAACGAGGGGTGTTCTATCCTAATCGGACTCTGGCCGTACGATACACGGATAGCGACAAAGTTAGTCAAGTGGCTACCTATTACAAGGGTGAGAGTGTAACTTACAACGCGGTTATTATCGAACACGACTACGTATGGGCACGTTACACCCGTTCAAACGGCCTGTATGGCTTTATCAAGCTAGGTGTCACCAACGGGCTAGCCTACGGGAAGCGAGTTACTGGTCAGCTGGTTAGTCATACGTATTACACAGTCAAGTCTGGCGACAGCTGGTGGTCAATCGCTCAGCACAACGGCCTAAGTATGACTACATTAGCTAGTCAGAACGGCAAGACGATTTACACCACTATCTATCCTGGCCAGCGATTGGTGGTGCGGTAATTGCATACACTATTAGGATTAGGTTGGGATGAATGGGGATCGATCGTTGCCATTGTCACTAGTATTTGTGTATTAGCTAATTGGATTCTCAATAAGACGGTCCGTATCCCGCTTAACGATTTAGGCAAGCGGCTTAGCCGTTTTACCGATGAAAGTTTAAAAGTGAGACAGCAAAATGCCGACACAATGAACGCGATTGAAAATCGGGTCATTAAGGTAGAAGGCCGGTTAGATGGTCATGACATTGAATTTAAACATCTATATGAAAAGGAAGCCAAAGGAAATGAAAAAGATTAGTTTAAAGAATGCTGACGGCTCATTTAATGGTAAGCTGATAGCTGGTATTATTTCACTGTTAATCGTGCTAATTCAGCAAATTCTAGCTGTATTTGGGATTAAATTTGCTGGTGACTGGACTAGTATTGTGGCCGTTGTTAACACGGTATTAACCATCCTAGGTATGCTAGGGGTAATTACAGACGTACAGACTGTAAACGTCTCAGAGGACGCGACAGGCACCTTAGAACAAGCCACAAACGAGGTAGACTCAACTAGCCAAGCTGATAAAGCGCCAACTAGTGCGTCCGTCTCTAATGTGACTGATATTAGTGCTGACGTTAAAGTAGACGACAAAACAGAATAAAGTAAAAAAGGTCTATCCAATTGAGGGTAGGCCTTTTTATTGTGCGGTTTTGTCACTGAAAGTAGTGTGCAAGGTCATGCAACACAAACATAGTATATCATTATTAACGCTAGTTGCAACCATTAAAAAAGTGGGCACCCGGGTAAGTGCTCACCAAGAAGGTATTACTTTAAAGCGGAAACATCATGAGTCCTTAATAAGTAAGACAACTTCATTTTAGCTCATTCTCATTAAATTGCAATAAAAAAACGACTACCCTAAAAAAGATAGCCGTTTACCCTATAAATGGCACACACATTATTATAATAACATTAAAATCAATAAAGTAAAAAGGTCTATCCAATTGAGAACAGGCCTTTTTATTGTGCTAATTTAGAGATAACTAACCTGCGTCAACTCAGATCAATTACACCCAGTTAAATGAAAGTAGTGTGTCATGTTGTAACACAAAGCACAGTATATCATTCTCAAAAATAGACGCAACCACTAGAGTAACTTAAAAAAGCCTATTCAATTAAGAATAGGCCTTACTGTAAACACGAAAAACTAAGTTATGAGTTCATTCCTGAACACGTTTTTTATTATAGCACTATTTTAAGCTAGTTTACATAACACACACGTATTCGAAGTAGCCTAGTAACTCAACGCTTCGTTATCCTAATTCTGTGAATTCAAATTGGTATAAGCGAAACGAACAAGCTAAAGTCTAATTTAACAACTTTCTTGTTTTTTCAAAGTTAGTGAAATCAATCCTATTTTCTATGGTCCAAATATAATATAGTAGTTGCTAATTTCCTATACTGAGTCTGTAGACTTAACGCCAATTTTGAAACGAGGTTTAAGTTAACTATTTTAATCTACTTGTAAAAACCATTATCATATCCCCACCGTATTCTTTACCATTATTAGCGCCACACCAAGGACATTGAATAGATTCTGAATCATGGCCTCCCCACATTGATCCATCACTAATAGAAATACTAAACTTTTTTCCACATTTTGAACAATTCATTATTTTATCCGGTATATCATTTAAATGATTAAATTGACTCATATTATCCCTCCTAGTTGACTTATTGGGTTAACCCTGCTGTAATGCGAGGAAGCGAAGTGGTTGAGTGCAGAATCGTATCCTAGCCAGACAATTATTTCTCAAAATAACTATCTCACTAAAAGGCAACTCAATCTACTGTAACGCTCGGTCGATAGTTGGTGGGTAATTGCTCAACGGAACGGCCTGAACGTATATACGTTGGCTACTCAAAATGGTAAAACAATCTATTCGATGATCCACCCTGGTGACAAATTAATCATCAAGTAATCAAATCCCCCACATCAACCTTAACTGGCTGGTGTAGGGGATTTTTTGTAATAAAACGAGCATGAATAGTTTAAGTAATAGTTATGATACAATGTTAATATAAATTATAGAAAATAGCGGGATGAATATGTTGACTAAGTTAAAACCAATTTCTGGGATATCGTTCGGATATTCTGACGGAAAAAATGAAGCACGTCAGCCAAATTTTGAATCATTATTCTATGATGGAAGTGGCTATTACAGAACATTACGTAATGATCCATTAAAATATTTAGTTGTTGGTAGAAAAGGTACTGGTAAGACGATTCTTGTAAGATACTTTATGAAAAAAATGCAAGAGGAAAAAAATACTTTTTCAAAATTTATTGTTGCTGGAGATTTTACAAGCGAAAAGCTAAAAAATTTTGACTATGTTTCTATCCGAGAAGAAGAACGTGAAATATTTTGGCGATACTTGATTTTGAGCGAATTAACTTCTATGGTTGTTGAAAATGAAAAAGGTATACTAAGCCGCAAATGGGTTAGTAAGCTAAAAGAACTTGATAAAAACTTGGCATATAAGTTGGAGGAAATGGTACGAGAGAACACCGCAAATACTCAGGTGAAGGGTTCACTGTCAGAGCATGGTGCTTCGATTTCAGCAGGGGTGGATGGTGGAGAAAAAAGCACAGCAAAGCTAGTACCTGCTTCATATTTTAGCCAGACGGATGAATTAATGAAAACATTATTACAAGTTATGAAACGTGTGAGAAGTAGGTACTTTCTTTTCTTTGATGATTTAGACGAAATTAAGCTGAGCTCATTACAAAAGGTTGATGGGGAAAATAATGTTACGGTACTTGCTAAACTGTTAGACATTAATAGTAAAAGTCGAGTGATTTCAACGTTAAGAAAAGATGTCGCTGATCAGATGCAATTTTATGGAAGTAATATTAACAAAGTAATAACCGATAACGGTATTAATATTACTTGGTTTTCACCGATGATTAAAGATACTCCCCAAAATACGCCTCTAGGTAAACTAGTGTTGCATAAAATTCGTGTCTCAATTGATTCTTACCATGATGTTGATGATAAAGAGTTATTTGATATGGTTTTTCATAAAGGGACAAAAGCTAATGCAAATCCGTTTAGGTTTATTGTTAATAGAGGATTTGGTAGACCACGAGATGTTATTCAATACTTGAATTCGATTAAGGAAAAATTTCCGAACTCTACATCTATAACGTATCGAATGGCTGAACAAGTTCAGAGTGAATATTGTAGCTGGTTTTATTCGGAGTTGCAGAATGAAATAAGTATTTTGGAAAGACACAAGTCTATTTCAAGTACAATTGATGCTATTAAGAAGAACGGGAAGGTTACTTTTAATTATGAAACCCTTAGCGCAAGTATAGATGATAATTCAGATGAGGTTCTTAATAGAGATGGCTTGAAAAAAGATTTGAAATCATTATTCACTCTGGGAGCTATTGGAAACCATCAAAAGAAAAAAGGTCTCAAAAAGCCAATAATTGAATATTCTTATCGGGATGGTACTGATAACCCAGATTTCTCGAAAAATTTTATAGTTCATCCTGCATTGAAAATTTATCTTTCTTTGTAAAATGTTTGACACCAGTTTTTTATAGCAGTATATTGTCATTAACGAAGGATTTCTTATCTTGATTCTCAATCACTTTAAGAAAGAACTACTCCTAGTTTATGGTATTTACATACCATTTCTTCTAAACTGTGATGGTAGTTTTAGTGAGTGGCACTACTTGTTTTTTAATAATGTTATTCGATTTATGTGCTACCAATTAATAAACAATTTCAATAACGAAAATCTCCACAATAACCTTAATTGGCTATTGTGGAGATTTTTGACAGGTTTACAAAAAAGGTGAAAAGATGTAAAACTGGAAAGATGAAGTATCGTCAATATAATAAAAATTGATTTTAACTGTATTCTGGTACGGTTCTGGTACAGTCCCTGTTAAACTACTGTCATAGAAGTAAATAATACTGTTACCCTTAAGTAATTATTTACTTAACGGAACGTCATCAGACCACACCCTACTATGGGGTGTGGTCTTTTTTTATCTCTGGATGTGGCGTTGGTGCGAATCACGTGCATGACCACGCATATAACGATTACTGAGAATTTATACTTAGGCTAAGTGTTAGTGCAATTTGATATCAACCACCGTATGATTACGGTGACTTGGCGTTAGAGGCGTAACCGTATTGGATTAAGCAAGTCAAAACAAGCCCAACAGAACGTCGCATAGTACGTCTGTTGGGCTTGTTTTAAAATTTCACTTGGGTTGAACTTTTGGTCGACAGGGCACTATCACTTTTGTGGCTGCTGCGTGATAGGCTGAATACGATGATCAATGATCGTTAGTGACTGACCTGACTAGTGCCATCAGTATAGTTCAAGGTCATACCGGGCTGGATATTGAAAATATAGACATTAAAATTAACAGTATTGCTACCAACTGACTGACCACGCATTTGAACACCGCGGGCTAACAATTCGTTACCTTTGAAAATGGGGGTCACTTGGTAGCGGACGTAGTTTTTCGGACTTTCTTTCAAATAGGCCGCAACTTGGTTTTCATAGGTCGTCATTTCAGGGTCATTCAAAGAACGGGTTCCGGTCATGAGGTTCTTGATATTGTTGTTCTGCCCCGTTAATTGATAGCCAATCAGATGACTGCGGTTGTAAAGCCAACCGCTACTGATGCGTTTGTTATGCCAACCCGTTGGTCGAACATTCAAGGCCTCACGTTCAGCTTTGGGCATCAGTGACTGATTTAAGAGGGCATTAGCAGCCGTCACCCGGTTAAGTGAGTCTAAATTGCCATATTGTTGCCAGGCACCCTGACTCGTACTGAGCTCCTTAGCGGTAAATGCGGGCTGATTCTGATTAATCGTGATCGTTTGTTGACCGTTGTAAGTTTTACTAGCCAACGCATTGTTACTTGGGTTATGGTCAGAATTGACCTTGGTTGGTGCTGTTGTCGAAGTTGCGCCAGCTTGCTTGTTCGTAGCCTTGAGCTTGTCAATATGTTGTTGACTACTCGAAAGTTTTTTCGCAGCCTGCTTTAAGCTGCTAGCAGAAGCACGATTGGCAGCTTGAAGTGCCGTCAGTTGCTTGTCATTATTAGCCGTTACTAAGTGGGTCTTAGTAACGGTCTTTGTCTTCACAGTTGGCTGAGTGGATTCATCAGATGTGCCGAGAATACTAAAGCTGACGAGCAATGCGATAATGGCCGGCCAACTATGCCGCCACCATTGACGCCCACGGTAGCGCCGATGTAAGCGCCAGAACCAGTACAGGGTTGCAAATAATAAGATGGTGCCGATCAATGCCATGAAGTGATCCTCCTATCGAAATGACTTACGGAAACCAGCGGCCCGCGCCGCGTCTTCCGTACTAAAGTAAACGGCATTTTTACCGGCCATCCGGTAGTTTTGACCCGTTTCAACGTGATAAATTTTGGAATTACGGTTACCCACGATGCGTCCAGTTTGGGCGGTATCGGTATCGCCAGAAAAATTATTCTGCCGACTCGTGTTTGCGGTACTAGTTTGAGTTTGTTGACTTTGAGCAGCTGCTTGACTGCTGGCCTTGACCGCTTGCTTAGATTGGCTAGCGGCTGCGACGGCCGAAGCGGACTGGGCTTCTGACTGGGAGCGTGATTGTGCGGCCGCTTCACTAGCAGCTGATTTGGCGGCAGCCTGTGACGCTGATTTTGATGATGCCATTGCGTCGTCATGTTTTGCTTTTAGTTGTTCGGATTGACGCTTAGCCTGACTAGTTGCAATTGCGAGTTGGGTCGTGTTTGAACTAAGAGCTTTGGCTGAGGCCGCGTTAGCCCGACTAGCGGCCCTTGCTTTTGCCCAGGCGGCTTTATTAGCAGCAGTCCGTTTCTCAACCCGAACCGTCTTGGTTTTGACACTGGTATGGTTGGCGGCTTGTTGATTACCAGTGGTACAGCCGGTTAAGATGAGTAGACTCGTTAGTGCAACGACGAGTTTTTTTGCATGGTGCATAAGAAATTCCTCCTTGTTTATGTATCACTTTAATTATACATAAACGGTAAAGGTTGGTAAAGCAAGTTTGGTAACTAAAAATCAATTAATATTGGTTTATGCTGGTATTAATTTCGACAATTAATCATAATTAGTGCTAACTACTAACACCCATTCGGAACAATTTAGTAGTAGATATTTAAAATGTTCATAGCTTAATACGGCGACAAATCAGACCTGTGGGGGTTATTAACGACCTATAACGGTTGTATAAACAGGCTAAGATTGCGATAATAGAACAAACACACCAATGGGGGAATTTTTTTGAAGGCAACGTTACAGAAAATCGGGACGGCACTCAATAAACGCATGGGGATCATCAAAGCATTATTTGTATTCTCTGTCCTGTTATTTGTGATTACGGAAGTCGGCAAAATTGCGAAGGAAGTCAGTGGCGCGCAGTTGGCGAATGCGCTTGCTTCGCAAAGCTGGTGGCATCTGTTAAGCATGGTCGTGATTGGTATTATCGCAGTGACACCAATGCTGACGTATGACGTCATGATTACAAAGTTTTTACCCAACCACTATTCACTTGGCTATATCTTAAAAGCTGGATGGATCACCAATACATTTACGAATATCGGTGGTTTTGGGGGCGTGCTGGGCGCCTCACTGCGTGCTAACTTTTATAATCGCGAAGCCACTAAGAAACAAATCGTGTTTGCCATTTCCAAGATCGCTTTGTTTTTAGTTTCGGGATTGTCATTATATTGTATGATTTCACTCGTGCTAGTCTATGGCTTTGGCATTGGGAACATGTATGGCAGTTACTGGATCTGGCTCGTCGGTGGTGCACTGTATTTTCCAGCCATCTTTATTTTTACACGAGTCAACGATTCGGAATTCTTCGATGGCCTTACGCTCGGCAACGTCGTTCGGTTATTGAGTGGGTCGTTTGGTGAATGGACTGGCTGTGTGCTGTTCTTCTTATTAATTGGAAACTTTATGGGATTACCCATTGATTTTGCAGCGGTCGTGCCGTTATTCGTGATTGCTTCGGTTGTCGGTGAAGTGTCAATGGTACCCGGTGGTATTGGGTCATTCGACGTTTTCATGATTTTTGGCCTCGGTGCGGTCGGAGTTTCTCGACCAGACGCAGTCGCATGGCTCTTATTTTACCGGTTATTCTACTATATTATCCCGTTTGCCATCGGGTTGGTCTTATTCATCCATGACACCGGCCATCGCTTAAACGTGCGCTTAGCGGGTATTCCTAAGCAGGCATTACAACGTGTTGCTCAGATGGTACTGACGGTTTTTCTCTATTTTTCTGGTTTTCTGATGTTGTTGATGTCAACGGTCCCTAACTTTGCATATAACAATAAACTCTTCTTACAGTTTTATCCGTACACCTTTTTCTTTATTAATCAGGCCAGCAGTATTATTATGGCCTTCTTACTGATTGGGGTGGCGTTGGGAACTGCTGGCCGGGTCAAAAAAGCTTTTTGGCCAACGGTGATTGTCCTGCTGATTGCAATTTTGAATACGATTCGCTGGCTCGTCGTCTATGATGCAATTTCGATGAAATTTGTGATTTTCTTGATTGTGATTCTAGCGCTAGTGGCTTTGTCGCGGCATGCTTATTATCGTGATCGGTTGGCTTTTTCGTGGGGGCAAACGTTGTGGGTTAGCTGCGTGTATGTGGTGACCTTTATCTTGTATACGATTGTGGGAGTCTATAACGCGCCCCAAATTCATCATCGGCATGCGGTTCCTGAAGCTCTGTTCTTCCCATCACAAAAGCTCTGGTTATTTGGAGTGATTGGGTTAGTCTTAGCGGCAATGATTTTGATTATTATGTACCGCTACTTTGCGAGTGGTTATAACGCCCGATTACGTCAAAAGATGGATGCGGCTCGGGTCAAACAAGTGATTGAAACTTATGGCGGCAATGAAATCTCACACTTGGCTTATTTGAATGATAAGTTAGCATATTACTATCAAGTCGATGGGGTCGATCAACTGATTTTCTTATACCAACAGAAGGCCGATAAACTGATTATTATGGGAGAGCCATTCGGTAATCAAGCGGTATTACAAACTGCCTTGGAACAGTTATTGGATGACGCAGATAGTGACGGTTGCTCGCTAGTCTTTTACGAAATTAGTGAGATGCTGACGATGCGCCTACACGAAATGGGCTTTGACTTTATCAAAACTGGTGAAGAAGGGCACGTTAAATTGGCAGACTTTAGTTTGGCTGGTAAACGGCTACGGGGTGAGCGGGCCCTAATGAATAAGTTTACCCGTGATCACTATGAGTTTGCCATCTTGCAGCCACCGTTCAGTGCCGACGTTATGGCTGAATTACGAGCCGTTTCGGATAGTTGGTTAGCAGGTGAGACGGAAAAAGGATTCTCGCTCGGATTTTTTGATGAGCAGTATCTCAATCAGGCACCCGTAGCGGTCGTTTATGATCCTGACCACCGAATTGTCGCGTTTGCGAATATTATGCCGCAGGGAAATCATCAGACGACTTCAATTGACTTAATGCGGTCAAGCAAATCGGCGCCATCCGGCATTATGGACACGGTCTTTGTGCACCTATTTGAACAGGCGCGTGACGATGGCTATGCTTATTTCAATATGGGAATGGCACCATTATCCGGTGTAGGGGTTTCACGCTACAGTTTTATTCAAGAAAAAATTGCTCATTTAATTTACGAATATGGCTACCAGTTATATGGTTTTCAGGGATTACGGTCGTACAAAGAGAAGTATGTGACTGAGTGGGAACCGAAGTACATTGCGTACCGAAAACGTAATTCACTAATCTTCACCATTTTACAATTGCTACAAGTCGTTAATACCCGGGTACACAAGTCTGAGCGGCACCGGCCAGTATGGTTGTTGAAACGATTGAAATAACTGAATAGTATGTCATAAAGTAAGTATCGTTAATGACATAGCAAAATGCCCCATCACTGCGAGAAGCAATGATGGGGCATTTTATGATGACTTTAGAATTCAGCCGACTAATATGATGAGGGCTGAACTAATTGTGGCAGAAGCACTAGAGCTGTTTTGCGTAGGCTAGATTATTTAGTTCGTATACTTAGGCGGTAACACATGTTTGAAATCATGGAAACCAGCGAAAATTTCATCAAGATCATGCCCATTAATGAATAGGTCGAGGTTAGCCTCGGGGGCAAACCCTAAATCGGCGGTCTTTTGTAGCATGGCGACTAGATCGTCGTAGAAGCCGTCGATGTTGTAGAGCGCAATCGGCTTTTGGTGAATATCCATTTGACTCCAAGATAACATTTGTAAGAATTCTTCAAAGGTGCCAAACCCGCCAGGTAAAACGATAAAGGCGTCAGCGAGGTGAAGCATCTTTTCCTTGCGTTCGGTCATCGTGCGCGTTTCGATAAAAGTCGTGACGTCCTTAAATGCAAGTTCTCTTGCGACCAGAAAATGCGGGATAATCCCGATAACGCGGCCACCAGCATCCATAGTTGCTTTGGCGACTTTCCCCATTAAACCATGGTCGCCACCGCCATAGACGAGTTGGTAATCATTAGCGGCCAAGTATTGACCGAGTGCCACCGTTTTGTCACTAAATGCGGGATCTAAACCAGAATTAGACCCACAAAAAACACAGATATTATGAATTGCCATTCTAAACTACCCCCAAGATAAAATTTTCTAGCAAAAATGCGGCCCGGATAGGCGCCGCATTTTTGTGAACTAACGTGTTGATTAATCGTCTGGATTACCAATATCGTAGTCGGTGTCTTGCATTGCTTCAACTTGACCCAAGCGGTAACCATTCCCAACTTGTGAGAAGAAGTCATGGTTAGAAGTCCCCGTTGAAATCCCGTTCATGACGACCGGGTTAACGTCTTCCGCAGTATCTGGGAAGAGGGCATCTTGGCCGAGATTCATCAAGGCTTTGTTGGCGTTATAACGACTAAAAGTCAAGACTTCATCAGACCAACCAATTTGATCGTAAACTAAATGAATGTAGTTTTCTTCATTCTCATAGAGTTTGTATAAGAAATCGAACATCCAGTCTTTAAATTCTGCCTGCTGCTTTTCAGAACGGTCTTTGAAGCCTAATTGGAACTTATAACCAATGTAAGTGCCATGGACACTTTCGTCCCGCAAAATCAATTTAATGATTTCGGCAACGTTTGGCAATTGATTGTGGCCCAAGTAGTACAGTGGCGTATAGAAACCAGAATAGAACAAGAAAGTTTCCAAAAAGACGTTCGCAACTTTTTGTTTCAATGGATCTTCGTCGATGTTATCGTAAAGCTTGTAGATCCATTGGGCTTTTGCTTGCAAGAATTCTTCACTGTCACTCCAGTCAAAAATTTCATTAATTTCGTCCGGCGTATTTAATGTTTCAAAAATTGTTGAATAACTCTTTGCATGAACAGATTCCATGAATTGGATGTTATTTAGTACGGCCGTTTCATGTGAAGTTAAGACGTTGCGGCGAAGTGCTTGCAGACCGTCTTGTGATTGTAACGTATCCAGCAGCGTCAAACCGCCGAAAACGTGTCCCACGACCCACCGGTGATCATCATCTAATTCACGCCAGTCTGCCATGTCGTTGGAAACTGGAATCCGGGTGTCTAACCAAAATTGTTCGGTTAACTTTTCCCAAGTACTTTTATCAATTGCATCTGAAACTCGATCCCAGTTAATTGCCTTATAGTTGCCATTACTGAGCAGTTTTTGGTAGTAAGCCAAGTCTGTTGCCATTTGTTATCCTCCTAGAGATCTAAGATACTAAATTACGCAGCTTTCACATTCGTTAACACCGACTTCGCCATCGTCATCCGTAAAGGTCCGAATATAATAAATCGATTTGATCCCTTTGCGGTAGGCGTAGTTCCGTAAAATGTTTAAGTCCCGCGTGGTCATCTTATCAGTGCGACCATCTTTCCATTCGTATAAGCCAGCTGGAATAGTTGACCGCATGAAGAGGGTCAAGCTCATTCCTTGGTCAACGTGTTGTTGAGCAGCCGCATAGACATCGATAACTTTACGCATATCAGTATCGTATGCTGACTTATAATAGTTAATTGTATCATTAGATAGGTAAGGAGCGGGATAATAAATCTTACCAATTTTCTTTTCTTGTCGTTCTTCGACCCGGTTGATGATTGGGTGTAGGCTGGCAGTCGTATCGTTGATGTACGAGATTGACCCATTTGGGGCGACAGCCATCCGGTTTTGATGATAGAGGCCATCACGCATAACGGCTTCTTTGAGGGCTTCCCAATCAGCTTTGGTTGGAATGAAGATACCGTCAAACAGTGCAGTGGTCTTGTCATATTTTGGTTGCCAATCTTGGGTGGTGTACTTGTCAAAGTAAGAACCATCGGCATACTTGGATTTTTCAAAGTTAACGAAGGTTTCGTGACGTTCACGCGCAATTTCGTTAGAAGCTTTTAAGGTCCAGTAGTTTAAGAGTAAGAAGTAGATATTGGTAAAGTCAACGGCTTCTTTACTGCCGTATTCCATCTGATTCTTCGCGAAAAAGGCATGGAGCCCCATGGCACCTAACCCAATGGTATGGGCTTGACGGTTCCCTTTTTGGATGGAAGGAACGACGTCGACGTTAGAGTGGTCAGTAACAAAAGTTAACGCGCGCACCATGGCTTCAACAGAATGTCCAAAGTCTGGAGAGGTCATTAAGTTAACAATGTTAGTCGAACCAAGGTTACAACTAATATCAGTTCCCAATTTCTCATACTGTTGTTGGTCATCAATTAATGATGGGGTTTGCACTTGCATCACTTCTGAGCACAAGTTACTCATCACAATTTTACCGTCGATAGGATTTTCGCGGTTCGCGGTATCAATGTTGACGACGTATGGGTAGCCAGATTCTTGTTGTAACTTGCTGATTTCATTTTCAAGGTCACGCGCCTTGATCTTAGTTTTACGGATGTTCGGGTTCTTAACCATATTGTCGTATTCTTTGGTGATATCGACATATGAGAACGGTACCCCGTATTCGCGTTCAACGCCGTAAGGACTGAAGAGATACATATCAGCGTCAGCCTTGATCAACTCGTAAAACTTGTCGGGTACGGTGACACCGAGTGAAAGCGTCTTGAGCCGAATCTTTTCGTCGGCGTTTTCCTTCTTAGCAGAAAGAAAGGCAATAATATCTGGATGAAAGACACTAAGGTAAACGACCCCGGCACCTTGACGTTGACCTAATTGGTTAGAGTAGGAGAAACTGTCTTCTAATAATTTCATGACGGGTACGACCCCACTAGCAGCGCCATCGATATGCTTGATTGGATCACCGGCACCCCGTAAGTTGCTGAGGTTAATACCGACCCCGCCACCGATCCGAGAAAGTTGTAACGCGGAGTTAATCGTCCGGCCGATTGAGTTCATATCATCGGTCGATTGAATCAAGAAGCAAGAAATCAATTCACCACGCCGGGCCCGGCCAGCATTGAGAAAACTGGGGGTGGCTGGTTGATAACGTTGGTGAACGATTTCGTCGGCCAGGTCCATCGCCAAGTCTTCATTACCATCAGCAAAGTAGAGGGCGTTCATTGCCACACGGTCAATAAAGTTTTCCAAGTAATAGTCGCCATCATCCGTCTTTAAGGCGTATTGGGCATAAAATTTGTAAGCCGCCATAAACGTCTTGAAGTGGAAGTCTTGCGACCGCAAGTAATCGTAAAGTTTTTCGATAAAGCTAAAATCATACTTATCAATGGCAGGGGTTTCCAAATAGTCGTGTTCACGTAGGTAGTCAAAGCGCGCCTTAAGACTATCAAATTTCATCGTGTTCGGTTCAACATTTTGTTCAAGGAAAGCGGCAAGTGCCTCCTGATCCTTGTTGAGCGGAATCTGATTGTTAACGGGAATATTGATCTCATTATTTAAGTCGTAATACGTGACGTCTTTTAAATCTTTTAAGGTCATAAGGAATCCTCTTTCTATCAGTATAATTGTGGCTGGCAAAATCGACGACCCACAATCAGTAGGTTGATGATTGTGGGTCGTTTATCATATTTTAAAGGGTAAACCAGCTATGTAACCACGCAAAAAAGCGTGAACAAACTAAACAGCTAATTGTTTTAAAGCATCAGGACGGAAGCCGGCAATGCTGTCTTCGCCATTGATTTCAACGACCGGAACAGCATGGAAACCTTGATTCTTCAGGTAATCGACGTATTCAGGATTCGTATTGATGTTCTTCTCTTCAAAGGCAATATTGTGCGCCGTGAGGAACTTCTTAGTCATCTTGCATTGCATGCAGTTGTTTTTAGTAAATACAGTAACTTTTTTCATTTTTCATCATCCTAACTCGTTTTTCTGATAAATTTAGTATACAACATGTGGTGAAAAAAACAATCAAAAAACACAACATCTAGGGTGTGGTAAAAATCACAAGCCCTAGATGTTGTGCTAGTGTCAGCTTTTAACCGACTAAAAAGTTTTTTAAATTATTTGTGGTTCACTCGCTGAATCAGTTATCATAGATATAGACCAGAAATTTAGAGGAAAATAAATATGACCAACTATTATTATACACACAATCCGGATATTGTGCATGATGAAAAGCAATGGAATTTTGAAATTTTTAATCACTCGTTTAAATTTACGACGGACAACGGTGTCTTCTCCAAGCGTACCGTGGATTACGGCTCACGAACACTACTTGCAGCGTTTGATCCAACTGATTTGCCAGCGGGCCCAATGCTAGATTTGGGAACCGGATATGGTCCCATTGGGATGGCGCTCGCGTATCAATCACCCGAACGAACGGTTGATATGGTCGATGTGAACGAGTTAGCGCTAAGCTTAGCGCGTAAAAATGTTGCTTTGAACCAAATTACGAATACCAATATTTTTACGTCTGATGTCTATCAACAAGTGACCGCGACTAATTACGCGGCGATTGTCACCAACCCACCGGTGCGCGCAGGTAAGGCAGTGGTGGATGCGATGTTAACGGGGGCCGTTTCACGGCTAGTCGTTGGTGGAACACTCACCGTCGTTTTACAGAAAAAGCAGGGCGCACCATCTGCGAAGAAATTGATGCAAACGACCTTTGGTAATTGTCAGGTGATTAAGAAGGACAAAGGGTATTACATCCTACAAAGTGTAAAGGAGGGATAGTCGTGACGGAACCAACAGCGGAAGACTGGATGCAAGAAGCATTACATGAAGCGCGGATGGCCTACTTAATTGGCGAAGTGCCGATTGGGGCCGTGATCGTTCACCAGGGTGAAATTATTGGCCGTGGTCACAATTTACGGGAGCATGGTCAGGATGCAACGATGCACGCGGAAATTATTGCGATTCAGGAAGCTTGCGAATATTTGCATAGTTGGCGATTAGCCGATTGTCAGCTATATGTCACCTTGGAACCATGTTTGATGTGTAGTGGGGCTATTATTAATGCACGGCTACCTGAACTCTACTTTGGTGCCCGTGATCCCAAGGCTGGCGCCGTTCGTAGTTTGTATCAGGTGATGGATGATACCCGGTTAAATCATCAAGTAACGGTTCATGAACGCATCTTGGCACGTCCGGCCGGCGAGATGTTGGAAAACTTCTTCCGTGGGATTCGTAAACGGAAAAAGGCGGCTAAAAAAGCACGACGTGAAGCTGCTGAAAAAAATTAAGCCGATGGCTGGTAATTGTGGCGCAAATCATGTATTATAGTATTTGCCGCAAGGCCAAAAGGCAAGGGTGGATTTACGAATCGTGTCAGGTCCGGAAGGAAGCAGCACTAAGTTTGCTTCATCTTGTGCCTTTTGTTTTTATGAAATGTAACAGCTCTTAGCCATTCGGTTGAGAGCTTTTTATTTAAATTAAATATTGAGTGCTAGTTTTGAACGTGCTGATAGGTTGGTTTATTTTTATTTACCTATTATTATAGTAGTAATACGTTATTTGGGTGATGCTTTTCAGGCTGATAGTTAAAGCCACTGCTTGTTGAAGGAATAACCAAACGCCTAACAAAGGTGGTTAAAGGCCTGGGCATCGACTCGTTGGCAAGTGCGCTTAGATGCTTAATTTGCATAACCGACACTGATCGTTAGTGGAAGCAGCACAACCAGGAAGCTAACTGTTCAGGACGTTTAAACAATGGCTTATAATAAGTAATGATAACCAAAGTATGACTGATGTAAGAAAGGAAGAATCGCATGTATCGGGCACTATATCGGGTTTGGCGTCCCCAACGCTTTGATGAGATTGTCGGGCAACAGATGATTACCCAGACACTAAAAAATGCCATTATGACCCACCAGACGAGTCATGCGTATCTGTTTACCGGTCCCCGGGGAACTGGGAAAACGTCGGCAGCGAAGATTTTTGCCAAGGCAATCAACTGTCACCATCTTGTTGATGGGGAACCTTGCAATGAATGTGAGACTTGTACGGCGATTACCAAGGGGCAACTAAATGATGTCATCGAAATTGATGCGGCTTCTAATAATGGTGTGGAAGAGATTCGTGATATTCGGGACAAAGCGAAGTATGCCCCAACGCAAGCGGACTATAAAGTCTACATTATTGATGAAGTTCATATGTTATCGACTGGCGCGTTTAATGCGTTGCTCAAAACGCTAGAAGAACCCCCAGCTAACGTTATATTTATCTTAGCGACAACGGAGCCCCATAAGATTCCATTAACGATTATTTCACGGACGCAACGGTTTGATTTTCGGCGGATTACGGCTAAGGATAGCTACGATCGGATGGTGTACATCCTCAATGAGAAGGATGTGACCTATGATGAAAAAGCGCTACGCGTCATTGCAGCGGCTGCTGAAGGTGGAATGCGGGATGCTTTAAGTATTCTGGATCAAGTAATTTCGTTTGGGGATAACACGGTTACGTTGGATGATGCGTTAATGGTGACGGGAAGTGTGACCAAGCAGTTGCTGGCTAACTATGTCAGTGAGGTCACCGACCATGATACGAAGCCGGCACTAGAGACGATGCGACAAATCTTACAAGAAGGTAAAGATGCGAACCGTTTCATTGAAGATTTGATCAGTTATACGCGTGACGTGTTACTCTATCAACAGGCCCCTGAAATGGTCGATAGTGTGGCGATGGGCGAGGATGATCAACAATTTGAAGCATTTGCCAAGCAAATCGATGCTGAAGTCCTGTACCAAATGGTCAAGACGTTGAACGATATTCAACAACAAATGCGGTTCACGACGCACCCCGACGTTTATTTAGAAGTGTTGACGGTCAAGCTAGCTCAGTTGGATGGTCAAGCGGCCGTTCAACCGGTAGATGCGGCAACGGTCAATCCTGAAGATCCCACTGTGCATAAACTGGCACAACAAGTTGAACAGTTACAAAGCGAGGTCAAAACGTTACGTTCTCAAGGTGGTAGTGTCACTAAACCTGCACCGGCTAAGCCGCGGTCGAGTAATGGCCCGGTTGTTAAGAAGGTTAATGTCAGTCAGATTTATCCTATTCTGGGAGCGGCAACGAAGAATGATCTCATTAAGGTGCGCGATGTTTGGACTGATTTGATGAATATTTTGAGTGTGACGCAGCGGGCCCTAATGCACGTGGCCCAACCAGTTGCGGCCAGTTCAGAAGGTGTTGTGGTTGCGTTTGACTATGCGTTTGTTTATCAAAAAGCGATTGATGACCAGACCTTGATCGATGCACTCGGAAATGGTTTGGATCGGCTGATGGGACAGGCACCCAAGATTGTCTGTGTGCCTAAAGAACAGTGGCCACAAATTCGTAAGGATTATTTGGCCACTCACCAGCCAGGAGGTGCAACATCAGAGCAACAAGCACCGGCCAAAGAACCGGTCGTTGAAGAAGCTAAGAACATGTTCGGTGATTTAGTTGAAGTACAGCCGGACTAAAGACGAAAGGAACTGATAATTATGATGCGTGGAATGGGCAATATGCAAAGTATGATGAAACAAATGAAGAAGATGCAGGCGCAAATGACAGCCGAACAAGCGGCTTTAAATGAACAAACCTTCACGGGTGCGGCGCCAGACGACATGGTCAAAGTCACTTTTACTGGTGATAAGAAGATGAAGGATATTACGATTAACCCTGATGCTGTTGATCCTGATGATGTGGATATGTTACAGGACTTAGTCGTTGCTGCGGTGAACGACGCGTTGACTAAGGTCGATGAACAGACACAAAGTACGATGGGAAAATATACTAAGGGATTACAGTAAAAACGAGGTAAGTACATGCAGTATCCAGAACCAATTGCTAAGTTGATTGATAGTTATATGAAGTTGCCCGGCATTGGTGGCAAGACTGCGACGCGGCTGGCGTTTTATACAATTGATATGAACGGTGATGACGTCACCGAGTTCGCTAAGTCGCTGATTGCGGCCAAACGGGACCTGCATTTTTGTAGTATTTGCGGTAATATCACCGAAGATGATCCGTGTGTGATTTGTAAGGATAAGTCGCGTGATCAAAGCACCGTTCTGGTTGTTGAAGAGGCCAAGGATGTCATGGCAATGGAAAAGATTAAGGAATACAACGGGCTGTATCACGTCTTACATGGGGTATTGTCACCCATTGATGGCAAAGGTCCGGAAGATATCAACATTGCCAGTTTATTGAAACGGCTACAGCAAAATGAAGCCATCAAGGAAGTCATTATTGCCACCAATGCCACGCCTGAAGGTGAAGCAACAGCGATGTACATCTCGCGGTTAGTTAAGCCGGCGGGGATCAAAGTGACCCGATTGGCGCATGGCTTGTCGGTTGGTAGTGATATTCAATATGCGGATGAAATGACCTTATTCAAAGCAGTTGAAGGTCGCCAAGAAATGTAATTGGAGGTGCCACCATGTTTAAACGTAAACAGAAGATCAAGCATCCCAAGGAAGTTTTTGATGAACAGTTATTGTCGACCCTGAATGCCGCTAAGTTGGACTGGGACCGTGCGAAGCAGAACCAAGAAGCGGTCTATGATAATAATACGAGTGAACTAGTTACGCAGACCGCCTTAGCGCGTGCTAAGTATTTATATCTGTATCGTGAAGCACGTTTACGTCAAGTTCATGGGCAGACGATTCAGCGCTCGGTCATTGATAAATAGACTGTTAGTGATTTAAGAGATAACTTGTTTCAAAATAAAGACGCACGTCGTTGATTTTTGTAAATCTACGGCGTGCGTTTTTGATTTAGAACCCTAGCATTATTTTACCAGTTAATCTGTCATGCATTGTGATTAAGACATGCTAGGTGCGGCAATTGGAATAGAAGATGTGTATCTACTAATGAATAACAAACTAAAATCGGTATTTATCAATCGTGGGTAGTACTACCTAATAACTTTTTAGCAATTCACCGAATAAATCATTAAAACCACAATTGGTAGTAGCCGACCCACGTAAAAATCGTGAAAAAGTACCCTCACTAGTGGTAACCGTATTAGACAGGTACTCAAAAATCAAGTACAATTGCTACATATAAGAAAATAGATGGGATTGGGAATGTTGACAGGAAAATTAGTTACTTTTGAAGGGCCAGACGGTGCCGGCAAAACGTCAGCTTTAAACGCGATTGTGGCCAAATTACAGCCACAATTAGGGGATCGCTTAGTTGTGACGCGTGAACCGGGCGGGAATCAAATCTCAGAAGCAATTCGAAAAATCATTTTAGACCGTCATAATACGGCGATGGACGACCGTACGGAAGCGTTACTCTATGCGGCAGCACGGCGACAACATATCGTCCAAACCATTCAACCAGCATTGCAGAACGACCAACTTGTCTTGTGTGATCGCTACATCGATAGCTCGGTCGCTTATCAGGGGGCCGGTCGTGGTATTGGGGAACAAGCGGTTTATGATATGAATCAGTTCGCGACCGCGGGGTTAACCGCAGATTTAACGTTGTATTTTGACGTAGATGCTGCCGTTGGATTAAACCGCATTCAACAACATCGCCAAAATGAAATTAATCGCTTGGACGTGGAAGCCTTAAGTTTTCATCACCGGGTGCAAGCAGCGTATTTGAGATTACTGGCTGATCATCCTGACCGTATCAAGCGCGTCGATGCAAGTCAGCCATTGGACCAAGTTGTGACGCAGGCCTTAGAGATTATGGCGTCACAGTTACCGACTTATGTGGCATCCAAGGGAGGGGAAGACCAATGAAATTAATTATTGCAATCGTTCAAGATAAGGACAGTAACCGGTTGAGCAGCCAGTTCATTGAAGCCAATGTTCGGGCCACGAAGCTCTCAACGACGGGGGGCTTCCTACGTTCAGGTAATACCACTTTTATGATCGGTATTGATGATGACCGTGTGGATGAAGTTTTAGCCATGATTAAAGAAACGAGTCATGCGCGGGAACAGTTTATGACACCACCAGTCAATCTAGACGTGACGATGGATGGCGCAGCTGCCTATCCAGTTGAAGTTCAAGTCGGTGGTGCCACGGTCTTTGTTCTACCAATTGAACAATTTCACCAATTTTAATGAAGGATGATTATTAATGGCAACAACCGAGTCATTTGCGCAAACGTTAGCGGCGAAACAGCCCCGCTTATTAGCGGCATTTAAACACATCATCGCCCAGAACCATCTGGCCCACGCGTACTTATTCGCGGGGATGGAAGGCGCTGGACAACCAGAACTGGCCCATTGGATTGCGCAACGGTTGTTCTGCCTGCATATTAATGATGGTGAACCAGATGGCACTTGTGAGGAGTGCGTCCGGATTGCTAATGGGTCGCACCCTGATATTGTGACAGTGGCTCCCGAGGGTCAGCGAATTCACGTTGATCAGGTTCGTTACTTAAAAGCTGAATTCTCTAAGAGTGCGGTCGAAGGTAACCGGAAACTGTTCATCATTAATGATGCGGAGAAGATGACAGCGAGTGCTGCCAATAGCTTATTGAAGTTTATTGAGGAGCCAAGTGGTAACGTCACGGCCTTGTTATTAACGACTAATAAGCAACTGATGCTACCAACGATTATTTCACGAACCCAGGTGATCGAATTCCCACCATTAAATGCGCAGGCGTTACAGCAGACGTTTGAACAGGCCGGGATTGCGCCAAACCAAGCACAGATGTTACGGGGCCTGACAAATAGCGTGACCCAGGCGCAGGCGTTGCTAACGGATGATTGGTTACCACAAGCTGCGCAAGCATTGTGGCGGTGGTTTGACCAGGCTGTTAAGGGTGACCCACGGAGTTTTGTGGCTGTGCAGGTCAATTTAGTTGGTTTGGCTAAGGACGCTGACCATCAGCTGGTTATGTTGGATTTAATTGCGGCCTTGTTCCAAGATCTATTGCAATTACATTTTGAGGTGGCAACGACAGCGTTAACCTTTGGTCAGTACCAAAAAGAATTGGCCGGGTTAACGGCTGAAGTCAGCGATGAGCAGTTGATTGCGGCGACAGAACTAGCTTTAACGGCCAAGCGCCAGCTAGCTAGCAATATTAGTTTTCAAAATGTCTTAGAAGGCTTAACGTTAAAGTTATGGCCGATTTTTCAAACAAACGCTTAAATAAAGGAAAACGAGGGTGAGCGCGTGGATAAGCGTGATTTATACGATAGTTTCGGTGAAATGGAACAACAGATGCAACAAATGCTAGACAAAATGGCTAAGTTACGCGCCGATATGACAACGGTGTTAGAGAAAAACGCGGAATTGGTCATTGAAAATGAACATTTACGTGAACACATGGTCGAAATTGAAAATGAATTGCCGAAAAAAGCGGCTAGCACGACCACGCTCTCAAAGTCACGGCAAAACTTGGAAAAACTCTATGATGAGGGCTTCCACGTCTGCAACCAGTTTTACGGCAAACGGCGTGACGATGACGAATCCTGCGTTTTTTGTTTGGAAGTCATTTATGGTGAACGTGAACGCGCATAGTCGAAAAAGTCTGGGAGTAGTCCCAGACTTTTTGTGCTTTTCACCACGAGTCACTCATAGGAACAAGTCACGGTCGAGAGGATTGTTAGGAGGACGTTTTGGAAACACAACAAAGTTTTGCAGATCATGCGGGTATCGGGACCTTGTACTTAGTACCGACGCCAATTGGCAACTTACAGGATATGACTTATCGGGCAGTGGCGATGCTTAAAACGGTTGACCTAATTGCCGCAGAAGATACCCGGAATACCCAAAAGTTATTGAATCATTTTGAAATTACAACGAAACAAATTAGCTTTCATGAACATAACACCCAAGAACGGATTCCCCAGTTAATTGAAAAATTACAGACGGGCGTTAACTTAGCACAAGTTAGCGATGCGGGGATGCCGTCAATCAGTGATCCCGGCAAAGAACTTGTGGCAGCCTGCATTGCCGCGAATATTCCAGTCGTGCCACTACCAGGTGCCAATGCCGGCCTGACTGCGCTGATTGCTTCTGGCCTAGTGCCACAGCCATTTTATTTCTACGGCTTTTTACCGCGTAAGAAGAATGAACAAAAAGCTGATTTGGCTAAATTGGCTCGGCGACATGAAACAGTGGTCTTGTACGAATCGCCATTCCGTGTTGCCAAGACCTTGACCCTCCTAGCGACCGTCTGTGAAGGGACGCGGCCAATTGTGGCGTGCCGGGAATTGACTAAGCGTTACGAGGAATTCGCGCGTGGAACCTTGGCTGAAATGGTGACGTGGGCGCAGGATCATCAGTTAAAGGGCGAATTTGTCCTTTTGATCGGTGGTAATCCGGATAAGGATGAACCAGAAACAACGGATGAATTGGCACAGTTGCCAGTCAAAGCCCAAGTCGAAGCGTTGATTGCAGCCGGAGATAAGCCCAACGTGGCCATTAAGACGATTGCGAAGCGACGAAATATTCCCCGGCAAAGCGTTTATAATCAATTTCATGAACTAAATACCAACGATGAGGAGTCTTGATGAATGGCAACTTTAGGCGCAAATGCGAGTCTTTACAGTGAACAGCACCGGATTACGTATTATGAATGTGACCGCACTGGTCGCGCAACCTTAACGACATTAATTGATATTGCTGTACTGGCATCAGAGGATCAAAGCGACGCCCTTGGTTTAACGACGGAAATGGTGCAAAGCCATGGTGTCGGTTGGGTCGTCACGCAATATGCCATCGATATTACACGGATGCCCCGCCAAGACGAAGTCGTTACGATTGCCGTTCGGGGTAGTGCTTATAATCCATATTTTGCTTACCGTGAATTTTGGATTCGGGACGCAGATGGTCAACAGTTGGCCTATATTACGAGTATCTGGGTCATGATGAGTCAAACGACCCGGCGAATCGTAAAAATTTTACCAGAACTGGTCGCGCCGTATCAGTCGGAAGTCGTCAAGCGTATTCCGCGCTTGCCACGACCGATTAGTTTTGAAGCGACCGATACAACGATTACGAAGCCGTACCATGTCCGCTTCTTTGACATTGATCCCAACCGGCATGTTAATAATGCACACTATTTTGATTGGCTCGTAGATACGCTACCCGCGACGTTCTTGCTTCAACATGATTTAGTTCACGTTGACGTTCGCTATGAAAATGAAGTCAAGTACGGGCAAACGGTGACTGCTCATGCGAACATCTTACCGAGCGAAGTGGCCGATCAGGTCACGACGAGTCATTTGATCGAAGTTGATGATGAGAAGTGTTGTGAGGTCACGATTCAATGGCGGACTTTACCAGAGCCGATTCAGTAATTTGCTGGGTTGGTATTTACACTAGTGTGTTAATGATGTGGTCATGAGCGACTTGGTCGATTAGAACGCACGTTTTTATTAGAGTCGCTAGCGATTCAGTATGCTATGATTAATACATCCATACAGGGGAGGTTCATTATGTCAATTTTAGTTTTAGGGGGAGCTGGCTACATTGGTTCTCACATGGTTGATCGGTTAGTAGAACACGGTACGGACGTCGTGGTCGTTGATAATTTGGTCACGGGACACCGTGCTGCTGTTAATTCGGCGGCCAAGTTTTATCAGGGTGATTTGCGGGATGCGGATTTTTTGAATCACGTTTTTGATACTGAGGATATTGAAGCTGTCGTGCATTTTGCCGCCTTTTCAATCGTACCAGAATCAATGAGTAAGCCACTGAAGTACTTTGATAACAATACTGGTGGGATGATCACGTTACTTGAAACGATGCAGGCCCATAATGTGAAGCAAATCGTCTTCTCATCAACGGCCGCTACTTATGGGACACCTAAGCAGATTCCAATTAAAGAAACTGATCCACAGTTACCAATCAACCCGTATGGCGCCAGCAAGTTAATGATGGAACAGATTATGCACTGGGCGGACGTCGCCTATGGCATTAAGTTTGTCGCGTTACGTTACTTTAACGTTGCGGGTGCCAAGCCAGATGGCAGTATTGGCGAAGATCATGGCCCCGAAACACATCTGGTTCCAATCATTTTACAAGTTGCGCAAGGAAAACGCGATGAACTTAAAATCTTCGGCGATGACTATAATACGCCGGATGGGACGAATGTGCGTGACTATGTGCATGTTGTCGACTTAGCTGATGCACATATCTTGGCTTTGAAGTACTTGGCTGCAGGAAATGACAGCAATGCCTTTAACCTGGGTTCTTCAACTGGTTTCTCTAACAAACAAATGTTAGCGGCTGCTCGTGAAGTTACCGGGCAACCAATTCCAGCTAAGCTAGCACCACGGCGGCCTGGTGATCCAGACTCATTGGTTGCGGCGAGTGATAAGGCGCGTGACGTGCTAGGTTGGCAACCAAATTATGACAATGTTAACGATATTATTGAAACAGCGTGGGCTTGGACGCAGAAGCATCCCAATGGCTACGATGATCGTGACTAGTATCGGTTAGCTGATAATTGAAAGCGGCTTTGAAATCTCGTCAATAGATTTCAAAGCCGCTTTTGTGGTCGTCAAAAAAGGTGCATGTCAGGATTGAGTCCTTGGCACGCACCTTTTAGATTGATCAATGCAGTTAGCGGTGAAGTTGTTGATAATCACCGATAATTGTTAAGAGTCGTTGAATATCAGTTGTATCAACATCACCGATGGTACCAATTCTGAAGCTAGGGATATTTGAAACCTTCCCAGGATAAATGACGAAGCCGCGTTGCTTGATGAACTGATAGAAGTCAGCAAAATCAAAGTCGACGTTCGGGTATTTGAATGACGTAATGATGGGCCCTTGAATGGCTGGATCAATCACTAATTCAAAACCTAGCGCTTGTAAGCCGTCGCTAAGGAGTTGTTGACTAGCATGGTAACGTTGGTAGCGTGGTGTCACGCCGCCTTCTGCTTGCAATTCAATGAGTGCTTGCGCAAAGGCATGTACCACGTGGGTTGGCGAAGTGAAGCGCCATTTTCCTGGTTGCTTGGTCATGGCTTGCCATTGGTCGTAGAGATCTAGACAAAGTGAACGAGCGTTGTCAGCAGTGTGGGCCAAGGTCGCTTGTTTTGCAATAATGAACGCAAAACCGGGCACGCCTTGCACACACTTGTTGGCACTACTAATCAAGTAGTCACAATCCAATTCATCAATGCTAATCGGGACGCCACCTAAACTGGACATGGCATCGATGATCGTTACGATCTCGTGTTCATGCATGATAGGCATTAAGGCTTCGATTGGGTTGAGAATCCCAGTTGTCGTTTCGCTATGAACGGTTGCGAAGTGGGTAATCTCCGGATGATCAGCTAAGGTTGCTTCAATCCGAACCGGATCGACGGCTTCATCTTCGTTGAACACAACGTCGATATGTGGAATATCGTAATATTCTGCAATTTGACTGATCCGATGCCCATATGCGCCGTTAATGGCAATCATTAAAGTTGCATCGGTCCGTGGTACTGCTGTGCCAATGGTGGCCTCAACACCAAAACTGCCGCTTCCTTGTAGTAGGACGGTCGTATAGTTTTCTGGATTGGCTTGGGCCATAGCTAAGATTTGTTGCCGAATGGTTTCGGTGACGTGCCGATAGTCACTATCCCAAGTACAATAATCAATTTGCATTGCGTCCTTAACACTGGCAGTCGTACTGAGTGGACCGGGTGTTAGGAGTAAATAAGGTTGTTTCATAAAAATCGGGCTCCTTGTCTGCTAATGATCAGTGGCAACCGGTTGATTGATTTGATCAAGCAATGCCGGTAATTCAGCCATCGATTGTAAAATGTAATCGGCACCAGCGCGTTGATAAGCGGCAGTGACGTGGGCTCGTCGTTCAGCTTGTTCGGCGGGGCTAAGGGCGTTGAAGGCTAACTCCGAAAGTCCCATGATGTTGCTACCATCAATAATCCCTACAGAGACTGCGTCGGCGTTGTTGCCTTCTAAGATATCATTAACGGAATCCCCAATTTTCATGACGGTCGTTGGATCGGTGACTGTGAGCTGTTCAGCTGCTAACGCAAGCATTGCCGGCGCTGGTCGACCAACACCGCCAGTTTGTTCTGAAGTGATGTTGACGGCGGGACGATAGCCTTGCTTAGCTGCGATCGGTAAGACCAGGGCTAACATTTCAGCGTCATAGCCGGTGGTCGTGCCATAGCTGATATTGTGAGCGGTCAAATAGTCAATTACAGCTGACATGCCGGGCTTTAATTGTCCGAATTCAGTCAGGGAGCTAAGCAAGATTGCCTTGAAGTTGCTAAAGATTTGATTGCAGTCGTCTTCAGTCGGTAAGACTTGGAAACGCGCCTGCCAGTCGTTTTGAACGGCCGGTAAATCCATGATTTTATGGATATGGGTGTACTTATCTAGTCCCATATCTTGGCGAATCTCAGCTTCAGAGATTTGAATACCAACGTTGGCAAAGGCTTTTTGGAAAGCCACGATGGGCGCCCGGCTGCCATAGTCAATGGTCGTGCCGGCCCAGTCAAAAATTACTGCTTTAATTGTCATTGATGAAAACTCCTTTGAATTTACTTAGTTGTTCTTTAAGTAGTGGCCACGTAACCGCATAGAAACCAGTTCGAGCACGATTGCGACACCCAAGAGTAGGTAGACAATCAAACCAACTTCATGGAAATCGAAGTAGAAACTGCCAGCCATGAAGAGGTAGTAACCGATATCGTCAGCACCGGCTGCAGCACCAACGGCGACCGCATTGGCAAAGTTAATTTCAAACCGGATGAACGTCCAGCTAAGAAGTGCTGGAATGATTGACGGGAGAATGGCCTGAAAAACAATCGGCCAAAAACCCACGCCACTCGCCTTTAACGCTTCAATCGTATCTTGTGAGGTTTCTTCAATACTTTCAGAATAAGCCTTAACCAAGTACGCTACACTGTGGAAGGTCAAGCCGACCACGGCGGCACTAGCACCTAATCCCATGACTACGGAGTAAATTAACACCCATAAAATCGTTGGAATGGCACGAATAAAGGCCATGACTGCTTTAATACTAGTAGCTAACCAACTGGGTGCTAAGTTACGGGCAGCACCGACGGCAATGAAGAAGGCGATTAGCGCTCCTAACAAAGTCGTCAACATTGCTAATGAAACACTAGTCATTAGGGCCCGTAAGAGTTGCCCCAGTGTGTCTTGACCAACGCTAGGGTGTAAGAACATAGCATTCAGGTTGAGACCTAAGCTATGCAAAGCGTCAATGATGTTCAGGTTGGCATTATTGAGTGTGACTAATGAATAGACACTGATAAGCGTTAGGCCAATCATAACGGCTCGCAGGATTTTGCGGGGCCGAGTCACCAACGAAATCGACCGGGTTGGTGGTGCTGACGGTTGAAGTACTTGTGTTTTGGGTTGACTGTTTTCAATCATGCAATTGCCCTCCGAATTCGATTAGATGTCAATTCTAAAACAATGACTAAAATCGCAATTAACAAAACAATTAGACCAGCAGCGTCATAGCGGAACGCCTTAAAATAGTAGTCAAAGAGAAAACCAACACCCGTACCCGTCAAGAGTCCGACCAAGGTTGCGTCCCGTAAGTTGTTTTCAATCATGTAGAGAATCCAACTAGTCAAGGTACTAGCGGCTTCGGGTAACACCCCACAGAAGACACATTGGAAATAGTTGGCGCCAACGGCTTGCAGTGCTTGAAGCTTTTCGGCATCGAGGTCCTCAATAGTTTCAGTAAAGGCCCGTGTTAGATAGCCTAGCGTCATAAAGAACAGTGCCAAGAAGCCCGTAAAGTCACTCTGTTTAAAAGAAAACAGAAGAATCATCGCCCAAGCGACCACCGGAATATTACGTAAGAGTGAAGCACCAAAACGAATAATCCAGCGGAGGACAGGTGTTGGGGTGGTCGTCTTAGCACCGAGAATCGCAAAGATCAGGGCGAAGAGACTAGCGACCATGGTTGATGAAATTGCCACGAGCAAGGTCCGCCACAGCTGATAAAGAATCGGTCCCAGATAAGAAATCGAACGACTTGTCGGAATAAAGTTGGTAAACAACCACATTAAGCCCGCTGGAATCTTACTGATCGAAGCCCACGCCTGAAAATTAACGAGAGCCATGGATAAGACGTAGATGCCAATTAAAATGAGCAAAACAACTGATAATCGCAACCGACGTTGCTGAAAAAAGCGTTGCGGTGTCATTGGATTAGTTTTCATTGGCAGCCACCGCCGTTGATTGGTCAGGTTGGCGATAAATGTGTTGTAAGACCGCGTCGTCAACTTCATTAGTGGCGCCTTCGAAAACGATGGCGCCGCTGTTAATGCCGACGATATGGTCGGTGTACGCCATTGCGATATCGACCTGATGTAGATTAATGAGGATAATCAGTTGTTTTTCCTTTGCCAATCGCCGTAGAATGTCCATGACAATGGTCGTTGATTTGGGATCTAGGGAAGCAATCGGTTCATCACATAAAATCATCTTAGGATGTTGCATTAATGCCCGTGCGATCCCGACCCGTTGTTGTTGGCCACCACTTAATTGATCGCAACGTTGGTAGGCGTATTCTTTTAACCCTACTTCGTCGAGTAGTTGTAGCGCCTCTTGTTTTTCGGCGCTACTGTAAAGGCCGAGCATGCCAGCAACCGTTGATTTAGCGCCTAAGCGGCCATGCAGAACATTTTCAAGGGCCGTTAACGGACTGATCAGATTGTAGTTTTGGAAAATCATGCCGATATGATGACGAACTTTGCGTAATTCAGCTTTGTTCGCTTGACGAATGTCAGTGTCATCGAGCAAAATTTGACCACTATCATCGCGGATCAACTGATTGATACTCCGTAAAATAGTTGTTTTACCAGCACCAGACGGGCCGATGATGGCAGTTACTTCGCCCGGTTTAGCTGTGAAGTTGACTGCTTTGAGCGAATGCTTATTGGAACCATATGTTTTATCTAGCTGAATAACCTTGAGCATTGGCAAATCCTTTCATTGTGAACTAATGGTACGTGGTTTAGTAACCTACTAACTTATGCGTTGGCGCGTACCACTTGTCGGTAACATTAACTAATTTGGACTTTTCTGATTTCTTAGGGAACATCATTGGTGTCTTCGCATTTGGTTCAGAGAAGATCTTTTTGTTTTGGGCAAAGGACTTCGACGTGAACTCAGTGGCGATCTTCTTTTGATCATCCTTGCTGAGGGACTTGGTATTGTATACCCATGGGCCTTGTTGAACAGGCATCATGGCAATGTTAACGACCGACTTGCCGGCTAAACTTGTAAATGGCGCTTCGGCGTTATCCTTAACAGTGAAAGTTGAGCCGACCTTGTCCCATGATCCCTTGGTAACGTTTAAGTATGGCATTAAATCAGCATCATCAAAGGCAGCGACATCCGCATCCCCCTTGAGTAAGTTGACCGCGGAACCCTGATGAGAGCCACCATAGAGCACTTTACTAAAGAATGATCCGCTTTGAGTTAATTTATCTTGGTCAGCGGTTTTGATGTTGAATTCACGTGAGATTTCAGCCGTTGGTACTAAGAAGCCTGAAGTTGAACTATTGGAAACATAAGACATCTTCTTGCCTTTGACGTTCTTAATACTGTACTTACCGTTTTCTTCATACTTTTTGGCATCTTTTTGTTGTACCATTAAGTAGGAGTTATAAGTAGCGTCTTTCAAGGTACCTTTAGCATCAGATTGTGCGGCAAAAGGTACAACATCTTTGCTCTTGTGGTGTGCTTGGATATAACCGTTAGCCCCCATGTATGCGACTTGAGCTTTGCCGGATGCAATTGCTTGGATCGCAACGTTATAGTCGGTCGTGGTTTGTAATTTAACCGTCTTACCCGTTGCCTTTTCAACTGCTTGCTTAATGGCCGTACGGGAACCAGCAAAACTCTTGGCTGATTCGTTAGGATAGAAGACCACCGTGATGGTTTTGCTGCTATCCGTACTGCTACCACCAGATTTAGCACTGGTTCCGCTAGCGCAACCTGCGAGTCCTAAACCTAAAACCGAAATGAATGAAAGACCTAATAATGACTTACTAACTTTTGACATAGTTTCCAATTACCTCCAAGTAATTTTAGTTACTTGTGTAGCATAACAAGGTATTGTAAATGTGCGGACAAGGATTAGTGAAGTATATGTATAAGTTATGTAAATAATATTTACATTCGGTTTTCAATTCAGTGATTGGTAAGTATGAGTGGAAACTGGTCAGGATAGTTGTTGATTGTTTCTGGATTGAATTGGTTGGTTACTACCGTAAAGCTTTCAAAGTAAGTAAATTATGATAAGATATGTGAAGTAATTCAAAATGAGGAGTTTTTTAAAATTATGAAGTTGTTGGCGATTGATACTTCGAATCGGCCATTGAGTGTCGCGGTATTAGAAGATACCCAGATCTTGGCCACAACGACCACTAATGTTGGCCGTAACCACAGTAGTACATTATTACCAATTATTGAACAAGCCATGGCTCAAGCTAAATTGGCACCAGCTGATTTAGACCGGATCGTCGTTGCTGCCGGACCAGGGTCGTATACGGGGTTGCGAATTGGCGTGACGACTGCTAAAACACTTGCCTTTACATTAGATAAAGCCTTAGTTGGTGTATCGAGTTTGGCCGTGTTAGCTGGCAACATTGTGACGGAAGGCCAATTAGTGGCGCCGTTATTTGATGCGCGTCGTGACAACATCTTTGCCGGGTTATATCGGATTAAGAACCAGCGTCCAGTTGCCGTTATCGCTGATCAACATATCAGTGTGACCGAGTGGGGCCAACGATTAGCTAGTTATGATGAACCAATTACCTTTGTCGGCGCGGATGTCGATCAATATGCGGATGCTTTGCAGCAATCGTTAGCCAAGCAGTTCGTTCGTGCAGCCCCACAACTTGACTTGCCCCAAGCCGTAGTACTAGGTTTGATGGGTCGAACGCTGACACCCGTGAGTGAAATTCATAACTTTGTGCCGAACTATTTGCGTTTAACGCAAGCTGAACGTGATTGGCAAGCCAAGCACCCAGAAAAGGAACATGCGCCCTATGTTGAGAAAATTTAAGGAGTACTTTCAAAAAATGACCACCGGTGGCAATCAACGCCGCCAACGTGTATTGGCCATTCAAAATCACATCGTTAAAGTGGGCGAAGTCAATTACTATGTCTCACGCGCACTGATTACCGATGTGCCCGAGATGCTAGCCATTGAACGGGCCGTATATGCGGGACAGACACCGTGGGATGAAAATGCGTTTAAGACGGAACTTCGCCGACAGAGCGGTCGTTTCTATATTGTGATGCGTCATGAAGATCGCCTCGTCGCTTTTTGTGGTTGTGTCTTTGATGATCGCCGCCAAGATGCACATATCACCAATATTGCTGTACATCCTGATGTTCAAGGCCAAGGACTAGGCCATTTTATGATGCAAGTCATGATGAAGCGGGCGCGTAAGTTGCATTACCAAACGGTGACCCTTGAGGTTCGTTACAGTAATACGATTGCGCAACAACTTTACCGCGATTTAGGGTTTGAAAAGACTGGTATCAAGAAACGGTACTATTTTGGCGACCATGAAGATGCTATTGATATGACTTATCGTATTCCGGTAGCTACGGATGACTGAACGACAGCTTGTCGCCAGTACGCAGCTTGACGCGGGTCGGGCCGTCCAAGTTTGTTACCAGTTAGCGACATTAGCATATCCCGGTGGCGCACCTTGGCGGCAAGCGACGTTTGCGGCGGACATGGCGTTACCAACGGTACACTATGATTTATTACGGTGGCAGGATGAACTGATCGGGTTTGTCAGCCGCTCAACAGTGCTTGATGAGACCGAAATTACGAATATTGCAATTGATCCGGCCTATCAGCGTCAAGGGCATGCGCGGTGGTTATTAACAGCCTGCTTAGCACAATTATTGGCAGGGTCCGTATTCCTAGAAGTCCGGGCTAGTAATCTCGCCGCCCAGCGCTTGTATCAGCAATGCGGCTTTGACCAGATTGCCACGCGTAAGGAATATTATCATGATCCCGAAGAAGATGCGTGGATCATGCGTAAAATGATTAATTAAAAGGATGGGAACCGTGGAAAAACAAAACTTGATTTTAGCGTTTGAGTCCAGTTGTGACGAGACTAGTGTGGCAGTGATCAAAGATGGCCATGAGATTTTATCCAACGTGATTGCAACGCAGATTAATAGTCACAAACGGTTTGGTGGCGTGGTTCCTGAAGTTGCCAGCCGTCATCATATTGAACAAATTACAATTTGTATTGAAGCCGCACTTCAAGAGGCACACGTGACGTATGCTGACCTTGATGCTGTTGCCGTGACGTATGGCCCCGGTCTAGTGGGGGCACTGTTAGTCGGTGTTAATGCAGCTAAGACAGTGGCATACGCGCACCAATTACCGCTGATTCCAGTTAACCATATGGCTGGGCACATTTATGCTGCTCGGTTCGTTAAGCCGTTCGAATTTCCGCTAATGGCACTATTAGTTTCTGGCGGTCATACTGAATTGGTCTACATGCAAGCAGATGGGCAATTTGAGATTATAGGTGAAACACGTGACGATGCGGCTGGTGAAGCCTATGATAAAATCGGTCGGGTATTGGGTGTTCCATATCCGGCAGGTAAAGTCATTGACGAGATGGCACATGCAGGCCACGACACTTTCAAATTTCCGCGAGCAATGATTGATGAAGATAATTACGATTTTAGTTTTAGTGGGCTGAAGAGTGCGTTCATCAATACGGTCCATCACGCAGATCAAATTGGCGCGACTCTGGATAAGAACGATTTAGCGGCTAGCTTTCAGGCTAGCGTGGTTGATGTCCTGATGAGTAAAACGTTACGAGTCCTTAAACAATATCCAGTTAAGCAATTGGTCTTAGCCGGTGGCGTTGCAGCTAACCAGGGGCTACGTGAACGGTTACAACAAGATTTACCAGCCGCTTTCCCTGACACCGAACTAATCTTAGCGCCTCTAAAGTTATGCGGTGATAATGGTGCCATGATTGGTGCTGCGGGCTATGTTCAATATCAGCATCACCAATTCGGCGACGCGACGCTGAATGCCGATCCAAGCTTAGAATTTGATTGGATGCCAGGTATGTTGAAGTAATGAAGCAGTTATAAACGGGTGTGAAAAGACAGTCCTTTTCACACCCGTTTTAGTATCTTTTCATTAATTATGATTAAAAGAGGATGATTCCTAGAATCAAAAATGACCAGCTTAAGCCCGCTGGAAATAGTTCAAGTTAGTGTAAACTTGCTTAGTTAGTTCGTCCTACACCGACCTCCAGGCATTTCTGCCAATTGCCGGAACGTGGTGGGCACAGATTTGAGCCGAAAAACCACGTCTCAAATACTGGCCTTTCACTAACCAAGCACAGGACGCTTGCTAAGTGAAATTTCACCACTGGGCATTGTCAGAAACGCCTTCCAGTCGGGATAGCGTTCGAATGGCTGATAGGGGCGTACTCAACTTTTGCTGGATTTGTCGTTGTTTTTCATAAACGTTAATTTTATCAATCAACTGTCAGATTGAAAAGGTCTTGTGATAACTCACTATTTCTGAATTACCGTAGTAATAATTGAATATTTCGAAAAAGTGGAGAAGGCACTCTGATATTTGACTTAAAGGGTTCAGTATCAAAATAGCCAACGACAAATTGTACCGAGTTCAGTGGCCGTTCATCAGCCATTCGAGCGGCATCCCGACTGGAGGGGCTGGGTGACAATGCTCAGTAGCCAAATTATTCTTAGCTGGAAGTGGGTTCCTTCCGGCTTAGAATAAGACTCAAATCGACGTCGGCTTACGTTCCAGCAATTGTCACCCAGCCCCGGAGGTCGGAATCGGACGCGCATTGCTGACGAACAGGAACCCACCTAACCGGCACCTTTCAATCATGATTTATGCCGCGGATAGGGGCAAAATAATAGTCGCCTTAAGAATTATATTAATTCTTGAGGCGACTATTATTTTTATCTGATGAGTCATTGGAAAATTAGCTCAATTCTTCTAAAGCTTCAGCTTGTTCGGTCCATTCGGTTTCAACTTGTTCTTGTTGAGTATTGATGGCTTCAAGTTCTTTTTGTAGGTCTTGTAGTTTACCAACATCGGCCGATACTTCAGGTTGCGCCATTTCAGTTTGAATCTGTGTGGCTTGTTCATCTAAGGCAGTCATCTGTTCTTCCAGGGCGGCAACTGAGCGCTCGAGCTTGCGCTTTTCACGTTGTTGCTGCTTGCTGGCTTGGTAATTTTGCTGGCCTTTGGAGCGGGGAGCAGCAGTTGTGGCACTGGTTGAATCCGCTGCACCGGCTTCAGCAGCTTTTTCGGCCGCTTGGCTAGCAGCCGCAGCCGCGATTTCAGCTTGCTCTTGTTTCTTGTCGATGTAGTAGTCGTAATCACCTAAGAAGAGTTCCGTGCCTTCCGGAGAAACCTCTACGACACTCGTGGCGACTTGGTTAATGAAGTAGCGGTCATGTGACACGAACAAAAGGGTGCCGTCAAAGTCGTTGAGGGCGACTTCCAAAACTTCACGGCTATCGATATCCAAGTGGTTAGTTGGTTCATCTAAGATTAAGAAGTTGTCATTTTGCATGGCAAGTTTGGTCAACAGTAACCGGGCTCGTTCTCCACCAGATAGGGCATGAACGGGTTTATCAACATCTTCACCAGTGAAGAGAAAACTGCCCAAAATGGTACGAATGTCTTTTTCAGGAGTGGTGGGATGTTCATCCCAAAGTTCACTGAGGACGGTTTTTTTGTCGTTTAAATTACGTTGCTCTTGATCGTAGTAGCCCGTAACGACGTTGGTGCCAAAAACGGCCTGGCCTTTAATGAATGGAATCTGTCCCAAAATACTCTTTAGGAAAGTCGATTTTCCAATACCGTTCGGTCCAACAATGGCAATAGCTTCATGTTTCTTAATATTCAAGTTGTCGGGTTCCGAAAGAATCTGACCATCATAGCCCACGGCTGCATCTTTGACGGTCAACACAATGTTGCCGCTTTGTTTAGCCGCATGAAAGCCAAAGTGGGCAGTCTTCTCGTCACTATCAGGGCGGTCAAGGCGGTCCATCTTTGCTAACTGCTTACGCCGAGCCTGGGCCCGTTTTGTCGTAGAAGCACGCACGATGTTACGATTAACAAAGTCTTCAAGCTTGCTGATCTCCGCTTGTTGCTTTTCATAATGTTTCCATTGTGCTTGGATTCGAGCCGCTTTTTCTTGCACAAACTGGTCGTAGTTACCAGTGTAGTGCACCATTTCATGGTGTGATAAGTCATAGACTTCGTTAACGACCCGGTCTAAGAAATAACGGTCATGGCTAACGATTAGCAGCGCACCAGAGTAAGACTGGAGATAGCTTTCCAACCAAGTAAGAGTTTCGACGTCCAAGTGGTTCGTCGGTTCGTCAAGGATAAGCAAGTCCCGTTTTTCAAGTAACAACTTGGCCAAGGCCAACTGGGTCTTTTGTCCACCGGATAGTGCCGTCACCGACTTATCGTACACATCGGCGTCGAATTGGAAGCCGTGCAACACGCCCCGAATCTCAGCTTGGTAGCCGTACCCGTTTTTTTGTTGAAATCCAGTTTGAATCTGATCATAGGTTTTCAGGGTCTGTTGATAAGCCTGCTCATCATTCATGATTGCGGGGTCGCTCAATTGATTTTCGAGCTGGTGCATCCGTTTTTCGATGGCATGTAACTCAGCAAAGACACTACTCATTTCTTCCCAAATCGTATTGTTACTATCCAGTCCTTGGTCTTGCGCCAAGTAACCGATTGTTAAGCCCTTGCGCATTGAAATCTGGCCTTCGTCCGGTACCGTTTCGCCGGCAATCATTTTAAGTAAGGTTGATTTTCCGGCCCCGTTTCGACCGACGAGGGCCACCCGAGCGTGTTCTTGAATATCCATTTGTACGTTATCGAACAAGACATCGGCGCCAAAACGCCGCATAACTTGCTGTACTTGTAGTAAAATCACGCTTTATTAAGCTCCTTTCACATTTAATTCGTGACATAATTGTAGCATATTGTAACGGCCTGACCCAATTATTCGGAATAATAAGTAATTATTATTTCACAAAGTCACGCGTTATGCTAGAATAGTGTCAGCAAATTCACAAACTTTTAATTAGGAGGACACGTCCGAATGGCAGAAACAAAAATTCCACGGGCAACGGCAAAACGGTTACCGATTTATTACCGCTATTTAAATATCTTGCTAGATGCAGATAAGAAGCGGGTCTCATCGACCGAGTTGTCCGAGGCGGTTAAAGTAGATTCAGCAACGATTCGGCGAGATTTCTCGTATTTTGGGGCGCTCGGCAAACGAGGGTATGGATACGATGTTGAAACGTTACTTGCATTTTTCAAAAAGATTTTAAATCAAGACACCTTAACGAATGTTGCTTTAATTGGGGTCGGTAATTTGGGCCACGCCCTACTGAACTTTAATTTTCACAAAAACAGTAATGTCCGCATTTCAGCAGCATTTGATGTCAACGAGGCGATTGCCAATACAGTCCAAAGTGGGGTTCCAGTGTACCCAATGACGGAGCTCAAAAAGCAATTGATCGAACAACAGATTGAGATTGCTATCTTAACGGTGCCAACCACGGTTGTTCAGAAAATTACCGATGACTTGGTTGATGCAAACGTCAAAGGAATCATGAACTTTACGCCGTTACGAATCTCCGTTCCTGAGACAGTACGGGTTCAGAACGTTGATTTGACCAACGAATTACAAACATTGATCTACTTCATTGAACATTACGGTCAGCAATTAGGTGACAATGGTAATGACGATGAAAATGAGACTGAAGATTAATAACTCGCTTTATCTTTGAAATTAAATGGCTATAAAAAGGCTTCTCTGAATTATTCAGGGAAGCTTTTTTAACATACTTAGATCACGAATCATTGATTGTAACGTATAAATATTCGGTGAAAATTAACGTTGAAACGCTAGGTTAGCGCTACCTAGTAATGATACTAGTGCAGTAAGCCTAATAACGTGGGTAACACAACCGATGCGTTCATTAGGATGTGGGCCGTCATCGATGTTTGAATCCGACCGGTGTGCTGGTATAACCAGCAGAATAATAACCCGATAAAGGCATAGAGGATAAAGTGACCATCCGCATGTGCAAAGCTAAATAACACACTAGAAATCAAGGCCGCCCCAATCTGACCAGTAACCGCACTTAGATTGCCAAAGATAACTTTGCGGAAGACGATTTCTTCCATAATCGGGGCACCGACAATGATGGCTAAGAAGAAAGCGGGATATTGTTGCCCAACAGTTAAGAGGGTGGTCGTGTTGGTTGACGCTGTTGACTGTCCCAGTAAAGCCGTCATTTTTAAAATGATGACTTGACCAATGATGACTAGGACAAGACCGATCAATCCCCAGATGAACGTCATGAACCAGTTACTTGGTTGTTTTTCAACAACGTTTTTTGTCCGCATGCGACTCGCCAACCAGATGAGTAGGATTGCACCGACTAAGTAGTCGACCGTTTGAATCACGAATACTTGGGCCCCTAGCTGATGGAAAGCAGTCACAAGGACGCTCGGTAGTGCGTAAATAATAAAGTAGATGATAAGAATAAAGATTGATTGGCGGCGATTAACCATCAAGTCACGTCCTTTTAAAAGTTTGATTTAAGATTTATTGATACTTCAATAGTATTCATTATAGTCGATTTGACATTCTTTGACTAATAATTGACAAATCACTTGCAATCTTGAATTAAAATGATATAGTTGACAATGTAATTAGCACTTGAGGTTGAGGAGTGCTAAAAAAGAATAAATGGAGGGATTCACGTGTTAAAACCATTAGGAGATCGCGTTATCTTGCAACAACAAGAAGAAGAAGAACAAACAATTGGCGGTATTGTCATTGCCAATAACGCTAAGGAAAAGCCCCAAAGCGGTAAGGTTGTTGCCGTCAATGACGGTCGTGTTTTAGATAACGGGACAAAAGTTGACCCCAGCGTGAAGGTCGGCGATCAAGTATTATTCGATAAGTATGCCGGTACCGAAGTCAAGTATCAAGGTGCTAAGTATTTGGTATTGCACGAAAAAGATATCGTTGCAATCGAAGACTAATCCATTTAAATTGCGCAACTTAAAATAAATTAAATTCATGAGGTGAATAGAGATAATGGCTAAAGAATTAAAGTTCTCTGAAGATGCACGTTCAGCGATGCTAAAAGGTGTCGATCAATTAGCTGACACAGTTAAGTCAACGTTAGGTCCTAAGGGTCGCAACGTTGTTTTGGAACAATCATATGGTTCACCAACAATTACTAATGATGGTGTAACGATTGCTAAGGCGATCGAATTAGACGATCATTTCGAAAACATGGGTGCTAAGTTAGTTTCTGAAGTTGCTTCAAAGACTAATGACATCGCTGGTGATGGGACGACTACTGCAACGGTCTTAACACAATCAATCGTTAATGAAGGTATGAAGAACGTTACGGCCGGTGCTAACCCTGTTGGCATTCGTCGTGGGATTGAAGAAGCTACTAAGACGGCGGTTGACTCATTACACGCTATGGCACACGAAGTTAAGACGCAAGAAGATATTGCGCAAATCGCTTCTGTATCTTCAGCAAGTGAAGAAACTGGTAAATTGATTGCCGAAGCCATGGAAAAAGTTGGTCATGACGGTGTTATCACGATTGAAGAATCACGTGGTGTTGATACTAGCTTAGACGTTGTTGAAGGGATGCAATTCGACCGCGGCTACTTATCACAATACATGGTTACTGATAATGATAAGATGGAAGCGGATCTTGACAATCCATATATCTTAATTACTGATAAGAAGATTTCAAACATTCAAGATATCTTACCACTATTACAATCCATCGTTGAACAAGGCAAGCCATTGTTGATCATTGCTGATGACATTTCTGGTGAAGCTTTACCAACCTTAGTCTTGAACAAGATGCGTGGGACGTTTAACGTTGTCGCCGTTAAGGCACCCGGTTTTGGTGATCGGCGTAAGGAACAATTACAAGATATCGCTATCTTAACTGGCGGGACGGTTATCACTGACGACCTTGGCCTTGAATTGAAGGACACGACCATCGATCAATTAGGTCAAGCCAACAAAGTTACGGTTACTAAGGATAACACCACCATTGTTGAAGGCGCTGGTTCCAAGGATGCTATCTCAGAACGGGTTGAATTTATCCGTAACCAAATCGGTGAAACAACTTCTGACTTTGACAAAGAAAAGTTACAAGAACGTTTAGCTAAATTAGCTGGTGGGGTTGCCGTTGTTCGTGTCGGTGCCGCTACTGAAACTGAATTGAAGGAACGTAAATACCGGATTGAAGATGCTTTGAACGCAACTCGGGCCGCCGTTGAAGAAGGCTTTGTTGCTGGTGGTGGTACTGCTTTGATTAACGTTATCAAAGATGTTGCTGCATTGAAGGAAACTGGTGACGTTCAAACTGGGATCAACATTGTTAAACGTGCTTTGGAAGAACCAGTTCGCCAAATCGCTGAAAATGCTGGTTTAGAAGGCTCTGTTATCGTTGAAAAGATGAAGGAACAAAAGCCAGGTGTTGGTTTCAACGCCGCAACTGATGAATGGGTTGACATGATCAAAGCTGGTATCGTGGACCCAACTAAGGTAACGCGTTCTGCTTTACAAAATGCCGCTTCTGTTTCAGCCCTTCTCTTAACGACTGAAGCCGTTGTCGCTGAAAAACCTGAAGAAAATGCACCAGCTGCACCAGCCGCACCAAACCCAGGTATGGGCGGTATGATGTAAACAAATCGTAACATTAAGCACTTACTCGGCTGAGTAAGTGCTTTTTTAGTGCTGTTAGGGTGTGAATCGACTAGAATAAAGGTATTGATTTATCCATATTAGAGCGGTAGGATTAGTCGTTAACGCAAAATGTGGGTGCGGTGAAGCACCCGACATTTAACTGGTAGTATTTGGCAGGGTAAAGTAGTAGAATCTACTTTGACTCAGTTTACTTTGGGATAATTATTTTGGAATAAAGGAGTTATTATCATGTGGCGTTATTTAAAGCGGTTAGTTATTGGGAAACCGTTAAAAACCATGGACGAGGGTGGGCAAGCACTCACCAAGTTCAAGGCACTGGCGCTGCTATCGTCAGATGCGCTATCATCGGTGGCTTACGGTACTGAACAGATTACGACCGTTTTGATTACACTTTCAGCGGCCGCGTTGATGTATCAATTGTACGTGGCGGCGCTTGTGTTAGTGCTGTTGTTTGCTATTACGATGTCGTACCGACAAATTATTCGGGCTTATCCATCTGGCGGTGGCGCCTACGTGGTGGCAAGTACGAACTGGGGGCGGCCAGCCGGATTAGTTGCCGGGGGATCACTGCTGGTTGATTATATGCTGACCGTAGCGGTTTCCGTCACTTCTGGTACTGAAGCAATCACGTCGGCGATTCCGGCGCTAGCTAATTATCAAGTATTGATTGCCGTACTGATTGTCATCGCCATCATGGCGTTAAATTTGCGTGGAATGCGCGAATCCGCATCATTCTTAACGTTCCCCGTTTATTTTTTCATTATTATGATTATCGGCATGATTCTATGGGGCGTTATGAATATTGCGAGTGGTAACTTAACTTACCACGCCTCCGCAGCAGTTGGAGCACCGGTTCAAGGGATGACCCTGGTGCTGTTCTTACGGGCCTTTTCTTCCGGCTCGTCCTCGCTGACTGGGGTGGAAGCAATCAGTAATGCGGTGCCAAACTTCAAACGACCGAAACGCAAGAATGCGGCGAACACGCTAGCAATCATGTCATTAGTCTTGGCCGTCTTCTTTGGTGGTATTACTTATTTAAGTTATTACTTAGGCGTTAAGCCACAAGTAGACAATACCGTCTTGTCACAAATTGCTACGGCGGTCTTTGGTCACGGCTTATTCTACTACTTGTTACAATTATCGACGGCGTTAATTCTGGCCGTTGCGGCAAATACTGGTTTTTCAGCCTTTCCAATTTTAGCTTATAACTTGGCTAAAGATAAATTTCTACCACATGCTTACATGGATCGTGGGGATCGCTTGGGTTACTCCAATGGGATTATCTCATTGGCGGTCGGGGCAATTGCGTTGATCTTTATCTTTCATGGGAAGACGACGCTTTTGATTCCACTTTATGCGGTGGGGGTCTTTGTCCCATTTACTTTGTCGCAATCTGGTATGATTATTCATTGGTTCCGCGAACGGGGGCAATGGTGGTGGATGAAGGCGGCGGTAAACTTACTTGGGGCGTTGATTTCAATTCTCCTAGTGATTTTCCTATTCTTGCTACATTTCGGCAATGTTTGGCCATACTTAATCGTTATGCCACTCTTACTGTACATGTTCTACCGAATCCACGTGCACTATAACCGGGTTGCGGCCCAGTTACGCGTGGTTGCCAAGGAAAAAGCGGCGATTCATGATTATGACGGTGCAACGGTGATCGTCCTCGTCTCGAATGTGACGCGGGTAACTGCTCAAGCAGTCAACTACGCGCGATCCATCGGAGATTACGTCATTGCGATGCACGTGTCCTTTGATGAGAACCCTGAAAAGGAACACAAGACGGCGGCAGAGTTCAAAGAGACCTTCCCAGACGTCCGTTTCGTGGACATCCATTCGTCGTATCGGTCGATTGCAACACCGACGTTACGATTCTGCGATGTGATTGCTAAACGAGCAGCGGAACGCAACTTCTCGACAACGGTTCTTGTCCCACAATTCGTGCCGAAGAAACCATGGCAGAATATTTTGCATAATCAAACGAGTCTCCGATTACGAGCGGTATTAAATTCTCGTGAAAATATTATTGTTTCAACTTATAATTACCATTTAAAAGAATAGTGACTTAGTATTGAAACCCGGTATAGCTACCGGGTTTTTATTTTTGTGTCATAATATGAGTAACTAAGGTTATAATTTAGATACTTAATCAGCCCAGTGACCGGCAAATGTGAACGAATTGTGTTGCCTTTACTAAGTTTTAGTGAAGCGAGTTGTCAAGCGTCACTGGGATTTGTATAATTATCGTAATAGAGTGAGAAGGGAGTTACGCACAAATGATCAGATTTGAAATCCTAGTAAGCCTAGTGGCGACCATGATACTTTCTGCGATCTTGACGCCGTTTGTGCGGAAACTTGCATTTAAAATTGGTGCCGTGGATAAACCAAATGTACGACGGGTCAATAAAATTCCAATGCCGACAATGGGAGGCTTGGCTATTTTTATCTCTTACACCGTTGGGACGACTGTGTTGTATCTCATGCACCAGTTTCCCAGTCGCATTTTTTTCGCACTACTCGGTGGTGAGCTGATCATTATTGCGACTGGTGTTATCGATGATATTTATGAGCTAAAACCACGGCAAAAAATGTTAGGGATTACGTTAGCCGCTTTGGAGGTCTACTTTATTGGTGGTATCCGAATGACGACCTTCACGTTCCCGTTGCTGGGGCTGATTCACTTTCAGTGGCTGAGTTTACCGGTGACTTTACTGTGGATACTGGCTATCACGAATGCGGTGAACTTAATTGATGGACTGGATGGGTTAGCTACCGGTGTTTCGATTATTTCGTTGAGTACCATGGGGATCATCGGGTTGTTCTTCTTGAATGCTAATATGTTCGTTTCGTTGTTGATTTTTACTTTAGTTGCGGCGATGATTGGCTTTCTTCCGTATAATTTCTTTCCAGCTAGAATTTATCTCGGTGATACCGGTTCGTTGTTTATCGGCTTTATGACGGCTGTGTTCTCATTATTTGGATTGAAAAATGTCACCTTAATCTCAGTTGGTATTCCGGTTATGATCCTGGGAGTGCCAATTACGGATACGGTGTATGCGATGATTCGACGGATCCTGAATAAGAAGCCCATTTCGCAAGCGGATAAGCATCATTTGCACCACCGCTTGATGCAATTAGGATTGACCCATCGACAGACTGTGATGGTAATTTATGGGATTGCACTTATTTTCTCATTTATTTCATTGCTCTATCCGATCTCATCTATTTGGGGTTCTGTGTTATTGACGATTGGTTTATTATTTGGGCTAGAGTTATTCGTTGAAGCAATCGGATTAGCTGGTGACAATCGGCAACCGCTACTGGATTGGATCAAACGGACCGTCGCGCGTTTGACCTCCAAGAGTAATCATTAAAAACCAAATAAATCATTGAAAATTATTAAAGTGTTACAGGCATCTACCGTGTGATTAGCGGTGATGCCTGTTTTTAGTTGGTCATCAGTTGGTTCATCAATCTTAACTTTACCAAAACTATACAAGCAATTTACACAATCGTCATTCACAATTTACAAACGATTAGTAATATTAAGCATGTTCCGAAGCAATCAATTACGTGTAACCGTCGGACGATGATGTTGCTCCATCACTAGTCGTAGCACTCCTACCCAGTTTTGCTATGATGGTTGCCGGGTTGGTTGCTTAATTTTGATAGTCAATTGAAGAAGGGGAGTTTCAATTATGAAAAAAGCACTGACACTCGGCGCATTGGCAGTAACGATGACCATTTTACTAGCTGGTTGCGGCAGTAGCTCAGCCACAAGTACGAAGAGTACTAGTAGCAGTAGTGGTAGTTCCAAGACTACTAAGATCGTTGCAACTGGTTCAACCGCTTTACAACCATTAGTGGAACAGGCTGGACAGGCTTACCAGAACGAACATGCTAACGTGACCATTAACGTTCAGGGTGGTGGTTCAGGAGCAGGCTTAAGTCAGGTGGCGAAGGGTTCAGTCAATATTGGGAACTCTGATTTATTTGCACAGGAACAAAAGGGGTTAGACGCCAAAGGGTTAGTTGACCATAAAGTGGCTGTTGTGGGGATGGCACCCGTTATTAATAAGGATGCCGGTGTCACTAATATTTCAAAAGAACAACTTATCAAGATTTTCCAAGGCAAGATCACTAACTGGAAAGATGTTGGCGGTAAGGACGAAAAGATTACCGTCGTTAACCGTGCTCAAGGTAGTGGGACCCGGGCGACGTTTGAAAAATGGGGATTAGACAACGCGAAGGTCGCAACTAGCCAAGAACAAGATTCGAATGGGACCGTTCAAAAAATTGTTAGCACCACGCCTGGTGCCATCAGTTACTTAGCATTCTCATACGTTAAGAGTGACGTTCAGGCGCTTTCTATTGATAACGTCAAACCAACCGAAGCTAACGTAGCGACGAACAAGTGGAAGATTTGGGCTTATGAACACATGTATACTAAGGGGCAACCAACTGGGGAGTTGAAGAACTTCTTAACTTACATGACTTCTAAAGCCGTTCAAGGTAGTTTAGTTGAGAAATTAGGATATATTCCATTGACTTCGATGAAGGTTGATCGTGGCCAATCTGGTGCAATCACTAATTTAAAATAAATAACAGACAAAAAGTCGAGCGATAGCTCGACTTTTTTTATGGGCCGCAATTAGTGCAACGCGGACTTTAACAATGAAAAAACAAATCATCGGCTCAAGTGCTGGGTGTTATTGTTAAGACGAGTTGGCTGTTTCGATTTTGACTGCCAATCAAAGTTTGTGAGGCTCCCAATTATATATAACCAGCAATCTAGTTGCCAGGCGTAGTGACCGGAATTTCTGTAAATTGTTCACCTTGCTCCGAAAAGGTAACTTGACCGCTCAAGAGGTTAGTGATGTCCTGCTGAATCGTTGCAATTTCGGATTGAGTGACTGCGATGATTTGTGTGACTTGAACACCGTAGTCGGTATTCAGGGTCGTTAGCTTATTTTGTTGTAAATAGTAGGTTAAAGCATCGACGTTACGATAGTCGAGCGTGATGGCGATGCGGGCTTGTAAGATTCGCTGAACCTTACCACTGACTTCAATTGCTTGCGCGGGGGTGCCATTATAAGCTCGGATCAGTCCACCGGCGCCAAGCTTGATACCACCAAAATAACGGGTCACGACCGCAAGCACGTCGTGTAGCTCGTTGGTCTTGAGCACTTCTAAGATTGGTGAGCCCGCAGTTCCGACTGGTTCACCGTCATCACTCATCCGCTGAATATGATCATCATCACCAAGCATGTAGGCGAAACAGTTGTGGTTGGCCTTAGGATTATCTGCTCGAACAGCGGCAATCTTAGCTTGAGCATCCACTTCGTCACTGATGCGGTATAGATGAGCGATGAAGCGAGACTTTTTGATGGTTTGTTCAAATACCGTGTCTTGGGTGATGGTGTAGTAGGGTTTAGTCAAATTAATCGGTTCCTTTCGTGAATAAATCGTTAAATGGCGTACTTGATAACTAAGGAGGTACGCACAATGGAAGCACAAGTCTTATACGGTCGTCAGCTCGCATTATCTGCAAATGAGGCTGCCGCAGTACCTGCTGGCACGCAGATACTGCCAGCCATGCAGGTTGATGAACATCAAATTATCTGTCAGCGTTGCGGCAGTCACTTGGACCGACTGCGAGCCCAATTACCCAATCAGCAATATTACTGTTATCAATGTTTAAATTTAGGTCGAGTGAGTACACTAGTTAAACTCTATCATATGCCAGAACCGAATGCTTTTGCAACGGTCCCGGTTTGCACGTGGCAAGGAACCCTAACGCCCCAGCAAGCGGACTGCGCGCAATCAATCAAAGCTAACTTCATGGCGCATAAACGGCAATTATTATGGGCGGTGACGGGAGCTGGAAAAACTGAAATGCTGTTTCCAGGTATTGCGTGGGCGTTAGCGCATCAGTGGCGGGTCGCCATTGCTTCACCACGAGTCGATGTTTGCTTAGAGTTAGCACCCCGGCTCCAGGCGGCCTTTGCTGATGTTCAAATTGCTGTGCTACATGGCCGCAATCCCGCTCCCTATCAGTATACGCAGCTGACGATTTGTACGACGCATCAATTGCTACGTTTTCGTCAGGCGTTTGACGTATTGATCATTGATGAAGTTGACGCGTTTCCGTTTGCTGCCAATCCCCGTTTGGCGTTTGCAGTGAATCAGGCAGCTAAGGTGGAGGGGGCCATTCTTTATTTGACCGCGACGCCCAGCCAAAGTTTGTTGTCCCAAGTTCATCGTGGTGAGCTTGCAATCAGTTATTTACCATTGCGGTTTCACCAACATTTATTACCGGCAATTAAGGTTAAGCTACAGCCAAATTGGGCTCGGCTCTTGCAACAAGGAAAATTACCACGAGACCTTATCCGGCAACTCCAACAGTATCAACAACAGCACCAGCGCTTTTTACTATTTGTCCCGCGCATCCAACAATTAGCGCCAGTGTTTGCGGTACTCCAACACTATTTTCCCCATATGACCGGAGAGACGGTGTACTCAGCCGATCCTGAGCGACTGACTAAGGTTCAACAAATGCGGAACCAGCAGTTTCAATACTTAGTTACGACGACGATATTGGAACGAGGGGTGACGTTTCCGGGAATCGATGTGATTGTGCTTGGTGCGGACGACGAAGTGTTTTCTACGGCTGCCCTCGTCCAGATTGCAGGACGGGTCGGACGCAGCAGTGAGCGTCCGACTGGCCTCGTCTGGTTTATTTGTCACAGTCATAGCCGCAATATCAAACGCGCTCAGCGCCAGATTCGGGTGATCAATCGAAAGGGGCGACAATTACGTGCTAGCATGCCTACTGTGTCACAACATTATCACGACTAAGTTTACGTTGCCCTGGATTCTTAGTTGGCAGCCGGTTATGCGGCCGGTCGTCTGCTCGGTTTGTTGGCGGCAATTTGTACGCATCGATCGGGCAACGGCATGTTCCAAATGTGGACGTGCTCAAAAACGACCACAACCGTGTACAGATTGTCAGCGGTGGCCTGAAATCGGTCCCTTTCATAACGAGGCGTTGTTCGAATATAATGATGCGATGCATGATTATTTTCAACGCTATAAATTTCAGGGTGATTATCAATTACGCCAAGTTTTTGCGAAGATCATGCAACAAGCAGTGGTACAACGGTGTGCTGAGATATGCTTAGTGGTACCTGTCACGCCCACAACATTGCAAACACGGGGCTTTAATCAAGTTGCCGGCTGGTTAGCCGCACCCCTCGCGCCCGGGTTAATGACCCAGGCAACAGCGAAGTCAGTGCCACAATCTAAGAAAGACCGGCAAGCGCGGTTGAGAACACCACAACCATTCAAGATGGCTCCTAATACGATTTTGGCCGGCCGGCGGGTATTATTAGTAGATGACATCTATACTACCGGCCGAACGATGCGCCACGCGGCAACGCTACTTTTGGAAAACGGTGCCAAGAGCGTGACGGGGCTAACACTAGCACGTTAATTTTGAGGGAAAGTGGTATTTGGATTGTTTATTATAGCGCTTTCTATTATAATGAATTTAAGCAAAGTAATTAAAGAGTGGTCCTTTAATTACTTTGGGTACACAGCAATGTGTGTGAAGGGAGAGAAGATCTATGCTAAATTTTAATATTCGCGGTGAAAATATCGAAGTGACCCAAGCAATTCGGGACTACGTTCAAAAACGGGTGGGTAAGTTACAGAAGTACTTTGACAATAATGTTGACTCAATTGCCCATGTCAACTTAAAAGTTCACCCAGACAAGACGGCTAAAGTCGAAGTCACCATTCCACTTCCCTATTTAGTTCTCCGGGCAGAAGAAACTTCTCCTGATATGTATGCTAGTGTTGATTTGGTTACTGACAAGTTGGAACGCCAAATCCGCAAGTATAAAACTAAGGTTAACCGCAAATCCCGTGAAAAGGGTTATAAAGCGATTGATTTTGCAGCGACTGATGAAACAGTTGCCGCTGCCGACAATGATCAGGACGATAAGTTAGACGTTGTACGTACGAAGCGAGTGGCTTTAAAGCCAATGGATAATGAAGAAGCGATTCTGCAAATGGATATGCTCGGCCATGACTTCTTTATCTACGAAGACGCGGAAACGGACGCAATTAACATCGTCTATCGGCGTAACGATGGTCGTTACGGTTTGATTGAAACCGACGACAATCACTAATTTTAAAAGCGCAACTTATGAGGACTGGTCAGTTGACCAGTTCTTTATTTTTATCCCGGAACGCCCGTATAACATATTGTGATCATAAGAGTGACTTAGCCCGCGTTAGTAAGCTGAAGTTCGACTCACGGCACGTTTTTGCCAGCGACTCAAGACAGTTAAGCAAATATTGATAGAATTAAAGAACACGGGTCAGTGATTGTTGGGCTGTGGTTAAAGACTAATATTTAGTTAAGGATGTAAATAAAACGGTCGACGGTATCGATTACATAGGGGCCTGTGGTTTTCATTGCTAGTAAATAATGGTAAAATGACAGATGGTATTTTATTTTGAAATGGACAATTGAAATTAAAATTAAGATTAATTATTTGGAGAGGATACGTAAATGGCCAACATTTTAAAACGCTGGGTTGAAAGCGACAAGCGGACTATTCGGCGTCTGGATAAGATTGCTAATAAAGTTGAAGCTTATGCCGACGAATACGGCAAGTTAAGTGATGCTGACTTGCAAGCGAAGACCCCAGAATTTCGTGAACGGTACAAGGAGGGCGAATCGCTCGACGATTTGCTGCCCGAAGCATTTGCAACGGCGCGTGAAGGTGCGAAGCGGGTACTTGGTTTATACCCATTCCACGTTCAAATCCTCGGTGGAATTGTTTTGCATCAAGGTGACATTGCTGAAATGAAGACTGGTGAAGGGAAGACCTTAACGGCCACTATGCCAGTTTATTTGAATGCCATCTCTGGTAAGGGTGTTCACGTTGTAACAGTTAATGAATACTTATCAGCGCGTGATGCGACTGAAATGGGTGAACTGTATAACTGGTTAGGGATGAGCGTCGGAATCAACGGGGCTGAAAAGTCGCCTGAAGAAAAACGTGCCGCTTATAACGCCGATATTACTTATTCGACGAACGGTGAAATTGGGTTCGATTACTTACGTGATAACATGGTGGTCTACCGTGAAGACATGGTGCAACGACCACTTAATTTTGCCATCATTGATGAAGTTGACTCAATCTTAATTGATGAAGCCCGGACACCGTTGATCATTTCTGGTCAATCAGAAGGTACAACGGGAATGTATAAGCGGGCTGACCGTTTTGCTAAGACGTTGACGAAGGATGAAGATTACAAGGTTGACTTGGAATCTAAGACGGTCGCATTATTAGACGAAGGGATTCGGAAGGCTGAAAAATACTTTGGCTTGGAAAACCTTTACGATACTGATAATACGGCGTTGAACCATTACTTGGATGAAGCTTTGCGTGCGAACTACATCATGTTGAAAGATAAAGACTACGTGATTTCAGACGGTCAGGCGTTGATCGTTGATTCCTTTACGGGGCGGATCATGGATGGTCGGCGCTTCTCAGACGGGTTACACCAAGCAATTGAAGCTAAGGAACACGTTGAGATTCAAGAAGAAACCAAGACGATGGCGAATATCACGTACCAAAACTTATTCCGGATGTACAAAAAGTTATCTGGGATGACTGGGACGGCCAAGACGGAACAAGAAGAATTCCGCGAAATCTATAACATGGAAGTTATTACGATTCCAACAAACCGCCCGATGATTCGTGATGACCGTTCAGATTTGCTTTACCCAACGTTACAAAGCAAATTCAACGCGGTCGTTAAAGAAATCAAACAACTCCATGAAAAGGGCCAACCAATGTTAATTGGGACCGTTGCCGTGGAAACGTCAGAATACTTGTCGCATCGCTTGGATGAGGAAAACATTCCGCACGTGGTCTTGAACGCCAAGAACCATGCGAAGGAAGCTGACATTGTTGCAAACGCCGGTCAACGTGGTGCGGTTACCATTGCCACCAACATGGCTGGTCGGGGGACCGATATCAAGTTGGGACCTGGTGTCAAAGAAGTCGGGGGGCTCGCCGTTATTGGGACTGAACGTCATGAGTCCCGCCGGATTGATAACCAATTGCGGGGCCGTGCTGGTCGACAAGGTGATCCTGGTATGTCACAATTCTACCTCTCACTTGAAGACGATTTGATGCTACGGTTCGGTTCAGAACGAATCAAGAACTTCCTGCAACGGATGAATGTTGAAGATGATGATGCGGTTATTCAATCACGGATGATTACTCGACAGGTTGAGTCCGCTCAAAAACGGGTTGAAGGGAACAACTATGACTCCCGGAAGAACGTTTTACAATATGATGATGTTATGCGGGCTCAACGTGAAGTGATTTACGGCGAGCGGCAACAAGTCATTATGGAAGAAAAATCTTTGAAGCCCGTTATCATGCCAATGATCAAGCGGACCGTTGAACGGACCGTTCAGTTACACATGCAAGGCGATGCCAAGGACTGGGATTTAGATGCAGTTGTTGACTTTGCCCAAGCTGCTATGGTGAAGGAAGATTCAATTAGTGTGGCTGACTTGAAAGGTAAGTCGCCAGCAGAGGTTGAAGCTTACTTGATGGACCGGGTCGATAAGATTTATGCGGACAAGGCTAAACAGCTTTACGATGCGGGTCAGATGCTAGAATTTGAAAAAGTCGTTATTCTGCGAGTGGTCGATTCTCATTGGACGGATCACATTGATGCGATGGATCAATTACGGCAATCGATCGGTTTACGGGGCTATGGTCAATTGAATCCGTTAGTTGAATATCAACGAGACGGTTACCAGATGTTTGAAGAAATGGTTGCGGATATTGATTATGATACGACGCGACTCTTCATGAAGTCTGAAATTCGCCAAAATATTCAACGTTAAAATTTAACGTTAGTGCTAGCGAGTCTAAGACTAAGGTCTTAGGCTCGTTTTACAGTTAAACCAGATATTAAATAATTAATAAATAAGTTGAAAGAAGGGTCCTTTGTGGAATTAAGTGAATATAAACACCTGATTGAAGAAATGCAAAGTGCTGTCGACGACTTTAGGGGGTCGCTTTGACTTAGATGCTTTGAACGAAAGCATTCAAGAAAATGAAGCTCGAATGGCCGAACCCGGTTTTTGGGACGACCAGGCTGCCGCCCAGAAAGTCATCGATGAGAATAACGTGTTGAAAGGAAAGTATGATACGTTTAAGCAATTAGCTGATGAAGTCGGTGACTTGGCAGTCGCTTATGAGTTACTGAGTGAGGAACCCGATGCTGAGATGCAGGCTGAGTTTGAAACGGACTTTCAGCACGCTGAACATGATTTACAACAGTACCGGCTCAACTTACTTTTGGACGGTCCGTACGACCGCAATAACGCTATTTTAGAAATCCATCCTGGAGCTGGTGGGACCGAATCCCAAGATTGGGGTGCGATGCTACTAAGAATGTACACGCGCTGGGCTGCGAGTCACAATTTCAAAGTCGAGACTGTTGACTACCAAGCTGGTGATGAGGCAGGCATTAAGAGTGTGACTTTATTAATTAGCGGCCACAATGCTTACGGTTATTTGCGGTCAGAAAAAGGGGTTCATCGTCTTGTTCGGATTTCGCCGTTCGATGCGGCTGGTCGGCGCCACACATCTTTTGCGAGTGTTGATGTGATGCCTGAGTTAGATGATACCGTGGATGTTGATATTCGACCTGAAGATTTGAAGATTGACGTTTATCGAGCCAGTGGGGCCGGTGGACAACATGTCAATAAGACTTCTTCAGCGGTTCGGATTACCCACGTGCCAACGGGAATTGTCGTTGCCAGTCAAGCGCAACGGTCACAATTACAGAACCGACAAACAGCATTGAACATGTTACGAGCGAAGTTGTACGAACGTGAAGAAGAGAAGAAGGCTAAGGAACGGGCGGCCATCCAAGGTGAGCAAATGGACATTGGGTGGGGCTCACAAATTCGCTCCTACGTTTTTCATCCGTATACGATGGTCAAGGATCACCGGACTAATTATGAATCACATGATGGGCAGGCTGTCATGGATGGTGATCTTGATCCGTTTATGGATGCTTACTTACAATGGAAATTAGCCCAACGTAATCCGCAATAGATTGCACAAATACTAAGGTGACCTATCATTGCGCAGGTCGTCTTAGTATTTTTTTGGCTACTAGTCTTATAATATAGAGATATTAAAGCGGTAATAGCAGGACTGACGGAATTGAAACGGCGTTGGTCTCCTTGGGCAAAAATGCTATACTAACTTCAGAGTTTAACGTTAGGGGTCACGCACATGCAGGTATTAAAGATTTTTGAATTGTTTCTTTTACAACCGCTAGTTTGGTTAGGATTGCTGCGTAGTTATTTAACCGCTAAACGGCGGGTGAAGAGTGAACGGCAGCATTTTCAGAGTGCTATCAACCCACAATTAGTTGAAGTCCACCACTTTTTAGTGGATGGCTGTTTACTAGGAGTTCTAATGACAATTATTAGCTTGGCATTGGGACTAGTGGTGGCCCCCATCTGGGTGGTTATATACGAAGTAGTGGCGGCCATTAGCTTGATCATTATTCCTGGTGCACTGGTACCAGTGACCGCTTTTGGCCTCAGCTGGTTAGTTTATTGGATTATGAGCCCGGAATTAACGACGGTGGGGGGCGCTTTACAACGGCACGGTGTTGCCATGACCAGTATGAGTGGCAATTTGGTGGTGAACGGACTATTGTTATTAGCCATCGTGCTGGCGGCTACGGCGGTCTTGTTACGACACTATGATTATGAGGGCCGTTCACCGCAACTACAGCCCGACCAACGTGGAAAGCGACTTGTTCGTTACCAGTGGCAACAATTGTTGGTCTTACCAGTTGGGGTACTGGTCCCCGGTGATTGGTTACACGCAACTATCAGTTGGTGGCCTGTGTTTATGGTTGGCGAGCGCTCCTTCAGCATTTTATTGTTGCCTTTATTAGTTGGGACGAGTGTTCGCGTTTATAAGCAGCTGCCACAAATTGCATGGCGGCAGTTAGCGGCCCGCTATGGTTGGGTAACACTCGCGAGTGTTTTGGTTGCAATCATTGCCCGTTTTGCAGTGCTCAGCCCGCAGTGGTTGCTAGCATTGATGGGATTAATCGTTGTGCTAACTTGGGGAATCTTAGCACAGCACCGTTATCATGATCGACACCAACAGTTTCGATATTCTGATACTGAACAAGGTGTGCGGGTGATTGGGTTACGCCCCCACACGCCCGCGGATAAATTAAATCTCGATTTAGGAGATATTATCTTGGAATGTAACCGGCAACCAGTTAATACGGAAGCTGAATTTTACGCGGCCCTACTGAAAAGTCCGACGTATGTTCACCTCAAAGTGCGCAATCGGCAACAGGAATTAATTATTACCGAAACGGCGATCTATAATGGCGCCCCACACGAGTTAGGAATTGTGTTATTCACTGATCAGGAGGATTAATGACCATGGATAAGATTTTAGTGGTAGACGACGAACCAGCTATCGTCACGTTATTATCATATAACTTGAAGCAGGCGGGGTACGAAGTTGTGACGGCGACGGATGGTGCGGACGCGTTGTCATTAGGCCTGGCCCAATCATTTACATGTATTTTGTTAGATTTGATGTTGCCGAAACTCGATGGAATGGAAGTAACAAAAAAGTTACGACAAGAAAAGGTTCAGACGCCTATTATTATTGTGACGGCTAAAAATGATGAGTTTGATAAAGTGTTCGGCTTGGAATTAGGTGCGGACGATTATATAACCAAGCCGTTTTCACCCCGCGAAGTGCTCGCTCGGATCAAAGCAGTTATTCGGCGGACAACGCCGGACGAGCCCGTGACACCACCGGCACCCATGCCGCCTGCTAATCGTGCGGTAATGCTTGTTGGTGATTTACAGATTGATCAAAACAAATACCGAGTCGCGCGCAACGGGAAAAATATCAGCTTGACACCAAAGGAATTTGAATTACTTGTGTATTTTGTTGAACGAGAAGGTCGGGTTCTCAGTCGTGATGCGATTTTAAATCACGTCTGGGGCTACGACTATGCTAGTGAGACGCGGATCGTTGATATTCACATCTCACATTTACGTGAAAAGATTGAAGCAGATCCCAAGCAGCCACGGTTGATCAGGACGGTCCGGGGTTTTGGCTACGAATTTGTGGGTGACGGCCATGCATAATCGCTGGCAACAGACGACACGGTTATTGCTCATGGAAAATGTGTTACTGGTTCTGATCGTGTTGGTCGTGTTGCAGCACTTTTCGCCAATTAAGTGGTCCTGGCGCCTAGTCGGTTGTTTAGTTGGTGCTTGGCTGGTTTTGGCAGTAATCGAGGGCTTGATCGCTTGGCGGCAACAAAGTGAACGGCAGCGCACGATCGACCGTATGGAAGCTAAGCTTCGTCAGATGAGTAGCCAGCAATTTCCACCACATATCTTATTGCCACAATCGGACCCCTTATACAGCCTAGCACAAGCGGTCAACCAGTTAGAGAGTTATCAAAAAAGTCAGACGCGCCGTGCGGAACTACAAGAAAAAGAGTTAATGATGATTATGCGGTACTTGCCTGTGGGAGTGATGGTCATTGACCACCGGCGACAGGTTCAACTGTCTAATCCGGCGATGAGTGAACTATTGCAAGTCTCGGTTAATACGGTGGCCCACATTTATACCAAGGATATTCAGCTGTACGCGTTGACTAAATTGATTGAAGATACGATTACTAGTGGCAAAAATCAACGGGCAACGATTACGCTGACCCCAGCGCCTAACACGCAGGTTGTCGAGGCTTCAACCGTTTATATCCAAGGCAATCGTTCACAATTTCAAATTGTCCTGATGTTGTATGATATCACTGAAGTCTATATGATTGAACAAATGCAGGATGATTTTGTCAGCAACGCTAGCCACGAGTTGAAGACGCCGATTACAGCCATTTCCGGTTTCACTGAAACGTTGTTAAGTGGTGCCAAGGATGATCCGGACACGCTTGACCAATTCTTGCATATTATTGCGGATGAAAGTCAACGGTTGATTGATCTCATTCAGGATGTTCTGTCGCTATCGCGAATTCGTGCTCAGAATACGACGATGTTAACCTTAGCTCCGCTTGCTGTTCGACCATTGATCGAACAGGAACTGGCTGTAGTTCAGCAGGCAATCGAACGTCAGCACTTAACGATCAATAACCAAGTCGATGCTGATCTAATGATAACGAGCGATTCACAGAAGTTGAGTCAGATCATCAAAAATCTGTTAACGAATGCAATCAAGTATAATCGACCTCATGGTAGCGTGACGATTGCCACCATGGTCAGTCATCAAACGTGGTCGCTGATAGTTAAAGATACGGGCATTGGTATCAGTGCCGATGATCAACAGCGTATTTTTGAACGCTTCTATCGGGCGAGTCCGTCACGTTCACAGCAACTTGTGAGTGGGACTGGACTCGGATTAGCGATTGTTCAAGAATTGGTCAACGCAATGCACGGAACAATCGACGTTGTCAGTCAACGGGGCGTTGGGACAACTATGACAGTTACATTGCCACTAGCTGCGAGTGCTTCCGAGCAGTAGTAAGGCGTTAAGCATACGGACAGTTCTGATTGTAACTGGTGGTCTATCAAATGATGACGTGGTGACGGTATGAGTTGTATTGCTGAGTCAAAAGATGTCATTAGTTGAGAATTGAATGTGTCGTAATTAAGCCAGACGAATTGATAACGATTTTTAAGGTAAATGTAAACCTTGAAAATCGTTTTTTTGTGCACTTTTTTAATTTTCCTTTCATATTGGGGGCTAAAAGCCGGTAATAATTAAAAATATATCGACGTTTACACAATCTTTACAAAACTCATATAAAGCATTTACACAAACTTTGTATTATTGAATATGAGCAATGGGTAGGAGGTATATAGTTATGAGAAAAAGTCGGGTCATCCAATTAATCGTGTTAATCGCGATCATTGGACTAGTTGGATTAGGGTACACACATCGTGATCGAACTAGTGCCAGTGAATCAATTACCGCGGTTGGATCAACGGCCTTACAGCCACTGGTTGAAGCAGCCGGTGAACAATACAGCAGCAACCATACCGGTGTGTTTATCAATGTGCAGGGTGGTGGCTCTGGAACGGGACTCAGTCAAATTCAGGCGGGGGCCGTGGCAATCGGTAATTCTGATATTTTTGCCGAAGAACAGTCTGGCATTACAGCGAGCAAGTTAATTGATCACCGGGTAGCCGTCGTCGGTATTGCCCCCATCGTTAATAAAAAGGCGGGCATTACCAATTTGACGCAGCAGCAACTCATTCAGATTTTTACTGGCAAGGTCACGAATTGGCGTGAAGTTGGTGGACGTAATTTACCGATTACGTTAATTAACCGTGCTCAAGGCTCCGGAACCCGGAAGACATTTGAGCGATACGCCTTAAAGGGTAATCAGAGTGTTGATTCCCAAGAACAAGATTCGTCAGGATTAGCTCGGTCAATTGTTGCTAGTACACCTGGCGCAATTAGTTATGTGGCTTTTTCTTACTTAGACAACTCAGTCCAGACCGTCAATGTTGATGGTATTCGGCCAACCGAAAAAAATGTGCGGAATAATCGCTGGTACATCTGGTCCTACGAACATTTATATACGGGGAAGCACCCCAATCAGTTAACCAAAAAATTTATTGATTACATTTTATCAACCGCTGTTCAGCAGAAGTTAGTCAAGCAGTTAGGTTATATTTCGGTCCATGACATGCAAGTACAGCGGAATGCGGCCGGTAAAGTTTCAGTTATGAAATGAGGGAGAGCGCATGGATAAAATTCGAGAAAGCTTATTAAAAAAATCAGTTGCTAGTAAAATTGAACGGCGTGGTAAGGCCATTAGTCTAGTTTGTCTAGCGCTAATTGTCGGGATTGTCTTTTTGATTTTCTACTTTGTTGCATCACGGGGGTTAGCAACCTTTTTTCAAAATCACATTAATCTATGGCAATTTCTGAGTGGGACGCAGTGGAACCCCGGAACAGTCGGAACGAATGGGCAACCAGCTGTGGGGGCACTACCGATGATTGTTGGGTCGTTTTTGATTACGATTCTTTCGGCCTTAATTGCCACACCGTTTGCTATCGGGACGGCGGTCTTTATGACCGAAATTTCACCACGGCGGGGGGCGAAGATTCTCCGGCCAGTTACGGAACTATTAGTTGGTATTCCATCCGTAGTGTATGGATTTATCGGGCTACAAGTTGTCGTACCGTTTGTTCGTAATACGTTTGGGGGGAGTGGCTACGGGATTCTTTCTGGGACCTTTGTGCTATTTGTCATGATCTTACCGACCGTGACGTCAATGACGGCGGATGCGCTGAATTCGGTACCCCGTTATTACCGAGAAGCCTCGCTAGCTCTAGGGGCGACGCGCTGGCAAACAATTTATAAAGTCGTCCTGCGGGCAGCCATTCCTGGCATGCTGACTGCCGTCGTATTTGGGATGGCCCGCGCCTTTGGGGAAGCTCTGGCGGTCCAAATGGTGATTGGGAACGCGACGTTGTTGCCGCATAACCTAGTTTCACCAGCCGCAACTTTGACAAGTATCTTGACGATGGGAATCGGGAACACTGTCATGGGTTCATTACAAAATAATGCATTGTGGTCATTAGCCATGATCCTGTTATTGATGTCCTTAGTCTTTAACTTAGTCATTCGCTACATTGGTCGAAAGGGGAAATTAAACCATGAACGCTAAACGCATCGATAAAATTGCCACTGGCGTGCTATACGGCGTCGCAGCCTTTGTGGTCATCATCTTAGTTGCCCTATTGGGATACATTCTGATCCAAGGGGTGCCCAAAATTTCGTGGCATTTTTTAACGTCGCCGGCCCTGGCTTTTGAAGCGGGTGGTGGGATTGGCATTCAGTTGTTTAACTCCTTCTACTTACTATTTTTAGCGTTATTGATTTCATTACCGATTTCACTGGGTGCGGGGATCTATCTAAATGAATATGCGCCGCAAAATACGGTGACTGGCCTGATTCGGACGACCATTGAAATTCTGAGTTCATTGCCATCCGTAGTCGTGGGGCTGTTCGGATACTTGTTTTTTGTAGTGCAGTTCAAGTTAGGCTTCTCGATTCTTTCCGGGGCGTTTGCGCTGACCGTGTTTAACTTACCGATTTTAACCCGGAGTATTGAGGAAGCACTCGCCAATATCTCAGATAATCAACGGGAGGCCGGCTACGCGTTAGGGCTATCACGTTGGGAGACAGTGACGAAGATCGTAGTTCCCGCTGCCTTACCAAGCATTTTAACGGGGGTCGTCTTGAGTGCCGGGCGGATCTTTGGTGAAGCCGCAGCTTTAATCTACACTGCGGGTCAAAGTGCACCAGCCTTGGACTTTGGTAACTGGAATCCATTTGATATCAGTAGTCCACTCAGTCCACTACGTCCAGCCGAAACGTTGGCCGTTCATATTTGGAAGATCAACTCAGAAGGAATTATGCCGGACGCGAAAGCCGTTTCGGCGGGAGCTTCAGCCGTATTAATTATTGCGGTATTGCTCTTTAACTTCTTAGCTCGTTGGCTTGGCAAACGCTTGTACAAACACTTAACCGCTGAATAAAGGAGGCCGTTTTGATGGCAGATAACACAATGACGACGACACAACGTAACATCATGGCGTTTGATCCTAAAGATCATGAAATCGCGCTTTCAACTGAGGATTTACACGTCTTTTATGGTAAATCCGAGGCTATTTCAGAGGGCGATTTACAGTTTGAACGTTATAAGATTAGTGCGTTGATTGGCCCATCCGGTTCCGGAAAGTCAACCTACTTGCGTTCGCTAAACCGAATGAATGACCGTATTGCAACGGTTAAGGGCAAAATTATGTATCGCGGCTTAGATATTAACAGTAATGATATTGATGTCTATGAGATGCGCCGGCACATTGGCATGGTGTTTCAACGGCCTAATCCGTTTGCCAAATCAATCTATGAGAATATTGCTTTTGCACTCCGCCAGCGCGGAATGAACAAGAAACAAGACTTGGATGAAATTGTTGAACGGTCTTTACGGCAAGCGGCGATGTGGGACCAAGTTAAAGATGACTTAAATAAAAGTGCGTTAGCTCTGTCTGGCGGGCAGCAACAACGACTCTGTATTGCTCGGGCAATTGCAATCAAGCCAGACATTTTACTGCTCGATGAACCAGCGAGTGCTTTGGATCCAGTATCGACAAGTCAAATTGAAGATACTTTGTTAGAACTAAAGCAGAATTATACCATTATTATTGTGACGCATAATATGCAACAAGCATCTCGAATTAGCGACTATACCGCGTTCTTTAACCTCGGCAAAGTCCTAGAATACTCAGAGACCGGTGAGATTTTTACCAATCCTCAGGTTGATCTGACGAATGACTATATTTCCGGAAACTTTGGATAGGAGGACCGTTCATGAGTACAATTTTAACGACCGAGAACTTATCATTATTTTATGGTAAAAAAGAGGCCCTCAAAGGAATTAACATTGATTTTGATGATAAAGGAATCACGGCTTTGATTGGGCCCTCTGGCTGTGGTAAATCCACCTTTTTACGTTGCTTGAACCGGATGAACGATCTGATTCCTAATGTAACGATCACGGGTGAGGTGAACTTCAATGGTCACAATATTTATGCGCCCACGACCGATACGGTTCAATTGCGTAAAGAAATCGGCATGGTGTTTCAACAGCCGAATCCCTTTCCATTCTCAATTTATGAGAATGTCATTTACGGGTTACGGTTGGCAGGAGTCCATGATAAAGAACGCTTAGACGCGGCGGTAGAAAAAAGTCTGAAGCAGGCTGCAATTTGGGATGAAGTTAAGGACCGGTTGCATGCCAATGCGCTATCATTGTCTGGTGGGCAACAACAACGGGTTTGTATCGCACGCGTCCTAGCCGTCGAACCTGATATTATCCTTTTAGACGAGGCCACTAGTGCACTTGATCCGATATCGAGTCGGATGATTGAAGAAACCCTATTGAATTTGCGCCAGGATTACACTATCATAACTGTTACGCATAACATGCAACAGGCGTCACGAATTTCTGACCGAACGGCGTTTTTCCTGAATGGTGAATTAATTGAGGTCAACGACACGAAACAGATTTTCATGAATCCAGTTAAACAGGAAACCAATGACTATATTTCAGGACGATTTGGTTAGGAGGAAAAAAACATGCGACGACTTTTTGATGATGAACTAAACGATATTGATGCAAACTTCACTGAAATGGGAATGATGGTTAGCGAGACGATTGAAAAGGCAGTCAAGGCGTTTATCGACCATGACCGCGACCTCGCACAAGAAATCATTGATAATGATGCTAAAATCAACCAACGGGAAGTTGAACTAGAACAGAAATCATTTGAGATGATTGCGTTATACCAACCCGTCACTTCTGATTTGCGAGAAATTGTCACCATTTTGAAAGCCGTCTCTGAATTGGAACGGATGGCCGATTATGCACGTAATATTGCTCACGCTACGATTCGGGTCAAAGGAAATGTGCGCGTCCCTGAAATTGAAGCAGCGTTATCAGAAATGGGGAATCGCGTGCGAAAGATGGTCGAAGAGATGTTGGCAGCTTACGTCAAAAGTGATGATCAGGAAGCACGCCGGGTCGCAGCTAAAGACGCAAAAGTCGGGGAGATGTATGATCGTATTAATGAGAAGGGGATCTCCAAGATGGAGCGCCATCCTGAGACGGTCATCGGTTCCACGGATTACCTGAATGTTGCAACTTACCTAATGCGCATCGGGGCGTTAGTAACTAATATTGGTGAGTGGATCGTGTATTTGAATACTGGTGAGATTATCGAATTGAATCCAGAAAGTTCTAATTTAGTGTAACTAATCATAAATAATTGCTTAAAGCCGGTCGTCTAGTTTGCAACCGGCTTTTACAATTAGTAAGATATGGTTAGATAAACTGATAAGGAGCGTCTAACGATGAAATCAAATACAAAACAAAAGTTAACTAAATCTAATAATCGCGTTTTCGCCGGCGTCCTCGGGGGCATTGCTGAATATTTGAACTGGAATGCAACGATTCTACGAGTACTCTACGTTATTTTAACCTTGGTTACCCATGGCTTTGGTGTTTTGGTATACTTAGTATTAATGACAATTATCCCAAGTAAACCAGACAATACGGGTTTCTTCGAACAGATGCGGCAAAGTACCGGTATTCAAGCTAAACCGCAAGCGCATGGGCGCAAAGAGATTCATAACGTTCATGAAGAGGATGATCCGCGTCACTAAGATTAATGGAGTGATTATACAGTGGGCTTTTGGAAACGAATTTTAATCAATACAATCTTATTTATTGCGATTGCTGGCTTTTTTCAGAGCAGTTTTCACGTTGCAAGTGTGTGGATGGCTTTAATTGCCAGTTTTGTGCTTGCAATTTTAAACGCCGCTATTAAGCCGTTTTTGCTGTTATTATCGTTACCGATTACGTTATTGACACTCGGGCTATTCAGTATTGTCATCAATGGTTTTATGCTTCAGATGACATCCTACGTTGTGGGTAAGGCCAATTTCGGCTTTTCGAGTTTTGGCATGGCGATGGTTGTTTCGATTCTCATGTCAATTGCTAACGTGATTGTTTCCAACTTTTTCGCGAAAGACGGCGTTGATGGTGAATAAAGCGCTTTAAAGTGCTAAGATTAGAAGATAGAAATAATCCGTTTTCAGTCATAAAAGTGTGGCCGCTTGAAAGGGTAGCGTAATGGCGCGACTGGACAACGCGGGCCACACTTTTTTATTAGTGGAACAATTAGGAGGGATTCTTTTGGCAGGAAGTGTAACCGTTGCCGATTTGGTGAAAAATACGCGCCTGGATGTGTATCATGGCGCTGACTTATTAGAAAAGAAAGATATTACAACGAGCGACATTTCACGTCCGGGGCTGGCGTTGACCGGTTACTTCAACTACTATCCTCGTGAACGAGTGCAATTGCTAGGTAAAACTGAAACCGCTTATTCGAAAAATATGAGTCATGATGAACGACTGATGATTTTTCGTAAGATGTGTCAGTTAACCACACCCGCGTTCGTCATTTCAACGGGGTTACCCGTTCCAGAAGAACTCGTGCAAGCCGGTGAGGAAAATGGCGTGCCGATTTTAGGAACGAAAATGACATCATCACGGATTCTAAGTAATATGACGAATTACTTGGAAGGTAAATTAGCTGAACGACAATCTGTCCACGGGGTATTAGTTGACATCTATGGATTAGGTGTGCTGATTACTGGTGATTCCGGTGTTGGGAAGAGTGAAACGGCCCTGGAATTAGTCAAACGGGGGCATCGTTTGATTGCTGATGACCGGGTCGATGTCTATCAACAGGATGAACAAACGCTTGTCGGTGAAGCACCCGCAATCTTGAATCACTTATTGGAGATTCGAGGTATCGGAATTATTGATGTTATGAATCTTTTTGGCGCTGGGGCTGTTCGTCAAGATACCGACATTGACCTTATCGTGCACCTTGAGAATTGGACGCCTGATAAGCAATTTGATAGACTAGGAAATGGAGAACAGAACCGGAAATTCTTTGATGTTGAAGTTCCTGAAATCTCGATTCCAGTTAAGACTGGACGTAACCTAGCAATCATTATCGAAGCAGCGGCCATGAACTTTCGGGCCGAGAGCATGGGCTACGATGCGACCAAGGTCTTTGACGATAACTTGAACAAGTTGATCAAAACGAATTCCGTGCATGATTCTCACAAGTAATAAGGAGATGGCAGTAGCGTGAATACCGTTTTAGGGGCACTTAACCCAATTGCACTGCGGTTAGGACCAATTCAGGTCCATTGGTACGGCGTCATTATTGCTAGTGCCGTCGTCATTGCGGTTGCACTAGCAGTACGTGAAGGTCAGCGACGGGGTGTTCGGCCCGATGACATTTACGATATGATTTTATGGGCACTTCCGTTTACTTTAATTGCGGCGCGGACTTACTATGTGATTTTCCAGTGGTCATATTATCGTCAGAATCCCGGTGAAATCATCCGTATCTGGGATGGTGGAATTGCCATCTATGGTGGCTTGATTGGCGCCGGAATTGTGGTCATTTTATTCTGTCGGTCACGCTTTATCCCAACTTGGCTAATGCTTGATATTGCCGCACCAACGGTGATCATGGGCCAAGGTATTGGTCGCTGGGGTAACTTTATGAATCAGGAGGCTTTTGGTCGAGTGACTAGTCTGAGTTTCTTACAAGGCTTGCACTTACCTGATTGGCTGATTAACCAGATGTATATCCGTGGCGCGTATCGGCAACCAACATTCTTGTATGAGTCGGTATGGGATCTATTAGGATTTGCCTTACTGATGCTCACGCGTCATCGCACACATTGGTATAAGCAGGGTGATGTCTTCTTGACTTATGTTGCTTGGTACGCCTTTGGTCGCTTCTTCACAGAAGGGATGCGGACTGACTCGCTCATGTTATTTAACGTTATTCGGGTCTCACAAGCGTTGTCAGTGGTACTGTTCTTTGGTAGCATTGGCTTAATGATCTGGCGCCGGCGTCACAATCCGAATAATCGTTGGTATTTAGCTGGTTCTGGTCAAAAGGTTGTCGCAGAAAATAAGTAGATTAGAGGGTTATTTGAATGATGAAAAAAATTGCCGTTTTAGGTGCTGGCTCATGGGGTAGCATTTTGGCAAATCTGTTGGATGAAAATGGCCACTCAGTGCGGCTCTGGTCGTACTCACCGGCCCAAGTCACAGAATTAAATGAGCAACACACGAATGAGCGATACGTTCCTGATTTTAAATATTCAGAAACGTTGACCGCTTATTCTAATCTAACACAGGCGATTGATGGTGCGGATGTAATCTTGTTTGTCGTACCAACCAAAGCGATTCGCGAAGTGGCCCAACAAGTGACTGCCGTGCTTGCCAAGACCCATCAGCGGCCGATTATTGTGCATGCTAGCAAGGGACTCGAACAAGAGACACACAAGCGGCTGTCGCAAGTTTTGGCAGAAGAAATTCCCGCCGAATTACGACAAGCGATCGTTGTCTTATCGGGCCCTAGTCATGCTGAAGAAGTGGCCCGCCACGATATTACGTTGATTACGGCGGCTAGCGCCGATGAATCTGCAGCCGAATTAGTACAGCAACTCTTCATGAATGACTATTTCCGCATTTACACGAATACCGACGTGGTTGGTGTTGAACTAGGTGCGGCGCTCAAAAATATCATTGCCCTGGGTGCTGGTGCGCTACACGGCCTGGGCTATGGTGATGACGCCAAGGCAGCCTTAATGACTCGTGGTTTAGCTGAAATCAGTCGGCTCGGAGTGGCGTTGGGCGCAGAGCCGTTGACATTTATCGGTTTATCCGGTGTTGGCGATTTAATTGTTACGGCAACTAGTGTCCATTCGCGTAACTGGCGCGCTGGTAATGAGTTAGGTGCTGGTCAGGACCTCAAGACGGTGATTGATACCATGGGCATGGTTATTGAAGGTATCCCGTCAACTAAAGCCGCTTACGAGCTTGCACAGCAACAAAATATCGAAATGCCCATCACTGAAGCGATTTATGATGTATTATATAAGAGTGCCGACATTAAGGAAGTCATTCCACAATTGATGCGGCGCGAGGGGAAACCTGAGATTCAGTAGGAATTTCCAAACTAATTTCACTATTTTTAGGAGGATTTATCACATGTCAAAAGTTAGAAAAGCCGTTATCCCAGCGGCCGGATTAGGAACACGGTTTTTGCCTGCTACTAAGGCGATGCCTAAAGAAATGTTACCAATCGTTGATAAACCAACGATTCAGTTCATTGTTGACGAAGCTCGTAAATCGGGGATCGAAGACATTGTTATCGTCACGGGTAAGAGCAAGCGTAGTATTGAAGATTACTATGATTCTAACCCAGAATTAGAGGATAACTTACGGGCTAAGCACAAGGAAGAAATGCTCAAGCTGGTTCAAGAAACCACAGACATTAACTTGTACTTTATCCGGCAATCACACCCACGTGGTTTGGGCGATGCCGTTTTAACGGCTAAAGCTTTCGTTGGTGACGAACCTTTCGTCGTCATGCTTGGTGATGATTTAATGGAAGACAAAGTACCGTTAACCAAACAGTTAATGAATAGCTATGACAAGACACATGCGTCAACGTTAGCTGTTATGAAGGTTCCTCATGAGGAAGTTTCTAAGTATGGGGTTATCAATCCTGAAAGTGAAAAGGAACCGGGCCTATACAACGTTAATAACTTTGTTGAAAAGCCATCACCTGAAGACGCGCCTAGTGATCTTGCTATCATTGGTCGTTACTTATTAACACCAGAAATTTTTGATGTTCTTGAAAACCAAAAACCTGGTAAGGGTGACGAAATTCAATTGACGGATGCCATTGATACGTTGAACAAGACTCAGCGGGTCTTTGCCCATGAATTCAAGGGGACTCGGCACGATGTTGGCTACAAGTTTGGCTACTTGAAGACGACGATCGAATACGGGTTAACTCATCCGGATGTTAAGGCTGACTTGCGGACTTACATCAAGGATCTTGGTGCTAAGTTATCTAAAGAAGATAGCGCCGCTCCTAAAACAACGAAGAAACCAACTAAATAATACTTGATTAATTAAAACAACCGTGAAATCTATTAAGATTTCACGGTTGTTTTTAGTTAACTGCTGAATAATTGCGATTCACTAATTAAGCTGGCACCTAGTGGTCGGCTTTTAATTTGAATAAATGGGGCTTGCCATAATAATAACCTTGGCGTAGTGAAATATTTAAGTCATTCGCCATTTGATCTTCGGCATCGTTTTCAACACCCTCTAGAATTAACCGGATATCATGTTGTACCGCAATGTCGCGCCAGAATTTTAATTGAATGGGAATCTCGTTTTCACGATCTTCGGCCCGAAAGTTTTGCATGGCGAATTTGATTTCTTCGGCCGATTCGAGTAGCGGTTTAATGTGGTCGTAAACGTTGATTCCCGTGCCAACGTCATCAATGCTAAATTGTAGGCCGTTAGCCTTGTACTTATCAATTTGTTGTTGCATCGCCGCCAGTGTAAACGTATCTTCACCGGGTTCTTCTGTGACTTCGACGATAACATGAACCGGGAATAGCTTTTTCTGAGCATCAATGACTGCGGCAGCAATATCATCATTTAAAAATTGCTTGCGATTAAAGTTAATTGATACTGACCCAATTTTTAATGCAAGCTCACTAGCCGTAGCCTTTAGTAAGCTGACTTGTACATCGATCGGAATATTATCGAAGCTTTCTGGTAAGGTCCACCGGTCCTGATCAGTCTCACGATAGCGAATCAGCATCTCGTAGCCAATCAGTGAATTATTAAATTTATCTAACTGGGGCTGAATAAAATAGCGGTACATAAGGGAACTCCTTAGACTTGAATTAACACGATTTGATGCTTCCTAATACATACTATACCAAAAAATGAATAAGTGAAACTGTTTGACACCATCTTTTTTTGCATGGTATCGATTATCAATTGGGCTAATGATGATTGTGCTAAACTGCTTGGTGAACAAGGTAATTTTCTGAAAATGAGTAAAAAGTCAATTAGTGGTTACCTGGCAAAGCTGGTATGGACGATATTGTGAGAATAACTGCTTGCCAGCGTATCGCTGATTGGTTTTTAAAAGTAGTTATGTTTCATCATGACCTGTATTTATATTAACTAGAGTTATGTATTTGCGCAGTAAAGCGGTTATAATATACCTATGGTTAAATAAATAAAATTATAATTGGGAGCAAAATGAAATGAAGATTGTAATTGTTGGATGTACGCATGCGGGGACCGCTGCGGCTGCACAAATTCTGAAGGATCATCCGGAGGCTACGGTCACGATTTATGAGCGTGATGACAATATTTCATTCTTATCATGTGGGATCTACCTTTATCTCGGGGGAAAGGTCAATCACTTGGAGGATATGTTCTATTCGTCACCAGAAACGTTAGCCAAGTTGGGGGCAATGGTCAGAACCAAACATAACGTGTTAAAAATTGACGCCCAGTCGAAGACCTTACAAGTGGTTGACATGACTACTGGAAAAGTGTTTGGCGATACTTATGATAAATTGATTATGACGACTGGTTCAAATGTTGCGGTCCCGCCGATTTTTGGAATCGATGAGTCTAAGGTCCTATTATGCAAGACCTACAGCCAAGCACAGGAAATTTACCAAACAGCCCAAGACAATCAGCGGATCGCAATCATTGGGGCGGGTTATATTGGAACCGAATTATCTGAAAGTTATGCGAATACACATCATGAAGTAACGTTATTCCAATCGCATGATCAAATTTTGAATAATTACATTAGTAAAGAAATTTCAGACCAAGCAGTTCAGCTATTAAAAGATCATGGCGTGAACGTGCTATTGAATCACCAAGTAACTGCCTTTACTGGTAATGATGATGGTGAACTTGTCATTGAAACCAATCAAGGCGATTTTAATGCTGATTTAGCAATTGTCGGAACTGGGTTTGTTCCCAATACGGAACTGTTACGCGGTCAAGTTGAGATGGATAAGCACGGTGCCATTATCATCAATGATTACGTTCAGACCTCTGACCCAGATATTTACGCTGCTGGTGATTCTTGTGTTGTTAACTTCAACCCAACTGGGCGTTCGGCTTATACGCCATTAGCAACCAATGCGGTTCGGCAGGGTGCGTTAGCGGGGGCCAATGTTTTTGGTAACCAGCAACGATATATGGGGACTCAAGCGACATCGGCCATGCAACTCTTCGATCACACGCTGGCAACCACGGGGTTAACACTGGCAATGGCGAAATTGAATCATATTCCAGCTGAACGGGTGACTTATGAGGGCAACTGGCGACCAGCTTACATGCCAAGTACGGCGAAACTGATGATTGAATTAATTTATAATCCGGAAAATCGTAAAATTCTCGGTGCTCAGTTCTTAAGTGCGCATGAAGTGGCACAGTCTGCTAATGCGTTATCAATCGCGATTCAAAATGGAAACACCATCGATGATCTAGCATTTGTGGATATGTTATTCTCACCTAATTTTGATGAACCCTTCAATTATCTGAACCTCGTCGCCCAACAAGCGATTGAACAAGAACGCCAGGCAGGCCGCAATCACCCACGAATTACGGCCTATGGCGATTGGGCCAAGCAAAATGACAAGGATTTACAATAGACGTCCAGGACGTCTGCGTTACCTTGGGTGGCTGGTCGTGTTAGTGATGCTGACTGCAGTTGTCAGTGGGTGTCGGAAACAAACTACGGTTAGTACACCACGACATGCGCCAAGTGGATTTGTAACGACGACGGCCTATGCGACTAAGGTGTCAAAGCAACGGCGGGTAAAACTAGCTGCATTTATTAAACGAGGACTTTTGACGAAGCAAGGGCTTTATACGAACTATTTAGATACGCGTAAACGGACGACTGCAACGGCCACTGGTCATGAAATGTTGAGTGAGTCATCGGGGATGTGGCTACAGTACCTGGTTACGACTCGCCAATGGGCACAATTTCGGCAATTCTATCGCCAGACGAAAGCGACCTTTAATGAAAACGGGTTGTTCAGTTATCGTTATGATCCACGTACCAAGAAGCGGTATGCGGTCAACGCTACGTTGGACGATTTACGGATAATCCGTGCGCTACTTACTTATGATCAAGCACATCATACTAATCATTATCGCCAGAAAGCCACGCAACGTTATCAGAATCTGGTCAATACAACAATCAAGGATGGGCACCTGGTCGATTATTACGATGTTCATGCGCGTAAGGCAACTACGACGGGCAGTTTAGCTTACTTTGATTTACGAACACTTAAGTATTTTGAACAAGATACTAAGAAGGGCCGGAGTGCGTATAAGAAGCAATTGATTGTCCTTAAGGGCGGTTATTTAGGTGATGTTTTTCCCTTGTATGCAAAAAGTTACCAATGGACCACTAGCCAATATAGTGATGGTAACCTGAATACATCAGAGGCTTTGGAAACCTTATTGCATTTAGCAGAAGTTGGTCACCTAAAAGCGACTAGTCGGCGATGGCTGATTCAACGGGTCACCCACCGTGATTTAGCAAACGGTTATACGACAAGGGGCACGGTGAGTGTTGGTGGTGAATCAGCGGCCAACTATGCGTTAGCGGCGTCGATCTTTGCGACGCTGGGTGATGAAAAGCATTATCAAGTTGCGATGAATAATGTTTGGCGATTGCAGGTACAGCAAGACAGTTCGCCGATTAACGGTGGTATTGGGGATGTCAAAACCAAGCAAGTGTATTCATATAGTAATTTGACGGCGCTAAACGCAGCGTTTAATTAGAGATTGAGGTAATCTTTGTGACTAAGTTAAAACAACAATTTTGGCGCGCAACGCGGCTGTTTCAACAGCTAATGCCACCCCCACTACTCGCAACTTTACTTTGTGCTGGTTTGGCTGCTTATGTGGCATTTGTACCGCCCATTAACGGACTGGCTGATAATGGCGATTTTTATCGGGCGATGTATACCAATGGTATTTATAAGTTGCTGGGAACGCACTACAACTATTTTGATTTTGTAACGCAGAAATTTGGCTTGATGAAGTACTACAACGACTATCGATCGGTGAACTTTTCATCTCAGCCCTTATTTGTGAAAGTGGCTATCGGTCTCAATAAATTATTTTATAGTAAGACGGTATTTGATATCCGGTTTATGGGTATTGTGAATGTGATTCCTTATCTGGGTGGCATTTATTTATTGACGGATGCTTTGACGTATCCTGCCAAGCGTTTTCGAAATTATCTGATTGCGGGATTAGTCGTTCTAGTATTTGGTGATTCTTCATTTACATTGTATTTAAATTCTTTTTTTGCTGAGCCCCAAATGTTAGGACTAACTTTAATCTCATTTTCAGCCGTCTTACTGCTAGCGCGACAACGATATCGGCGGCGGTGGCCACTCGTTGCATTGTATTTTGTTTGTACAGTTCTATTGATAACTAACAAGTCACAAAACGCCCCGCTAGCATTGAGCTTTGTGGTCGTGACGATTGGGTTACTATTTTTGCCACACTTTAACGCAATGCGTGTGTACTTGCTTGCGGGAATGGTCATGATCTTGATCACGGGTGGACTGACCTATAAATTGATCGGTCAAGACTTTGTGGATATCAATACCTATCAGACTTTTTCGCACGGCATCTTGACCCAAACCGATGATCCTAGTAAGGATCTTGCTCAGAATGGGATTGATGAGCAGTATGCCTTAATGCAGTCACAAGACTACTACGCTAAACAGTTTGCGACGATTCAAGCTTCTGGTTCTTATGTTAAGAAAAACTTGGTTTCTAAGCTGGGAGTTGGTTGGGTATTAAAGTATTATGCGACTCATCTGAAGCAGTTTGGCAAATTGATGGATCTTGCCGCCGCCGATGTCATGATTACTCAAGTTAAAGCGGTTGGAGATTACACCCAAGCGTCAGGAGCACCCGCAGGAAAACAACTAACATTCTTTACAACGTATAGTCAGATTGCCGGGGCTTTTTTTCCACAAAAGTTTGCCTTTAATTGTCTTCTAGTAGTTGCGTTAGTGATGGTTTATCTGGTTGGTTTTTATAATGATTTGCGTCAGCAGCGAATCGAAGGCGTCTTGCGGTTTTTCTTAGTATTAGGTTTTTTGTCGATTTTTATTTTTGTGCCAATTATTTCAATCATTGGTGATGGTGATGCAGACTTAGCAAAACATTTATTTATGGTTCCGGTTAGCATTGATCTAATTGTCTTGCTGTTTATTTCGGATACCTTAAATCACCGTTTGTGGCATGCCTATCGAGAGGAGGACCAAGATGCATAAGCGGTTATGGCAGTTGGTAATCATGGGTGTCATTATACTTTGTAGCTGGTTATTGCCGACAGAGATCCACGCTCAAACATCAGCAACACACGTTATGCTGGTTTATGATTCGCGGAATGTGGCCAATAATGATCAAACCAAAATCGCGATGATTCAACGAATCCTGACCGGTCTACACATTAGCATCAAAACGGTGGCGGCCGAAGATTATCATGCTGGCGAACTACGACACTATCAAGGCGTTATTACGCTAATTAACTGGCCGCAGACTAAGCTCAACAATGCAGCGTTTATCAAGGATCGTAAGCAGTTCAGCGGTACGAAGCTGCATATTGGCACAAATCTGACCGCTATTGAGGCCCAACAATTGAATGCCCAACCGGTCAAAGTTTACCAACAACAGTTCTTTCTTCAGAGCAATGATCAACAAGTTCGCCAATTATTACCATTTATGAGCAGTATGACGGCACTCACAAAGTTACCCGCTAAGGCCAAAACAATCGGCTATTTGAGGGCACAATCATCGCTAAAACATGAATATCCTTATGGAACCATCGTTGGTCGATACGGTTATCTACCTTATCTTTCAACTGGAGGTTATAGTTTAGTGTTAGCTACTCAGACAATGGCAACATTATTCGGTACCCGTAGTCATTATCAACCATTGTTAACGATTACTAAGGTAACGCCGTATTCTAATCTTAATTTGTTGAATAAACTCAGTGCGACCTTATATCAACAAGGGATTCCATTTGCGGTTAGCACAACAACGGTTGGCACTAATGGCAAATTCAAAGCGTATCAACGCTTTGCCAAAGTTTTACGGTTAATCGAAAACCGTGGTGGGGTTATTTTCTTAAAAACACCTGTCGTTGGTGGTGTTACGGCAAGTAGCGGTCCTGGACTGAGCAAGTTGATGGACAGTTACGTCATTCAGTTAGCACAGAATCAGGTTTATCCAGTTGGAATTAGTGCTTCCGCTTATTGGAACCAGGACAGGGTCTACCGCCAGAACGCTTTAACTAAGGCGAATCAGGTTCTCTTATTACCCGATCCTAAGGTGACGACTTATGCCCATCAAGATAATCAAGCAACGGTATTTGATCAGGCCTTTTATGGGGTTAGTGCTAAATCCTTTGAAACGCTGAAATCTGGTGATCAGCTCAGTAAGTTAGCGCTGAATTTTGCCATTCCCACCGCACTTACAATGACTATGCCAGATAGTGAGACGAGTTTACACAATTTGACTAGACAACTCAGCCGAATGAACTATCAGTGGTTTGACCCTGCACAACAAATGACAACGACGATGCTCAAGAGTGGAACAGCGACGATCAGTTATCGGCGTGGAACGTATTTGTTAAACGGTGCGCCCACACAAGTGACTGATAATGCGCCAGCGACGACAACCTTGGCTGCAGTAAAACCAGCAGAAAGCTGGATGAATCGGTTCTTTAAAACTCAGGGGAGTGTGTTATTGATTTTCTTTTCGGTGACATTGGGAATTTTTGTTTTGTTTATTGTGATTGGTCGGCGGGTTTATTTGAATATGTTTAAACCTAAGTAGGGGACGGCATCGTTGCTATCATAACGGGAGGAATTAATATTAGTATTTTAGATTATTTTCTATTCTTGGCTGTATTGTCGATTTGGGGCATTCTAGTCGTGAACGTTGTCTTAACAATTGCGGGCTATGTGAATTATTTACAAAAGGTGCGACGTCCTGAACCTCAATTACCGGTAAAGGTACCCTTTGTCTCAATTATGGTGCCCGCGCATAACGAGGGTATTGTAATCGTCAAAACGTTACAGTCGTTATTGAATTTTGATTATCCCAAGGATCGTTATGAAATTATTATTATTAATGATAATTCGGATGATAATTCTGCTGAATTACTGGCGGAAGTGCAGTCATTGTATCCACATCGAAACTTGAAAGTGATCAATACTGATAAGACTAATGGTGGTAAGGGAAAGTCGAATGCGCTTAATATTGGCCTTAAACAGGCACGTGGTTCGTTGATTTCGATTTATGATGCGGATAATACACCTCAAAGAACGGCATTACGGTATTTGGTGGCTGAGTTAATGAGTGATCAACGGCTAGCGGCAGTGATTGGTAAATTTCGTACGCGGAACAAGAATGCATCAATACTGACACGCTTTATCAATATTGAGACGCTATCATTTCAGTGGATGGCTCAGGCGGGCCGGGAAAAGTTGTTTAAATTATGCACGATCCCGGGGACCAATTATGTTATTCGGCGAGATATTCTTGAGAAAATTGGTGGTTGGGATGTTAAAGCATTGGCGGAAGATACGGAAATCAGTTTTCGCGTTTATCGAATGGGATATCGGATTCGCTTTCAACCCCTAGCCGTTACCTGGGAACAAGAACCCCAAACTTTAGATGTGTGGTTTCATCAGCGGACACGGTGGGTCAAAGGCAATATTTATGTCATTTTAAAAAACGCACGGCTACTTTTCACTAAAACGGGGCGGCCAATTCGATTTGACTTGTTGTACTTTCTATCGATTTACTTTTTATTAATGACGTCGCTGATTTTGTCAGATAGTATGTTCGTCCTTTCAGTAGCTGGAATCGCACACTCCGACTTGGTAGGGTTCAGCAATATACTATGGCTAATGGCCATCATCACATTTGTAATCAGTACGTTCGTGACAATTACAACGGAAAAAGGGGAAATGACGATTGCCAATTTAATGATTATTGTTTTTATGTACTTAGTCTATAGTCAGATGTGGCTGGCAGTGGCTGCACATGGAATGGTGGGGTATGTTCGTGAACAAGTTTTTCATCAACAAGCAAAGTGGTATAAAACCAAACGGTATCAGTAAGTGGTTCTTCTGGTTAATAGGCATGCTCGCTTTATTAATTGGGATGGGTAGTAATCTAAGCTGTCCTATCAGTGGGCAGGCAGCAAATAATCTACAAACTTATACGCAACCTTTTCAAAACTCAACAACGACACTGTCTGGTGATGCAGTTGAGGCCAATATGTATTTTATTAAAATGGATTATTGGCAAGTCAAAAAAGTGACGATTAATCTAAATTTCCAAATTTCGCAGTTGGCCAATCGAGAGACATCTGACATTACGTTGTCGTTGAACGGAACGAAGTTTTACTCATTCCGGCCCAAAAAGGAGACTGGACTCCAAACTAGGGCTATCGAAGTCCCACTGCGGTTAATTCAAGGTGAAAATCAGTTAAAGATCAGTGGGCAGATCCTGAATAAAAAAGGCCAGCAAAGTTCTCAATTGGTGCAGACACCTGCCAACTGGTTGACGATTTACAATGGGGCGAATGCTAACTTTGAGTATCGCTTGCAACCCCCAACAACGGCTATTAAATCTTTTTATGCGCATTTTTCTGGGACTGATACCATCGCGAATGCTAATTCAGTCATAACGCTGCCACATCAAGCATCAAACGCAGAGTTGTCAGCTGGCATGTATGCGTTAACGGGTGAGGCGCGGACCATTACCACAGAGAATACACAGATTCCGGTAACAACGGCAGATACCGCGGTGGCTAAACAGGCTGATTATCAGTTGGTCATTGCGACTTATCAGCATTTGCCTAAAGTGTTTCAGCAGCAACTTGATCGTCAGCGACTGCGAGAACATGCAGTTATCAAGACATATACGCATGATGATAAACATTATTTAATTGTGAGTGCCTTCAATACCAAATTATTGCAGAAGGCAAGCCGATTTATTGCTAATCAGGAATTAATGCAGGAAACAGTAGCAGATACGAAATACATCAGTAACAGCACACAGACGTTTACCTCTGAGCTACAATACGGTGGCAAAACGCAATTGACGACCAGCGATGATTATTTGACTGGCGCTAAACATCAGTCAAGTACTTATTTTGTTAGTCTCCCTGTTGATCGGACCAATGCTGATGGTTCGAAAATCCGGATTCATTTTCGCTATGCTAAGAACCTGGATTTTAAACGATCGCTTGTAACGGTTTATGTAAATGATTCCGCTTTAGGTAGTAAAAGACTCACAGCAGCGCGTGCCAATAATGATGAGTTGACCGTTAGTCTGCCGAAAGGAAAAGCGCTAGGGCATAGTTTCACGATTCGTGTCGCCTTTGATCTTGAGATGAGTGAGGCGGCTCAAAGTGATAATGCCCAAACACCGTGGGCGCTGATTAAGGCTGATTCTGAAGCGACGATTAAGTCAAAGCCAGTCGCAGCTTTATTATTTACGAATTATCCATATTTGTTTTTGAAGAATGCGACCTTTAACCACATTGCAGTTGTTCGACCACGAACGCTGACTAGTGACGATTTTCAAACGCTAACTAATATATTTAATCTTATTGGAACTTATGCGCAAAGTAATACTGGCAATATTCAGTTTTATACCCATCAGCCTAGTAAAACGGTACTCAAAAATAGCAACGTAATTGCGTTTGGGACGCCAGCTCAAAACGCGTTTATTCGGTCTCTGAATTCTAAGCTGTATTTTAAATATAATCGACATTTTACTGGGTTCCTGTCAAATGAGAAACTTAGTATTGAGAAAACGTATGGTCAAAATATTGGCACTGCCCAGCTGTTACGCTCACCGTATAATCAGCGAGCGGGATTGCTAGTTGTAACCGCCGCGAAGAGTAGTGATGTCTACCGGGCGTCTACTCAAATCAATTTTCAACGGAACATTGCCCAGTATCAAGGTGATGCGATTGTCGTCGATCACGATAATAATCATTATAATTATCGTTTTAAGAAGCATAAGACAGTTAATGATGGCGTGAACGCCAAAACAGTTATTCAGAAGAATTCTAAGCTAGTGATTTATTTAGGTATTGCGTTGCTAATCGTGGTGATCATTTTACTGGCAGGATTCCTGATTATGCGTAAAAGTGGTTTGTTAGAGCGAAAGGGGCAGCACCATGAATGATGATCAACGAACATCTATTTTTGCTGACGTTTATTTGTTATTATTTTTAGCGCTTATTAGCACGATGGCCGTACTGATGGCGTTAACCCCTAATATCACACTTAATACGATCTATTTAGGTGTAACGATCATTATGATTTTGATGACTTATTTTTTCGGTGTGGTCACTGGTCTAATGGCTAACTTACTATTTATCTTTGCTCAGGCAATCGTCATGATTTATATTAATTCAACGCATCACGCCGTAATTCCAATGATGATGATTTTTTGGTTGATTATGCCGTTGCTTTTGTCAGCTACTTTTTATGGCATGACCCGGCAATTAATACAATTGCAAGCGGCCAATGCCAAGCTACGAGCAGATATTATGAAACGAGGGGCCTTTGACGAACAAACCAATTTGCGAACAACTGTCGCATATATTCAAGATGCACAAGTGTTTATCGAAACGAATCGACGGTTTCAATTACCGGTTACCACGGTTATTATTCGGGTGCGATACTATAATGAAATTCGACGGATGATGAGTGAACAACAATACCGTGATTTATTGCGGTTGGTCTCGGATACGATTACATCGGCAACGCGAGATAACGATATTACCTATTCCCTTGATCAGAATAATCCAACGTGGGCCATCTTGTTATTTTCAGACCAACCAGGCGCTCAAATTGCAGCGAACCGCATTAAATCTAATTTTGAAAAAAATTTACAACGCTCAACCAGCCTAAATTCATTAGAAATCTTATTGGTGGTTGGTATCGCGAGTTGGGATGCGGAAAAGATGAAGAGCCCGTATGATTTTATGAATACTGGCATTAAAGAAACTGAGTATGATGTGGCGCGTTGATTTCGGTTGTGTACAAACAAGATAGTCGACAAATGTAAATTTTGGGGGTATATTAAGCGTCATAGGAATTTAAGTGGAAGGGGTCTTTAGAAATGGCAAAGAGTTACGACGTGATTATTATTGGTGCGGGGCCTGCCGGCATGACAGCCGCCCTCTATGCTTCACGAGCCAATCTATCAGTGCTACTATTAGATCGCGGAATCTATGGTGGACAAATGAATAATACCGCCGCAATTGAAAATTATCCGGGCTTCAAATCTGTTTTGGGGCCGGATTTGGCTAAAGACATGTATGAATCAGCGACCCAGTTTGGTGCTGAATACGCGTATGGTAGCGTCGAATCCGTTGAAGATCGTGGCGATGTTAAAATTGTGACGACGGATAGCGATACGTTTGAGACTAAGGCCCTTGTCATTGGGACTGGTTCTGAATATCGTAAGCTGGGTGTTACTGGCGAGGATACGTATGGTGGCCGCGGTGTCTCATACTGCGCAGTTTGTGATGGAGCGTTTTTCCGTAACAAGCATGTAGTTGTCGTTGGTGGCGGTGACTCAGCGATTGAGGAAGGCACTTACCTGACACAGCTTGCTGATAAGGTGACGGTTATTCATCGTCGTGACCAATTGCGGGCACAACAAATCTTACAAGATCGGGCTTTTGCTAATCCAAAGATGGAATTTGTTTGGAATAGCAACGTGACGGAAATCATCGGTGATGATAAGAAGGTCACGGGAGTTAAGGTTAATAATAATAAGACTGGTGAAGACAGTGAGATTGCGGTCGATGGTGTCTTTATCTATGTTGGTATTAACCCAATTACGAAGCCATTCAGTAATCTTGGGATTACTGACGAAAACGGCTGGATCGAAACTAATGACCACATGGAAACCAAGGTCCCTGGTATTTTTGCAGTCGGTGATGTTCGTAAGAAAGATTTACGCCAAGTTGCGACGGCGGTTGGTGAAGGCGGAACTGCCGGTCAAGGCGTTTACACTTATATCACTGCTTTAGGCGACAAAGTTAACAATTAAATAAAATTAAAAAATGCGTAGCTGATTTAATTGAGATCAGCCACGCATTTTTTATTGGTAAATATAGCGTTAGTCATTGTTTGACGATGACCAAAGGTTCGCGAATTAGTGTTGATAGGGAAATAGAAGCAATTGCTTGTTAGTATACGTTGCCAGGTAAATATCACTGACAGTATAGTGCTGGGCCTGCAATTGGGTCAGTAACCAGGCTTCATCATGATTACTAGTTTCAAGCGCATCGAGGTTGACCTGACCATCGACGATTATTGGATACTTGACGGCGTCGTCGCCCACTTGGGTAATCGTCAGTTGGCCGTTTTGTTCAAGTACGGCCCGTTTGACGTAGCGAATATCCGTGATACCTTCTGTACGCAAGCGAAACATCAGATCGTTAGCACTCATCCCATTTTTGAGGGCCGTGCTGACGAGTAATTGCCCATTTTTAATCAATAGCTGTGGCTGTCCATCAATCAAACGTTTCACGTAGCGATTGTGATGTGTTAGGAATCGCAGGACCAGCACTAGCAGTGTCCAGATGAGAAGCACTAAAATGTATTGTAAAACAGTAACGCTGGTACTATAAATCATGCCCCCAACGATTGCACCGAGAACGTAGTTTTGAACTTGGTCGAGGGCGCTGATTGGCGCAAGGTTACTTTTACCAGATAGATTGATTTGTAGAATGATGGTCAATAGCCCGAGGGCCAGTTTGATCGTCACATCCCAGTATGAAAACATTTATTGCCCCTCCTTAACATAATTGATTGTTGATTGAATCGGTGTGGCTTTAGTCAGGGTATAACTGTTTCCATCCGTATTGATCGTCACGTTATAGATATGGTCATGGACTTTAATGAGCATCCCACTGCTGACAGAACTTGTATTAGACCAGACCGCGGTTTTACGAACCCCTTTTTCTTTGGCGACACGCTGCATAATTTGTGTCACTTGTGATTTTTGGTTGAAACTATTTTTGATTGTCTGCCATTCATTAAATTGAATGCCGACGAGCAGCAATAATAATAAAACCATGATAATGAATAAGTCGCGGTATTTTAGGTCTGTTTTATGGCGGTACCATAACCAGCTGAGTATGGCGATTATTAATATAATGATGCCGATGGCTGCGAGTTGGACAAGAGTATGATTGTTATTTTGATGGACTAAGTAGTTGTATGAATAAAAAGTCATGATGGCCTCCTTATAAGATTTATTATAGCAAGTTTTGATAGTGACTGAACTAACTAGCACTTCAGAATTTATGGGTATTCGCACTGATGCGGGCCCACTACGCATTTAAAATGCATTAATTAATGGATTTTCTTAGTAAATTTTACTTTGTAAAGTGTGTCAATGTTGTATACTATTTTTGTAAGCACTAACAAATATCGGAATTGGAGATGGTTTTTGTGAGTTGGCAGGATACTTATAATACCTGGAAAAACCAAGCGACACTTGAAACTAGTTTAAAACAAGAATTGACGGGCATGGCTGGCGATGACGCCGCCTTAGAAGACGCCTTTTATGAACCAATGGAATTCGGAACCGCGGGGATGCGGGGGGTACTTGGACCTGGTATCAACCGGATGAATATTTATACGGTTCGTCAAGCAACGGAAGGGTTAGCACGCTTCATGGATACCTTGCCTGCTGAGGTTAAGGAACGCGGGGTAGCAATCAGTTTTGATTCCCGCCATCATTCAGAAGATTTTGCGCATGAATCTGCGCGAGTATTGGGCCAACATGGTATCAAGTCATACGTTTTTGAAAGCTTGCGGCCAACCCCAGAACTTTCATTTACCGTTCGGCATCTGCATACTTACGCAGGGATCATGATTACGGCGAGCCATAATCCGAAGCAATATAATGGCTACAAGATTTATGGCGAAGATGGTGGTCAAATGCCACCTAAGGAATCTGATCTTATCACATCATATATTCGTAAAGTTGACGATGTCTTTGCGATTGCCGTTGCTGATGAACAACAATTATTAGCTGATAAGACGGAAACCATTATTGGGGATGATGTCGATCAGGACTACTTAGCTAAGGTCAAAGAAGTGACGATCAATCAAAAACTAGTGGATGAAGTCGGTAAGGACATGAAGTTAGTCTTCACACCATTACATGGGACTGGCCGGATGCTTGGCGAAAAGGCTTTGAAGAATGCCGGGTTTAAAAACTTCAGTGTTGTTAAGGAACAAGCTGTGGCTGACCCTGAATTCTCGACGGTTAAATTCCCTAATCCTGAATTTCCTGAAGCCTTTAAGATAGCCATTGATTTGGGTAAAAAAGAAGGTGCGGATGTCTTGATTGCGGTTGATCCTGATGCTGACCGGTTAGGGACAGCTGTTCGTCAACCTAATGGTGAGTATGTTCTGTTGACGGGTAATCAAATTGCCGCTGTCTTGTTACACTACATCTTGCAAGCAAACAAGGATGCCGGGACGTTACCGACCAATGCGGCCGCAGTTAAGTCAATTGTTTCAAGTGAATTTGCTACTAAAGTAGCGGCTTCATATGGTGTCACGATGATCAATGTCTTGACCGGTTTCAAGTATATTGCTGAACAAATCGAACATTTTGAAGCCACTGGCGAACATACCTATATGTTTGGTTTTGAAGAAAGTTACGGTTACTTAATCAAACCATTTGTTCATGACAAGGATGCGATTCAAACCACAGTGCTTTTAGCCGAAGTAGCGGCTTATTATAAGCAACAAGGTAAGAACCTTTATGATGGATTACAAGACTTGTTTAAGGAATACGGTTACTTCCGCGAACAAACCACGTCCGAAGAATTTGATGGCGTTGGCGGCAGCGATAAGATTGCGGCTCTGATGACTAAGTTCCGAAGCGAAGCACCAACTGCCTTTGCCGGCTACGATGTCACTGGGACTGAAGACTTCCAGAGTCAAACGGAAAGCTTTGCTGATGGCCACACGGCACCAATTGCTTTGCCAAAGGCGAATGTCTTGAAGTATCATTTAAATGATGGCACTTGGATCGCCATTCGGCCATCTGGTACGGAACCAAAGATCAAGTTCTACATTGGGACGCTAGGTAGTACGTTAGAAGAAGCTAATGATAAGTTAGCGAAATTTGAAGATGCCATTCAAGCGTTTATTAAAGAATAAATTGGTTATTTAGTCAGAAGTTGTACGGCCCAGCTGACTAGCCATGCTAAGTGATAAATAACGCCTTACGAAATTTCAAGTTAATTTCGTAAGGCGTTATTTAGTTGTTGTTCATATTAGAAATTAATTCATTGTCGGATATTCAAAGTTGACGGGGTCACCGGGTAGGCGTAATAATTGCGGTTTGCCATAGTAATAACCTTGTCGAAGATTAATATCGAAGTGACTACTCAAGCGATCATCTTCGGCGTCTTCAATCCCCTCTAAGATTAAACGCAATCCGTATTCACTACTGATGGCCCGCCAAAAATGGAGCTTTTGCTGAATCTTAGGATCTTTGATATCACTGCGGAAGTTTTGCAACGCAAATTTTAATTCAGAAGCTAATGGCAAAATTTCTTGGATACTCTTGAAATCGTTAATTCCGGTACCAACATCATCAAGTGAAATTTGCATACCATGTTCGATGAACCCCCGTAAGTGTGGGATTAACATGGTATCTGGATAATCCTTAGGACTACGTTCCTCAGTTAGCTCAACGACTAATTTAGCAGGATAGAGCTGAACCTGACTTTGAATAATGGCCTTCGCAACCGTTGTATCCATCAATTGTTCGCGACTGATATTGACTGCACAATAACGAACTTTTAGTCCAAGAATTTTAGTTGTTGCAATGAGCAGATCAGAGGTAACTTGTGAACTAATTGCGGCAAAGGATTCAGGCAGACGCCAGCCGTCTGGGGTTAGTTGTTTGATTAGTAGTTCGTATCCGTAAACTGTATTGTTGAGTAAGTTAAGTTGAGGTTGTACAAAATAGCGGTAAATTGGTTCCATAAGTACCATCGCCTTTTATAATAAGTTTAAAATCATTGAATCGTTTTAATATCAACCGAATCGCTGTATACTCTAAGTATACGTCAACTTAAATAAATGTTTAACTTAATCCAAGTTAAATTTTAACTTTTAATGAAAGCTGTGGTCGAAACAATGAAAGTTGCCATTATTGGCTGTACACATGCGGGGATTGCCGCCATGAAACAAATCTTGAAATATTATCCGGGCACTGAAATTACCGTCTATGAACGGCACGCGGATATTTCATATATGTCTTGTGGGACTTATCTACACTTAGGGGGTACCATCCATAATTTGGATCAAGCGTTGTACGCTAATCCTAGTGAATTTAGTGAACAAGGTGTGCAGATGCGGATGCAGTATGATGTGATTAATGTGAATGCTGATAAGCATACAATTTTGGCTCAAAATTTACAGACAAAAGAATTACAAACGGATCACTATGATAAGTTAGTCATGGCGACGGGTTCAATCACTGCAATCCCGGCTATTCCGGGCGTAGAGAATCCTAAGGTCATGCTTTGCAAAACATGCGAACAGGCCCAGCAACTCTACGAAGCAGCTAAACATGCACACCATATTGCAATCGTTGGTGGTGGCTATTCGGGGGTGGAACTTGCTGAGGGGTACGTGAAGTCCGGACACACTGTGACGTTGTTTCAACGGGGCCCCCACTTAATTAATGAGTATCTTGATCCACAAATTTCTGAGAAGATCGAAGACTTGTTAACGACGAAAGGCATCCAAGTTAGAACCAATGCACAAGTGACGGCTTTTAGTGATACGGCTGATAATCGACTACGAGTTGCAACCGCTGATAGTGAAGAAATATTTGATATGGCTGTTATTTGTCCGGGTGTGATTCCACAATCAGAGTTATTGGCGGGACAGGTCAACCGAACTAAGCAGGGGGCCATTGTAACGGACCGTTATACGGGAACCTCCAACCCGGATATATTTGCGGCTGGCGATGTGACGGAAGTTAACTTTAATCCTACGAAGGAACACGCCTATATGCCATTAGTCTCACATGCAATTCGGCAAGGTGCACTGGCAGGAATTAATATCTTTGATAAACGCTTAGGTGCAATTGGTACGCAAGCGACGACTGGGATGTTGATTTTTGATCAGACCGTGGCTTGTGCAGGTCTGACCTTAACGGCGGCCAAAGCAGCTAACTTCGATGCCCAAGCAGCTTTTTATGAAGGCAATTATCGGCCGGACTTTATGCCTACCACGGCGAAAGTCATGATTGAGTTGGTTTATGATCAACAAACGCGGAAGGTTTTGGGTGGTCAACTAATGAGTGCTCATGAAGTTTCACAATCAGCAAATACGTTGTCCGTAGTGATTCATAATGGTAATACGATTGATGAATTAGCCTTCATGGATATGCTATTCTCACCCAACTTTGATGAACCGTTTAATTACTTGAATTTAGTGGCGCAGGCTGCAGTAGATCAGGAACATGGCTATCGTCGGAATAATTAAGTTTTTGCACTAATTATGTTCAGAAGGTGCTGGTTGTTAAAATCAAGAACAGCCAGCTTAGACCCGCTGGAATAAGTTCAGATTAGCGTAAACTTGTTTGGGGAGTGTGTCCGATACCGTTCTTCAGGTATTGCTGCCAATCGCTGGGATGGTATTCAAAACGAATGTGCTATGTTAACGTTTGTTCCAAGTCTAACGGAGTAGATGGTTCAGCGACAGCTTAGCTTGGGTTAAGCGGCCGTTCATCTGCCACTCGAGTGGTTTCCTGGAAGTCAGACGAGGACGCGCATATGCTGACGGGCAACAATCCAACTAACTAGCATGTTTTAATAATAAGTGCTGGTGAATCCATAAAAATAATGAGCCAAATAAGGTGACCGCCAAACAGTGGGTTTCATAACCTGACTGTTTGGCGGCCACCTTTATATTATTTGAAAGCGATTGGTCAAGCATAGTCGTTGGGATCGGCGGCTAGGGGTTGGTAAGCGTCCATTTCGGTGTCGCGGTAGTCCCACCATTCGTTAACGTAGCCGACAAAGCCCGCGGCGGTCATGGCGGTGTCCAGCAGCTGATAATTTTTTTCTTGAAGTGCGGTTCGAGGAGCGTCACGGTGAGCAGCTGCCGTGAAGTCATCGAAGGCAGTTGGCATTGTTAACTCACTACCATCAGGATGGGCCAGGGTCAAATCTAAGGTGACGCCTTTTTGGTGGCTGAAATTAGGATTAGGCTGGGCAACAAATTCTGGATCAGGATACACTTCAAATAAACGGCGCTGGGCGCTGACGGGCCGATAAGCATCCCAGACTTTGAGTCGATAACCTTGTTGTTTAACCAGGGCGCTTGCCTTGGCGAGTTTGTGGGCCGTGCCAGTGCGAACAATGGCCGTGGTAAAGTCGTAAATCACTTGATGAGTAAAGTTATTAGTGGTGGCATAACGCAGGTCAACGATGATTTCGGAGTCTAAGTGTTGAATATTGGTGAAACCAGTTAAAGCTTGATCCATAGTAGGTCCTCCTTAGAATTTAGTTATGCTTATTGTATCTGATTGGCCGATATTTTACCGACTAAAAGGGTTGCAAATGGTGTCAAACTTTCTGCTAGCTTTCAATCCGGGTCCCTGATATGATGGAAAGCGGTGTAAATTTAACAATTGATTGAAGAGGTGAGGTCGCATGGATCGACAAACACGACGCGCAATTTTAATTTTAGTTTTTAGTGAGTTTTTAGTTTGTTTAGGGATTAGTTTAGTTATTCCAGTCATGCCGTTTATTAAAAATGAACTGCATTTAACGGCTACCGATATGGGAATAATGAATGCGCTATTCGCATTGGCACAATTTGTGGCCTCACCCATTATTGGCCGGGTTTCAGACAAAGTTGGTCGCAAGCCCGTATTAACGGTAGGGCTAGTCTTATATATGGTCTCGGAAGTACTATTTGCGCTAACCAACCAGCTGTGGGTCTTTAATATTTCCCGGATTGTTGGTGGCTTATCAGCAGCGATGGTCGTTCCGACGGCGATGGCGTTAGCATCCGATATTACGACCAAACGACAGCGAGCTAAAGTAATTGGCTGGTTATCGGCGGCCTTTAGTGGTGGCTTGATTTTAGGCCCCGGTATCGGTGGGGTATTGGCTGGTATTAGTTATAAGACGCCGTTCTGGGTTGCTGGTGCATTGGGATTACTCAGTGCCATTGTGCTCGTCATTCTGTTGCCTGCGGATCGTCAGATTGATCCTGATCGCGAAGCAATTACGGCCACGACAACGACGACCAATCATCCGATGACGCGGGCATTTTGGACCGTCCCGATTATTATATTATTTACGATGATTTTAGTGTCTTCCTTTGGCTTACAGGGGTTTGAGAGCATTTATAGTATTTACGTGAATGAAGTCTTTCACTTTAGTCTGAGCAACATTGCGTTGGTCTTGACTTTAAATGGTTTGATTTCGCTCTTCCTACAGGTGGCACTATTTGATACCTTTGTCCAGTGTTGGGGCGAACGGCGGGTCATTCGGGTGTGCTTTGCAGCTGCGGCGCTCTGCACTATCTGGATTACGCAGGCTCATTCGAAAGTTGCTGTCATGGTTGCAACGCTCGTTATTTTTTCGGCATTCGATCTTTTGCGGCCCGCTATTACGACCCTATTAACGAAAGCAAGTGAGGCCAACCAGGGGCTAATCAATGGGCTTAACATGTCCTTAACGAGTGTTGGCAATATCGTTGGCCCAATCATGTCGGGGATGTTACTAGATATGAATTATCACTATCCATATCTGGTGGTGGCCGGATTCTTGATTGTTTCTTATTTAATGGCATTTATGTTACGATTACCGAACCAGGTTCATTCACATCAGCAAGTTTAACATTGCATAACAGTTAAGCTAATCAGCGAAAGCGCTCCGGGTTTGCGTCCCCGGGGCGCTTTTGTTACACTTAGGCCAAATTAGATTGAAGGATGGTGGGCTGCAATGGGAATGCATCAATATTTTCAGAGCTTAAGTAATTTAGAAACGATTCAACGGGCCCCGGGTTTTTTTAAGTATCAGAATCATTCAGTTGCGGCGCATTCATTTAAGGTTGCTGAAGTCGCCCAATTTTTAGGTGATGTGGAAGAAAATGCCGGACAAATTGTTGATTGGCGAGCCCTCTATGAGAAGGCGCTGAATCACGACTATAATGAGCGGTTTATCGGGGATATTAAGACGCCTGTCAAGTACGCAACGCCGACGCTACGGACGATGCTGGCGGATGTTGAGCATAAATTATCACAAAATTTTGTGCAAAATGAGATTCCAGCTGAGTTTCAGGCAGCTTATTCACGGCGTCTATCAGAAGGCAAGGATGAAACGCTAGAAGGCCAGATATTGTCGGTAGCCGATAAAATTGACCTATTGTATGAGTCGTTTGGTGAAATTCAAAAGGGTAATCCGGAACCAGTTTTTAGGGATATTTATCAAGAAAGTTTAAAAACAATTGTCGCGTTTAAAAAGATGACTAGTGTTCAATATTTCTTAAAAGCAGTGCTACCAGAGATGTTAGCGGAACCGTTCACGCATCAGGATCAATTACAGGCGCTGACGACCCAGATTTTAACGGCCGGGCCGCAATCCGATTAATGGCGAAAGTATGTTCGATGTGCTAAAATTAAATGCGATTTGAATGTGATAGGGAAGCGCGGGCTTGCCTATTTTTTATGGTGCGACAGTAAGATTTAGTTATCAATAGATGATATGAACGGGTGACCGTTTAAAAGGAGGACTACGTTTGATTGATCGGGTAGATAATAATCATTTTGACTTAGTTTCAGATTACCAACCAACGGGCGATCAACCCCAAGCGATCCAGCAATTAACCGCTGGCATTGAATCGGGAGAAAAAGAGCAGATCTTGTTGGGGGCGACCGGGACCGGGAAGACCTTTACAATTTCGAACGTGATTGCAAAGGTGAATAAGCCAACGTTAATCTTGTCACATAACAAGACGTTAGCGGGTCAATTATACGGGGAGTTTAAGAAGTTTTTCCCGAACAATGCCGTTGAATATTTTGTGAGTTATTACGATTATTATCAGCCGGAAGCGTACGTGCCTTCGAGTGATACCTATATCGAAAAGGACTCGGCAATCAACGATGAAATCGATAAGTTACGGCACTCTGCGACCAGCTCATTATTGGAACGCAACGATGTGATCGTCGTGGCATCGGTCTCCAGTATTTTCGGTTTAGGGGATCCTCACGAGTACCAAGATCACGTAGTCTCACTGCGAGTCGGCATGGAGATCGACCGCAATGATCTGTTGCGTAAACTTGTTGATATTCAATTTGATCGTAACGATATTGATTTCCAGCGGGGGCGTTTTCGGGTCCATGGTGATGTCGTAGAAATCTTTCCGGCTTCACGGGATGATCACGCATTGCGCGTTGAATTCTTTGGCGATGAGATTGATCGAATCCGTGAGATTGACGCCTTAACCGGTGAAATTGTGGCTGATCGTGAACATGTTGCGATCTTCCCAGCGACCCACTTTATGACGAATGATGCGATTATGGAACACGCCATCAAGGGCATTGAAGATGAGTTGGATGGCCGCCTGAAAGAATTGACTGCCGATGGCAAATTGTTAGAGGCGCAACGACTCAAGCAGCGGACGACCTATGATGTCGAAATGCTCAAAGAAATGGGCTACACTAGTGGTATCGAGAACTATTCACGTTTTATGGATGGCCGTAAACCTGGCGAACCACCGTATACGTTACTGGACTTCTTCCCGAAGGACTTTTTGCTCGTGGTCGATGAGTCACACGTGACGATGCCCCAAGTTCGGGGAATGTATAATGGGGACCGAGCACGTAAACAAATGCTAGTCGATTATGGCTTCCGTTTGCCAAGTGCGTTGGACAACCGGCCATTGAAACTTGAAGAAGTTGAACAGCATATTAATCAAGTGGTTTATATGTCCGCAACGCCGGGCCCTTACGAAATGGATCGGACCAAGCATGTCGTCCAGCAAATTATTCGACCAACTGGTTTATTGGATCCTACGATTGAGGTTCGACCGATTATGGGTCAGATCGATGACTTAGTGGGTGAAATCAATAAGCGCATTGAGGTCAACGAACGGGTCTTTATCACCACGTTAACTAAGAAGATGGCGGAAGATTTGACCGACTACTTTAAGGATTTAGGCATCAAGGTACGGTACTTGCACAGTGATATTAAGACGTTGGAACGAACGCAGATCATCCGCGACCTGCGTCTGGGCAAGTTCGATGTGTTGGTCGGGATCAACTTGTTGCGGGAAGGAATTGACGTTCCCGAAGTTTCACTAGTTGCGATTTTGGATGCGGATAAGGAAGGTTTCCTTCGTAACGAGCGTTCGTTGATCCAAACGATTGGTCGGGCGGCTCGTAATGAGCACGGTTCAGTGATTATGTATGCTGACACCACGACTGATTCGATGCAGGCCGCGATGGATGAGACTGCACGTCGTCGTGCCGTACAGATGAAGTACAATGAAGATCATCACATCACGCCACATACGATTAAGAAGGCCATTCCAGAGCTAATTGCTTCGACGAAGACCACTGAAGACGCGGGCAAGAAGGATGACTTCTTAGAAACCGACTTTGATGATATGACCCGTGAACAACAATTAGATATGATTAGTAAGTTGGAAGAACAGATGAAGACCGCCGCTAAGAAGCTCGACTTTGAACAAGCCGCAACGCTGCGTGATACGGTCATGGAATTGAAAGCACAAATTAGCTAGCAGGTTGCTGGCTTGAGATTGAGGAGGCCTTTTTTTGGCAAATGATAAGATTGTCATTCACGGTGCGCGAGCCCATAATTTAAAAGATATCGACGTTACCATCCCGCGCGACAAATTAGTCGTGATTACGGGGTTGTCTGGCTCAGGTAAGAGTTCGTTAGCGTTCGATACCTTGTACGCGGAAGGACAACGTCGCTACGTGGAAAGTTTGTCAGCGTACGCGCGTCAATTCTTAGGACAGATGCAAAAACCAGACGTTGATTCAATTGATGGGCTTAGTCCGGCTATTTCGATCGATCAGAAAACAACATCCAAAAACCCGCGCTCAACGGTCGGAACCGTTACAGAAATCAATGATTACTTACGGTTACTGTGGGCCCGAGTCGGTGAACCGATTTGCCCGAACGATGGGACACCGATTGCGAGTCAAACCGTTGAACAGATGGTTGATCGGATTCAGAAATTACCGGAACGAACGAAGTTGCAGATTTTATCACCAATTGTCCGCCAGAAAAAGGGCGAGCACAAAAAGATCTTTGAAAAGATCAAGCGTGAAGGTTTCGTGCGGGTCCGTGTTGATGGTGATATTCATGATATCAGTGAAACTTTTGAACTGAACAAGAATCAACAACACACGATTGAAATCGTCATTGATCGGATCGTTGTGAAGTCAGGTGACCGTTCTCGGTTATTTGATTCTTTTGAAGCGGCGTTGCGATTAAGTGGGGGCTATGCGATTGCGGATGTGATCGGTGGCGAACCCATTATGTTCTCAGAACATTATGCTTGTCCTATCTGTGGGTTTACTGTGGGAGAACTTGAACCACGGTTATTCTCGTTTAACGCGCCTCAGGGAGCTTGTCCAGACTGTGAAGGTCTCGGAATCAAGCTAGAAGTCGATGAGGACCTTGTCGTACCTGATAAGTCGTTGACGTTGGCTGAAGGTGCGTTAGCGCCTTGGAATCCAATCAGTTCACAGTATTATCCTGAAATGTTGAAGCAAGCTTGTGAACAGTTAGAAATTCCGATGGATGTGCCGTATGAAGACTTATCAAAAGCTGATCAACAAACGGTTTTGTATGGGTCTAACGGAAAGACGTTCCATTTCCACTACCAGAACGACTTTGGTGGTGTTCGCGATGTTGACGCTGTGTTTGAGGGCGTTATCAACAATGTTGACCGCCGCTACCACGAAACGAATAGTGATTTCACCCGCGATGTGATGCGAAAGTATATGACGGAACTCACTTGTCAGACTTGTCATGGGTTCCGCTTAAATCGCAAGGCCCTGTCTGTCAAAGTTGGTGGCGAACATATCGGGATGGTCTCTGACTTAGCCATTGGTAAGGAACTCGATTTCTTTAACGAGTTGAGCTTATCAGAACAAAGTCTCGTGATTGCTAAACCAATCTTGAAGGAAATCCGCGACCGGTTATCATTCTTGCAAAATGTGGGACTGGCGTACTTAACGCTCAGCCGTTCTGCACGGACGCTGTCTGGTGGGGAAGCCCAGCGAATCCGGTTAGCAACACAGATCGGATCGAACTTGTCCGGCGTGCTCTATATCTTGGATGAACCATCAATTGGATTGCATCAGCGGGATAACGACCGCTTGATTGGTTCACTTAAGAAGATGCGCGATCTGGGGAATACGTTGATCGTGGTCGAACATGATGAAGACACGATGCGGGCCGCTGACTATATCGTGGATATCGGCCCGGGTGCCGGTGAAAACGGTGGTGAGGTCATGGCGGCCGGAACGCCCAAGCAAGTGGCTCGCTCGCGGAAGTCACTGACCGGCCAATATCTATCGGGCAAACGGTTTATCCCACTACCTGAAACTCGGCGTCCGGGTAATGGTAAGAAGATTCGTATCACTGGTGCGGCCGAAAACAACCTCAAGCAAATTGACGTTGATTTTCCACTAGGCGAATTTGTCGTGGTAACGGGGGTTTCCGGTTCTGGTAAGTCGACCTTGGTTAACGATGTTTTGAAACGCGTATTGGCACAGAAGTTGAATCGTAATTCTGAAAAGCCTGGTAAGTATAAGAGTGTCAGTGGTATTAAGAATATTGAACGGTTAGTTAATATTGACCAAAGTCCAATCGGCCGAACACCACGCAGTAATCCGGCCACATATACTGGTGTCTTTGACAATATTCGTGATTTATTTGCACAAACGAATGAAGCTAAATTACGTGGTTACAAGAAGGGCCGCTTTAGTTTTAATACTAAGGGTGGTCGTTGTGAGGCTTGTCACGGTGACGGGATTCTAAAAATTGAAATGAATTTCTTGCCCGATGTCTTTGTACCTTGTGAAGTGTGTCATGGTAAGCAATACAATTCTGAAACGCTGGAAGTTGAATACAAAGGCAAAAATATTGCCGATGTTCTTCAAATGACCGCTTCAGAAGCTGTTAAGTTCTTTGAACCAATTCCAAAGATTCGACGGAAACTACAGACCTTGGTTGACGTTGGTTTGGGCTATGTTAAGTTAGGCCAACCCGCCACGACCTTATCAGGTGGAGAAGCCCAACGGATGAAGTTAGCTTCCGAATTGCACAAACAACAGTCGGGGAAGAATTTCTACATCTTGGACGAACCAACGACTGGGTTGCACAGTGAAGATATTCGGCGCTTGATTGGTGTCTTGGATCGGTTGGTGGATGCGGGTAATACCGTGTTAATCATCGAGCATAATTTGGATGTTGTGAAGTCGGCGGATTATTTGATTGACTTGGGCCCAGAAGGCGGTGACGGCGGCGGAACAATCGTTGCTACTGGGACACCAGAACAGGTCGCTGAAGTGGCTGAAAGTTATACTGGCCAATACTTGAAGCCCGTTCTAGAACGGGATCGAGCACGTGAAGCAACTGCACCTGCTAAATAACGGGCAATGTGCTACACTTGAGTTTGTAATGTAATTTTAATTTAGAGGAGTTGTTTGTACATGGCTAAAGTAGAAAGTTTTACATTAGATCATACCAAGGTTTTAGCACCTTACGTTCGTAAAATTACGGTGGAAAATGGGCCTAAGGGTGATGCCATCACTAATTTTGATTTGCGGTTAGTTCAACCTAACAAGACCGCTATTGATACGGCGGGCTTACACACGATTGAACATATGTTGGCTGGATTATTACGTGATCGGATGGATGGCGTGATTGACTGCTCACCATTTGGTTGTCGGACTGGTTTTCATTTGATTACTTGGGGTGAACATGACACCGTTGAAGTTGCTAAGGCATTGAAGTCCTCATTAGAATTCATTGCTGGCCCAGCTAAGTGGGAAGACGTACAAGGGACGACCATCGATAGCTGTGGGAATTACAAGGATCATTCTTTATTCTCAGCTAAGGAATGGGCCAAGTTGATTTTATCGCAAGGAATTTCATCGGATCCATTTGTACGCAAAGTCGTTGAATAGACCAAAATATAAAAAGTAATGGTGGTGCCGGCCACCAATTAAAAAGAGCCTAGCTTTTCATAACGAAAAGCTAGGCTCTTTTTGCTGTTTACTGACATTGTGCGAGCTTAGCGGTCCTGAATCGTGGGAAAACAATCTAAGATTAGATTAAGGTAGTGTTTCAAAAATAACAAAAAATATACTGATATTGGTGAATATCTGCATAAAAATTCTATATTTTAGTGAATATTGTGCAAATTATGAATATATTTAAAATGTTATTGAATAAAGTTAAATTGGGTGGTACGATACTGTCATTGATAAAAGCAAAGATAAAAATTTCGGAGGTACAAATCAATGGTCAAACAAAATGATAAAATTATTCTCGCTTATTCTGGTGGTTTAGATACGTCGGTCGCAATTAGTTGGTTGAAGGATAAGGGCTATGATGTTGTGGCCTGCGGAATTGATGTTGGTGAAGGCAAGGACATGGATGCAATCAAAGAAAAGGCCCTAAAATTAGGGGCTGTTTCATCATATATGATTGATGCTAAGCAAGAATTTGCTGAAGAATATGCGTTAATTGCTTTACAAGGTCATACCTTGTATGAAGGTGAATACCCGCTGGTTTCAGCACTTTCACGTCCTTTAATTGCTAAGAAGTTAGTCACATTAGCCAAGCAAGAGCACGCTGTTGCAATTGCCCATGGCTGTACTGGGAAGGGTAATGATCAGGTTCGGTTTGAGGTTGCCATCCACGCTCTTGCACCGGATATCAAGATCGAAGCGCCTGTACGTGATTGGCACTGGTCACGGGAAGAAGAGATCGATTACGCTAAGGAACACAATATTCCCGTACCAATCAATTTGGACAGCCCTTACTCGATTGACGAAAACTTATGGGGCCGGGCTAATGAATGTGGCATTCTAGAAGATCCATGGCAGGGCGCGCCTGCCGATGCGTTTGACCGGACGAAGGCCTTAGCTGATACGCCGGATACGCCAACGACTTTGGAAATCACTTTTGAAGCTGGGGTGCCAGTTGCTTTAGATGGTGAATCACTTAACCTAGCTGATTTAATCATCAAGTTGGATCAGATTGCTGGTGAACATGGAATTGGTCGGATCGACCATATTGAAAACCGGTTGGTCGGTATCAAGTCACGGGAAGTTTACGAAGCACCAGCTGCAACGGTATTGCTCAAAGCACATAAAGATTTGGAAGATTTGACGTTTGAGCGTGAGTTAGCTCACTTCAAGCCAATCATTGAACAAAAGCTTGCGGATACGATCTACAACGGTCTTTGGTTCTCACCATTGATGGAAGCGATGGTTGCCTTCTTAAAGCAAACTCAGCAAGTCGTCAATGGGGTAGTTCGGGTACAACTCTTCAAGGGTAACGTTATTACTGAGGGGCGGAAGTCACCCAACTCACTATATGATACGAACTTGGCAACCTATACATCAGCGGATTCATTTGACCAACAAGCGGCAGTTGGTTTCATTAAGCTATGGGGCCTACCAACGCAAGTTAATGCCCAAGTCCAAGCGAAGGCTCAGGCCGAAGCTAAGACTGATAAGGCACACGCCTAATGAGTACCCAGAAGCTATGGGGTGGCCGGTTTACCGAAACGGGTGCTAAGTATGTTGATGACTTTGGGGCATCAATTAGCTTTGACCAGTTGCTTGCCGCAGAAGATATTGCTGGTTCACTGGCACACGTTAAAATGTTGAAGAAAACTGGTATTTTGCCCGCCGCTGATGTTGATCAAATTGTTGCTGGTTTGGAAACCTTGGCTGAGCGTCAAAAACAAGGTGAGTTGGAATTTTCAACGGTCAACGAAGACATTCATATGAATATTGAGTCATTATTGACCGAAGAGATTGGGCCGGTCGCTGGGAAGTTGCACACGGCCCGGTCGCGGAATGACCAAGTTGCCACGGATTTCCACTTGTACTTGAAGCATCAATTACCACTAATATTGGACCGGCTACATGAACTGGAAACGGTATTGGTCGATAAAGCGAGTGAGAACGTGGAGACGGTCATGCCGGGGTACACGCATTTGCAACACGCCCAACCCATCTCGTACGCGCACTACCTGTTAGCTTATTACCAAATGTTCAAGCGGGACATGGAACGCTTCGAGTTTAACCTGAAGCATACCGATATTTCGCCATTGGGAGCCGCTGCACTTGCTGGAACGACTTTCCCAATCGACCGGGAATATAGTGCGAAACTATTAGGATTCAGTGAAGTCTATCATAATAGTTTGGATGCCGTTTCTGACCGGGACTTCGTGCTTGAGTTTCTCAGCAATGCTTCGATCCTGATGATGCATCTCTCACGGTTTTGTGAAGAAATTGTCAGCTGGAGCAGTTATGAATTCAAGTACATCAGTTTGAGCGATCAGTTTTCAACGGGTAGTTCGATTATGCCGCAAAAGAAGAACCCTGACATGGCCGAATTGATTCGGGGCAAGTCCGGCCGGGTTTACGGCAACTTGATGGGATTGCTAACTGTCATGAAAGGGATTCCGCTCGCTTACAATAAGGATCTGCAAGAAGACAAAGAAGGGGCGTTTGATACGGTCACGACCGTGTTAACGAGTCTCCACGTCTTCACCGGCATGTTGGCAACGCTGACCGTTAATGAAGATCGGATGGCTGATGCCACGACTAACGATTTCTCAAATGCGACCGAACTAGCCGATTACCTTGCAAACAAAGGAATCCCATTTCGGGAGGCCCATGCCATTGTGGGGAAGCTCGTCTTGGATGGCTTGAAAAAACAGCGGCCGTTGCAGGATATTCCACTCAAAGAATATCAGTCAATCTCACCGCTGATCCAAGAAGATGTCTACCATGATTTGAACGCAAAAGTTGCGGTGGAACGGCGGCATTCGCTAGGTGGTACTGGTTTTGATCAGATTAGACAAGAATTGCAACGGGCACAAACGCAATTGTCAGCCTATCAATCTGAAACCACTGATTAATTAATGCTTATCAATTTGACCATTGATATTATTTTTAAAGATGACCTCTAAGTGGCGGAGCCTCGGCATTTAGAGGTCGTTTTTAGTGCTATCGACATTTTGAAAAAGCATTAAGCTAACATAAAGTCTATCAGAAAAATTGGAAACTCTTACATTAACTGGTAAGATGGAATTAATATCGGATATGGGAGATGTTGATGTATGTTTAATGATCATCGCTGGGGGTTTGATTGGACTGAATTCATGACGGGGATCGTTTTCTTGATCGCCGCTTACTTTGTCATCAAGCAACCACAAGCAGCACTTTTAAGTTTAGTCTTTTTATTTGCCATCGCCGCAATTATTAGCGGGGTCACCACAATCGGTGGGTACACAAAACTACGCCGTGAAACAGGGTTGCGGGCAAACTTTGCCCTTGTGTTTGCGATTATTGATATTTTAGTGGGGTTATTATTTTTATTCCACGCACCGACTGGGGTACTGGTACTCGGTTACGTCTTTGCCTTTTGGTTCTTGATCGATTCGATTGAACGGCTGACCGTAGTCTCACATCTACGCGTCTTTGGAACCGGGTATTTTGTTCTATCTTTAATCTTGGATATTATTAGTTTGGCATTGGGAATCTTATTAGTAATCAATCCAATGATTGCTGTGATTAGTTTCAACGTACTGGTTAGTTTCTACTTTGCAGTTTTTGGCATCAACGCAATCTTGATTGCTTTTGCTCGGCGTAACTAGCTTGGCAGTATTGACTCGTTAGCGATACTTGGCGCTCACTATTGGTGGTGTCAGGGTGTTGTTAAGGGGTCTTTTTTTGCGCGTTAATGTAATACTGTTTGGAATCAAATGGCGGGTCGAAGTGGCACGTCAGTAGAAATGACACACCCGGTGTGTTATACTACCAACAATATGGACTAGAGGGGGCCAATACAGCATGGCAGAATCATTACAACTAGTAATTATTTCTGGGATGAGCGGTGCCGGTAAGACGGTTGCGGTTCAAAGCTTTGAAGACCTGGGCTATTTTTGCATTGACAATATGCCACCAGCGTTATTACCGAAGTTCTCAGAATTAGTTGAGGAGTCGGGTAAAATAAAGAAAGTAGCGTTAGTGATTGATTTACGCTCGCGGGCTTTTTACGACGAAATTATGGATATGTTGGCTAACTTAGACAACACGGACTTTGTGTCGACCCGGATTCTGTTTTTAGATGCTTCCAACGAAGAATTAGTGTCACGTTATAAAGAGACGCGGCGTTCCCATCCATTAGCCATGGAAGGTCGCGTCATGGAAGGCGTGCGCAAAGAACGAGAATTATTGGCGCCATTGAAAGATCGGGCTTCATACGTCATTGATACGTCGACGTTGACACCACGTGAATTACGCGAATCGATTTTTGATAAATTCGAAACGGATCAGGATGAGACTTTTCATATTGAAATGCTATCATTCGGTTTTAAATACGGACTCCCGATTGATGCAGATATCGTTATGGATGTGCGCTTCTTGCCTAATCCATACTACATTCCTGAATTAAAGAAGCTGACGGGACTAGATAAACCTGTGGCGGATTACGTTATGCAGCAACCAGCTACGGAAGCTTTCTACCAGCAGTTCTTGAGTATGCTGGAAAGCATTATGCCCGGCTATGAAGCCGAGGGCAAGAGTAGTTTGACAATTGCGATTGGCTGTACGGGTGGTCAACACCGGTCCGTTGCCTTGACGCAACGTATCGGTGAAGCGCTGGCTAAGCACTACAAGGTTCACATCAGTCATCGTGATATTGAGAAACGAAAGGAAACTGTTAATCGCTCATGAGAAAATACACATTTAAGACCCAGCGGCCTAAAATTGTGGTGATTGGTGGAGGAACCGGTTTGCCGGTTGTTCTGAACGGCTTGCGTAAGCAGGCAGTCGATATTACCGCAGTGGTGACGGTGGCTGATGATGGTGGGTCATCCGGCATTATTCGCAATTATGTTAACGTGGTTCCACCTGGTGATATTCGTAATGTAATGGTGGCGTTGTCGAGTTGGCCGGATTTGTATAAAGATATTTTTCAGTATCGTTTCCAGGGTGATGATCAATTTTTTGCAGGTCATGCGATTGGTAATTTAATTATTGCGGCACTAACGGAAATGAAATCCGGGGTGTTTGACGCGGTGCAGGAATTATCAAATATGATGCAAGTAGATGGTCATGTTTACCCGGCAGCCAACGAGGCACTCACGCTACATGGTAAGTTTAGTGACGGTACCGAGTTAGTAGGTGAAGCCGAAATTACCGCTGCCCATAAGTCATTGGAACGTGTTTGGGTCACTGACAAGAATGGTAAGGAACCACAAGCAGTTCAACCAGTTATTGATGCGATTATGGCGGCAGATCAGATTGTTTTGGGGCCCGGTAGTTTGTTTACCAGTATTCTACCGAACCTAACGATTGGAAATATTGGTCGGGCCGTCTGTGAGTCTGATGCAGAAGTGGTTTATATTTGTAATATTATGACTCAAAAAGGTGAAACGGATAATTTCTCCGATGCTGATCATGTGCGGGTCTTAAACCGTCATTTGGGGCAAAACTTTATTAATACGGTGTTAGTTAACACCGAAAAAGTGCCAGAAGATTACATGGATTTTCATAAGTTTAACGAAGTTTCAAAGCAAGTGAGTCATGACTTCCGGGGGTTACGTGAACAAAACTGTCGCGTAATCTCATCGAACTTCTTGAAACTCCGTGATAATGGGGCCTTTCATGATGGCGACCAAGTTGTCGCTGAATTAATGAATCTAGTCGGTCATTCCGACGTTTTCAGATAAGGGGGTCGTGGCATGTCATACGCCAGTGACGTTAAGAAAGAATTGACTAACCTCGCTGTCCATCGCGAGAATGCTAAGGCTGAATTAATGGCTTTGATTCGAATGAATGGGGCGATCAGCATTGCTAATCATCACTTCATTTTGAATATTCAGACGGAAAATCCGGCCATCGCGCGGCGTATTTACCGGCTACTCAAACAATTTTATGACGTCGATAGTGAATTGATTGTTCGGCGCAAAATGAAATTAAATAAGAATAATTTGTACATCGTACGATTGAAGACCGGTACGGACATGGTACTCGCTGATTTGGGTATTTTAAAGGATTATCAAATCGTTGAAGTGGCACCAACTGAAGTGTTAACGGATGATGCTGCGGTGCGTTCTTATTTGCGTGGCGCCTTTTTAGCGGGCGGTTCGGTTAATAATCCTGAAACTTCCCGGTATCATTTGGAAATTTACTCACTGTATGAGGAACATAATCATATGATCTCCGAGATGATGAATCAGTATGGCTTGAATTCACGAACGACTGATCGGCGTGGTGGTTTCATTACGTACATCAAGGAAGCGGAAAAAATTGCCGACTTCTTGTCGTTGGTTGGTGCGACCAATGCCATGCTTAAGTTTGAAGATATTCGAATCATGCGGGACATGCGTAACTCGGTCAATCGGTTGGTTAACTGTGAGAATGCCAACATGGATAAGGTTGCCAATGCCTCTAGCAAACAGATTGAAAATATTTTATTGATCGATGCTACGGTGGGATTACAACAGTTACCACCAAAATTACAAGAAGTCGCTGTTGCCCGGTTGGAACATCGTGAAGTTAGCCTCAAGGAACTAGGAACCCTTGTTCCGGGCGGGCCGATTTCTAAGTCTGGAATCAATCATCGGCTGCGTAAAATCAATCAATTTGCGGAACAATTACAAAAAGATGCTTAGTTGTCGATAAGGATGGCTTAAGCATGAGTTTTGTTGAAAAGCTTGCTAACCATTTTAGATGGTGTTAGCGGCTTTTTTTGGTTGAAATGGATTGATTGTCGTTCGCCATACTCGAAAAGCACTTGACAAAAGTAAGTGCAACTATTTATACTGAACACATCTTATTGAAATCGGAGAGACGTAATTATGCAAAAATCAACAATGCAAATGATGATGTGCTGCCCATGTTGTGAATCAAACAACATGGCTATTTGCGTTGAATTACAAGCGTCTCTGCATCAAAAATAACGGGATTGAGCTCAAATCGTTAATTTTGAAACGCCTGCTTGGAATCTGACGAGATTCTGAACAGGCGTTTTTTGTTACAACCGATGGGAATAAGTAGATCAACACATCAAAATGGGAATGTAAAGGGGCGAGAAGTTTGAAGAAGCGATCAGTGTTAGCAGTGGTAATGAGCCTAGTATTAGTGACGGTGCTGGCTGCGTGTGGGAAGCACAATAGCCAGTCTTCTGGTAATGGCAAGTATGCAAGTAGTCAGGTTTTAAACTTGTCGTACCCTAGTTCATTGGATTCAATCGATATTTCCAATATGTCGGGATATGGCAGTACGGGTAATATTTTTGAAAGCTTATACCGGTTAGGAAAGAATGGTAGCATTACACCGGGATTAGCTAAGTCAACTAAGGTTTCAAAGGATGGCAAGACGTATACCTTTACGATTCGCAATGCAAAGTGGAGCGATGGTTCGAAGATAACCGCGCAAGACTTTGTCTATTCTTGGAAACGGACCGTCACCCCAGCAACTAAGTCACAGTATGCCTACCTCTTCTCAGGGGTGAAGAATGCGGATGAAATTGTCGCTGGGAAAAAGTCACCAAGTACATTGGGCGTCAAGGCGCAAGGCGAACATACTTTTATTGTGACTCTTGATAAGCCAATTACTTATTTTAAGAAGTTAATGACCTACCCGTTGTTTGGACCAATTAGTGAGAAAGCGGTCAAAAAGTGGGGTAATAAATATGCCACTAAGGCTCAGTACATGCTCTACAGTGGGCCGTTTAAGTTGACTGGCTGGACTGGAACTAATAATAGCTGGCAGTTTGTAAAAAATAATCAGTACTGGGATAAGAAAGCTGTCCACCTACAAAAGATCAACTACACGGTCAATGAGAGTACTACGACAACATTGAACTTGTTCCAAGAAAAGAAACTTGATCTAACGCAATTAGCGAGTGAACAAGTTAAGAATATGAAGAGCAGTTCTGACTATACCACGTACCCTTATTCTATCACCGCGTTTCTGGTTTATAATTTCCAAGACAGTAATGCGACAATCAAAAAGGCGCTCAATAACGCTAAGATTCGTCAAGCAATTTCATTGTCGATCAATCGCAAGACGTTAGTAAAGAATGTGATTGGTGACGCATCAACGGTCTCAAAGACGTTTGTTCCTCAGGATTTAGTTAAAGACGCTAAAACTGGTAAGGATTTTGCAGATGAATCAACGGTTAAGAATTCAACGTCATATAACAAAGCGCTGGCACAAAAGTTATGGAAACAAGGCCTTAAGGAAACGGGAATTAAGAAATTGTCCATTCAGTTATTAGCTTCTAATGACGAACCTAATAAGCCGATTTCACAATACTTGAAATCAGCATTAGAAAAGAATCTCGATGGTTTGACGGTCAACTTATCCAACATTCCATCAAAGGTAGCTTCAAGTCGTGCTCAAAGTGGTGATTTTGACCTTTATCTCAGTGGTTGGGGTGCTGATTTCAACGACCCAATCTCGCACTTGCAAATTATGACTAATAATAGTGGTTATAATTACGGAAAATATAACAGCAGCACGTACAATGCGTTGGTTAACAAGGCTCAAAACCAGGATGCCAATGATACTAGTGCTCGTTGGCAAGATATGATCAACGCTGAGAAGACGATCATGAAGGATCAAGGAATTACGCCATTGTATCAGACGGTATACTCTTATTTACAAAATCCAAAGGTAAAGGGTATTATTCATAATACTGCTGGGACACAGTGGAATTATAAGTATGCTTATATTGCCAAATAATTAACTGATTTAGGGACGTTCATGGTAACTGGTCGTTTAGCTGTTACCTTAGTAGGAGCGCCAGGTCCATACGTTGCCTTGATCAAAACAAAATAGCGGTCCATTTCGACTTGTCAGAGTGTCTTGACGAATCGAAGTGGACCGCTTATTTATTTCGACGAATGGTTCTACAGTGCTTGAGTTGTCACGCAAGACAACTACACTGATTGGTCTATGCTGGTGTTACGTCGTTAACCACGTACTTGATTGGCTGATGTTGGGCCATCGCAATCACATTCTCCGCGACAATGGTAGCCATGCCATCGCGAGCTTCGACCGTTGCGTTGCCAAGATGAGGTGTCAAAATGACGTTGTTCATCGTGGCCAAACCAGGTGTGACTTGCGGTTCATGTTCGTAGACGTCGAGTGCAGCGCCAGCAATTTGATGTTGTTGCAGCGCCGTCACAAGTGCTTGCTCGTCGACAATTGGCCCCCGTGCGGCGTTGATGAGGAGCGCCGTGGACTTCATTTTGCTAAAAGCAGCATTATCGATTAGATGCGTTGTTTGTGTGGTAAGCGGCAGATGTAAAGTGACGATGTCGGCACGCTGTAAAAGTTCATCCTGGGAGACAAAGGTTGCGCCAAGTTGCGTTTCACGGCTAATCGGTAGGCGGTGGTGTTGGCTGTATAAGATGGGCATGTCAAAGGCGTGTAATCGTTTGGCAACGGCTTGACCAATTTGGCCAAGGCCTAAGATGCCGAGTGTCTTGCCTTGTAAGTTGTGGCCGAGAAAGAACAGTGGCGCCCAACCGTTAAAGCCGCTAGTTCGCATTAAGTGATCGCCTTCCACGATACGATGCGCTAGGCTGATAATCAAACCGACCGTTGATTCAGCGGTTGCGACCGCCGAAACGTTTGGCGTGTTCGTGACTGGAATCTGGCGCTTAGCTGCTGCCGCGATATCGATGTTATTAGTGCCAGCACCAAAATTAGCAATCAGTTTAAGGTGTGGGGCGTGGTCTAAGACATCTTGATCTACTTGAGTTGAGAGTGGGGTAATCAAAAAGTCGGCATCAGCGACTCGACGGATGAGTTCCGCGTGACTGATCAGGTTATCGCCGGTATAAGTATCAATGACTAACTGACTTTGTAAAAGTAACGTATTAGCTTGGGCTGGAAGCTGACCAGCAATAAAGACTTTTGTCATTATAGAGACTCCTTTTTACTTTTAAGTTCAAGGACAAGTAATATTGTCCGGGTAGTAATCCCTGCTTATGTGCAGTATGGGCTATTGCAAAACGAATGACAAGAAAACGAGCAAAAAAACTGGGCCAACGTCTAGTTAGCCCAGTCAAAGATATTAGCTTATTTTAATTTGTTGTTTTCCATAATATCATCGATCAAACCGTAGTCTTTAGCCTCTTGTGCGCTTAAGTAGTTATCACGTTCAGTATCATGGTTCAACTTTTCAACGGATTGTCCCGAGTTGTCAGCTAAAATCTGGTTGATCTTTTTACGAGTCTTCAAGATTTCTTCCGCAACAATTTCAATTTCCGTTTGTTGACCTTGAGCACCACCAGATGGTTGGTGAATCAAGATTTCAGAGTTAGGTAAAGCAAAACGCTTGCCCTTAGTACCAGATGAAGCTAAGACGCTGGCCATGGAAGCAGCCATCCCCATAACGATGGTTTGAACATCAGATTTGATGAAGTTCATCGTATCGTAGATTGCTAAGCCGGCAGTAACGACACCACCTGGTGAGTTGATATAGAGATAGATGTCCTTACCTGAATCTTGGGCATCCAAGAAGAGTAGTTGGGCAATAATGGCGTTTGCCATGTTATCTTCAATGGGACCGGATAACATAATGATACGGTCCTTTAATAGTCGTGAATAGATGTCATAAGCACGTTCGCCACGTGATGACTGTTCAATAACTGTAGGAACTGGATACATGATTTGTTAGCCTCCTAAGGTTGCATTATTTGATTAGCTGATTGCTAATATAAATGTAGTTTACCGCTAAGGTCAGTGAAGGTCAAAAGAAAAACCTCAAAAACAGAATTCCGTTTATGCAGTTAACGTGGTATACTTAGGTTTCTATCATAATACGGCTTGAGATTGGGTGAACCCAATCTCTTTTTTTTCGACGATTTTAGTTAGTAGGCCTTGGATTAAGTGTTGCGTCTACCTTGGCTTGAAAACGATGTTCTCTTATAATAATGATTCAAGATTAAGCAGTAATGAACTTGCATATTCAGCACTAATGTGGTGATTTAAAAGTAGTCGACCCGCATAATTTTATTATCGCGATAGTAGGTGAATCAATTTACTGATAGTGACCCACAACGATGAGTCTAATAGAAGTTGGAAATTCGCACGTGAGCCGACATATTAAACGACTTGACCTTGTTGCTGGACTCAAGTTGCTCGCAACGAATTAATCAGTATCGGATGCATGAATGAAATTTACCATGATTAAAACGATTCTATAATATAATAACAATTGTAGTAATTATTATTTGAATAGTGTAAGTTTAGCTGTTATTAAATCTACTAAACGACTACACTGGTATATGGTTTACTTGAACTGATTACTTTTTGATTATTTTTACTTGGACGAGCGGGTATAGGTACTATTACTGACCCCGAAAGGATATTACTTGTTGTTTGGTTTAAATTAAGTTACTATATGGAGATGTGACTGGTATAGTCCAGTAGTTGTCACTTAAATAAATGCACAAAAAAAGCTGAGAATCATTTCTCAGCTACTGATGCGCCCGGAGGGAATCGAACCCCCATCTCAAGAACCGGAATCTTACGTGCTATCCATTACACCACGGGCGCCTAAACAACATATTATATTCTAGCGAATAATGGATAAAAACACAAGGGTTTTACATAAAAATTTATTCAGGGAGGTATTTTTATGGCACTGGGACCAGGATTTCGCCAGCAACAGCGGCAATCACAGAAGTTAGCGATGACCCAGCGACTACAACAATCCATTCAGATGTTGCAGTTTAATGTGGAAGAACTAAGAGATTTTCTAACGCAAAAAGCATTAGAAAACCCATTGATCGATGTGGATACAAATTGGAATAATAATCACGCCAGTTTGAACGCAGCCAAAAATGTAACCACTAAGGCGGATTTCATTGAGCGTGTGTCGACCTCTAATCAGCATTCGTTATTTGAATACTTGTTGGATCAGATTCACCTAACGATGCGTGATACCCATTTGCGTCAGATTGTCCTTTATTTAATTGAGTACGTTGACGTGAATGGTTATTTGCGGATTGATGAGAGGCAGGTTCGGCAAGAAACTAAGGCAACGCCAATTGAGTTGTTGGATGCAATTACCTTATTACAACAACTTGATCCGCCGGGTGTTGGGGCCCGGAGCTTGCAAGAAGCGCTGATGTTGCAGACAGAAAATGATGACCATGCACCGAACTTAGCCTATATTGTCTTAGAAGAAAGTTTTGACGAGCTGGTTAATCGACAATGGGACTTGTTGGCTAAGAAGTATCAGGTGACGCTTGCGGACATTTCAAGTATTTATGATTATGTGCGAACACTAACACCCGTACCCGGTGCGGCAATCGGGCAGGAGACGACCGGGTACATCTTTCCCGATTTAGTGGTGACGAATCAGGGAGGCCAGCTGGCATTGCGAACCGCATCCATGGCTCAACCGGTGGTTAAATTCCGCAGTCGGTATTATCAGCAGATGGGGCAGCATGATGATCAGGAAGTTACGGAATATTTGAAAGAAAAGAAAAGTGAGTATGACTGGATTGCTAACAGTTTGCAGCAACGCGAGGCAACCATTTTTCGAGTGGGAACGGCCATTATCGAGCGTCAAGCAGACTTCTTCTTGGAAAAAACGACGGATTTACGGCCACTATTGTTACGAGATGTTGCCCAACAGTTAAAAGTGCATGAATCAACAATCAGTCGAAGTATTAATGGAAAGTACATTCAAACGGACTTCGGTATGTTTGAACTTAAACGTTTCTTTACCAAAGCGGTCAGTAAACGTCCCACTGGTGGCAAAATCGTTTCGGCCGACAGTGTTCAACACCGAATTGTGACCTTGATCGAACAGGAAAATAAAGAAAAACCGCTTTCAGACCAAAAAATTGTTCAGATTCTTAATGCGGAAAATGTCGAACTTTCTCGGCGGACAGTGGCGAAATATCGCGAAAATCTTAATATTCCGTCGTCATCAAGGCGAAAACAATACTTGAGAACCGAACGATAATTTAACGCGCCATTTGGACCAGTCGGTTATAAGCTTAATTGGGGTTTCATTTGCAACCACCTTATGAACCTGTTATAATTCATGTTGTGGTAAGAGAGGTATGCAACATTGATTTCTTAGTGAATTTGCGTTGTGTGCTTTGTTTTTTGAAGTCTTTGGGTCGCTTTTCGACATAGCTGGACCAGACCCGTCCCACTAGAGAGCAGGTTGGATGCCATGCATTCAGATATTCAATGGATTGAGGCAATTGCCCCAGATATGGTTGACATGCTGAGTCGTCGTTACTTAGTATTAAGAACCATTAATTGGATGGCCCCAGTTGGACGTCGGCTATTAGCTCAGACGTTAGGTGTTAGCGAACGGACGTTACGGACCGAAACGGATACATTGCGGAAGCTAGATTTGATTATGACAAACAAATCGGGCATGCAAGTTACCCAGCAAGGTCAGGACGTGTTAGTAGGACTAAGTCATTTTATGGATGAGCTAATGGGCATTCGCCAGAAAGAACGACAGTTGGCGCAATACTTTAATATTAAGCGTTGCATCATCGTTTCTGGTGATTCCGATCGACAGTTGAAAGTTATTGGGACCATGGGCGAAGAAGTGAACCAGCTATTACAGCAATTATTGCCGGAAGGGCGTAATATTATTGCTGTTATGGGTGGGCATACCATGGAACATGTGGCAAGTCACTTAACTAATAAATTAGGTGATAAACGTGATTTGTTATTTGTTCCGGCGCGTGGTGGTGTTGGTGAATCGGTTGCGATTCAAGCAAATACCATCGCGTCACAAATGGCACAACATACTGGCGGTAAGTTCCGCTCGTTGTTTGTACCAGAACAGGTCAGTGAACGAACGTATGAACCACTCCTCAAAGAACCAAGTATTCAAGAGGTGCTGGCGATTATCGGGCAAGCTAACGTGGTCGTGCATAGTATCGGTGAAGCCATTTCAATGGCCCATCGCCGGAATATGTCTGAGGATCAGATCAAGGTGTTACGCAGTCGTGAAGCGATTGGTGAAGCCTTTGGTTACTTCTTTGATAAGAAGGGTAACGTGGTCTACCGGATTCCGCGGATTGGATTGCAAATCGGAGAACTGGCCCATCGGGAGATTATACTCGCCATTGCGGGTGGGGCTTCAAAAGCCACCGCAATTGCCGCGTATATGAAGAACATTGCACCTAAACAGACGTGTTTGATCACGGATGAGGGTGCGGCTAACTTGATTTTAAAAAAGTAATCTTCTATAGTGAAGTTGCTTTTTAAAATAAAACTATTTTTATTTCCACAAGGAGGAAATTCTAGTATGTCTGTAAAAATTGGTATTAATGGTTTCGGACGTATCGGTCGTTTAGCATTCCGTCGTATCTTAGAACTTGGTGAAAAGTCAAGTGATATCGAAGTTGTTGCTATTAACGATTTAACTTCACCTGCATTGTTGGCTCATCTTTTGAAGTATGACTCAACTCATGGTACTTTGAACGCTGACGTTTCAGCAACCGACGATTCAATCGTTGTTAACGGTAAGAACTACCGTGTTTATGCTGAACCACAAGCACAAAATATTCCTTGGGTTAAGAACGACGGTGTTGACTTCGTTCTCGAATGTACTGGTTTCTACACTTCAAAGGCTAAGTCACAAGCTCACTTGGACGCTGGTGCAAAGCGTGTCTTGATTTCTGCTCCTGCTGGCTCAGACTTGAAGACCATCGTTTACAACGTTAACGATGACATCTTGACTGCAGATGACCGTATCGTTTCTGCTGGTTCATGTACTACTAACTGCCTTGCACCATTAGCATTCTTTGAAAACAAAGAATTCGGTATCAAGGTTGGTACTATGACTACTATCCATGCTTACACTTCAACTCAAATGTTACTTGACGGCCCTGTACGTGGTGGTAACTTCCGTGCTGCCCGTGCTGCCGGTGTAAACACTATTCCTCATTCAACTGGTGCTGCTAAGGCTCTTGGCTTAGTTATCCCAGAATTGAACGGTAAATTACAAGGCCATGCACAACGTGTTGGTGTTGTTGATGGTTCATTAACTGAATTAGTTGCTATCTTAGACAAGAAAGTTACTGCTGACGAAGTTAACGCCGCAATCAAGAAGCATACTGAAGGTAACGAATCATTTGGTTACAACGATGACGAAATCGTTTCATCTGATGTTATCGGTACTACTTTCGGTTCAATCTTCGATCCTACTCAAACAGAAGTTACTTCTGATGGTGACAACCAATTAGTTAAGACTGTTGCTTGGTACGATAACGAATACGGCTTCACTTGCCAAATGGTACGTACTTTATTGAAGTTCGCCACTCTCTAATATTTGATTAGATAGTTAAGAACTTTAAAACCGCATATGGTTTTGACGGCGGGGGGAGGCAAAACTCCTCTTGCCGTTTTTTTAATTTCAGCAGTCACGAATTCTAGGAGGATTTTAACATTGGCTAAATTAATCGTTTCAGATTTAGATGTTAAAGATAAAAAAGTTTTAATTCGTGTCGACTTTAATGTTCCAATTAAAGACGGCAAAATTGGTGACGACAACCGGATCGTCGCTGCCTTACCAACGATCAAATACGTGATTGAACATGATGGCAAAGCCATCTTATTCTCACATTTAGGTCGGATTAAGAGCGAAGACGACAAGAAGGGCTTAAGCTTACGTCCTGTTGCAGAACGTCTTTCAAACTTATTAAACAAGCCTGTTACCTTCGTACCTGTTACTGAAGGCGAACAACTTGAAACTGCCATCAACAACATGAACGACGGTGACGTCTTAGTTGTTGAAAACACTCGTTTTGAAGACGTTGTTAACGGCGAACAAGTTAAGCGCGAATCTGGTAACGATCCTGAATTAGGCAAGTACTGGGCTTCACTTGGTGATGTCTACGTCAACGATGCTTTCGGGACTGCTCACCGGAGCCATGCTTCTAACGTTGGGATTGCTTCAAACATGGATCAAGTTGCCGCTGGTTTCTTAATGGAAAAGGAAATCAAGTTCTTAGGTGACGCGGTTGACAATCCTAAGCACCCATTCGTTGCTATCTTAGGTGGTGCCAAGGTTTCTGATAAGATCGGTGTTATCGATCACTTAATCAGCAAAGCTGACAAGATCATCATCGGTGGTGGGATGACTTATACGTTCTATGCTGCTAAAGGCATGGGCATTGGTAACTCACTTGTTGAAAAAGACAAGATTGAATTGGCTAAGTCAATCATCGAAAAAGCTGGCGACAAGTTAGTCTTACCTAGCGACTCAATCGTTGCTGAAAAGTTTGATAACGATGTTCCTAGCAAGGTTGTTGAAGGTTCAATTCCTGATGGCTACATGGCCTTAGATATTGGTCCTAAGTCAATCGAAGAATTCGAAGATGTTTTACGCGACGCTAAGACCGTTGTTTGGAACGGACCAATGGGTGTCTTCGAAATGAGCAACTACGCCAAGGGTACGCTTGAAATTGGTAAGTTCTTAGGAACCTTATCAGACGCAACGACCATTGTTGGTGGTGGGGACTCAACTGCCGCTGTTAAGCAACTTGGCGTTGGCGACAAGTTAACCCACATTTCTACTGGTGGCGGTGCTTCACTTGAATACCTTGAAGGTAAGGAATTACCTGGTATTGCTGCTATTTCTGAAAAATAATCTGTTCTCCGAAAGGAAGGTTTATCGTGCGTACACCTATTATTGCCGGTAACTGGAAAATGAACAAAACAGCTAGCGAAGCTTTAGCTTTCGTTAATGCTGTTAAGGATCAATTACCAGATCCATCAAAAGTTGAATCAGTCGTTGCTGCCCCAGCCCTTTTCTTACAGGAAATGGTTGAAGCTGCCAAGGGTTCTGATTTAAAGATTGCTGCTGAAAATGCTTATTTTGAAGATGCTGGGGCATTTACTGGTGAAACTTCACCAGCTGCCTTAGCTGACTTAGGCGTTGATTACGTTGTTATTGGTCATTCAGAACGTCGCGGTTATTTCCACGAAACTGACGAAGACATTAACAAAAAGGCACACGCTATCTTCAAGAACGGCATGAAGCCAATCATTTGCTGTGGCGAATCATTAGAACAACGTGAAGCCGGCGAAGCAGAATCATGGGTTTCAGGCCAAATCAAGGCTGCTTTGAAGGACTTATCAGCTGACCAAGTAAGTTCATTGGTTATTGCCTACGAACCAATCTGGGCCATCGGTACTGGTAAGACTGCTACGAGTGACCAAGCTGAAGAAATTTGTGCGGTTGTTCGTAAGACTGTTGCTGACCTTTACTCACAAGAAGTTGCTGATAAAGTTCGGATTCAATACGGTGGTAGTGTTAAACCAGCCAACGTTAACGAATTAATGGGCAAAGATGATATCGACGGTGGTTTAGTCGGTGGTGCTTCATTACAACCTGATTCATTCTTGGAACTTGTTAATTACCAAAATAACTAATAATAGTTATTGCAAGTTGATTGACAAACTTCTACAATAAGTGTGAAACAAATAACAAGCCAATTTTAAGGAGAGAAATTAATGTCTATTATTACAGATATTTATGCTCGCGAAGTCTTAGACTCACGTGGTAACCCAACTGTTGAAGTTGAACTTTATACTGAAAGTGGCGCATTTGGCCGTGGTATCGTTCCTTCAGGTGCCTCAACTGGTGAACATGAAGCCGTTGAATTACGTGACGGTGACAAGAGCCGTTTCATGGGCAAGGGTGTTACTAAAGCCGTTGACAATGTTAACAAGTTAATTGCTAAGGAAATTGTTGGTTACGATGTAACTGACCAACGTGCCATTGACCAAGCTATGATCAAGTTAGATGGTACTCCTAACAAAGCTAAGTTAGGTGCTAACGCTATCTTAGGTGTTTCCATTGCCGCTGCACGTGCTGCTGCTGACGAACTTGAAATGCCTTTATACAACTACCTTGGCGGATTCAACGCTCACGTTTTACCAACACCAATGATGAACGTTATCAATGGTGGGGCCCACGCCAACAACGACGTTGACTTCCAAGAATTCATGATCATGCCTGTTGGTGCTTCTTCAGTTAAAGAAGCTATCCGGATGGGTTCAGAAACTTTCCACAACTTGAAAGCGATCTTGAACGAACGCGGTTACTCAACTGCTGTTGGTGACGAAGGTGGTTTTGCACCTGACTTGAAGAACAACGAAGAACCATTCGAAATCTTAGTTGAAGCTATCGAACGTGCCGGTTACAAGCCTGGTAAGGATATTGCCATTGCCTTTGACTGTGCCGCTTCAGAATTCTACAACGAAGAAACTGGCAAGTACGACTTAAAGGGTGAAGGCGAAAATGGTCAATCATTTACTGCCGAAGAATTCGTTGATTTACTTGACAGCATTGTTGACAAGTACCCAATCGTTTCTATCGAAGATCCTTTGGATGAAAACAACTGGGAAGACTGGCAAATGGCAACTGCCAAGCTTGGTAAGAAAGTTCAAATCGTTGGTGACGACTTATTCGTTACGAACACGGACTACCTTGCAAAGGGTATCAAGATGGGCGTTGCTAACTCAATCTTAATCAAGGTTAACCAAATTGGTACTTTAACTGAAACTGTTGAAGCTATCGAAATGGCTAAAGAAGCTGGCTACACTGCCATCGTTTCTCACCGTTCTGGTGAAACTGAAGACACGACCATTGCTGACTTAGTTGTCGCAATGAACGCTGGCCAAATCAAGACTGGTTCAATGAGCCGTACTGAACGGATTGCTAAATACAATCAATTAATGCGGATCGAAGACCAACTTGAAAGCACTTCAGAATACAAAGGTATCCACGGTTTCTACAACTTAGACGAAGCTGCACGGAACACCATTACTAGCAAGTAATTTGAAGTTCTAATGAAAACGTCGTTCCGATGGGACGGCGTTTTTATTATACATAATTTAAGGAACATCTGTTTGAGTTTAGGGTCTAGGGACGGACGAGTCGTGGTAGAATAGAAACATGCGTATTTTGAGTAAGGAGCGAGCAGAATGGATGACTTTCAGCAACAAATTAATGAGTGGTCTGATTGGCAAGGACTGCAACTGAATGCCGGTGCTTTTGAACCGGTGATTCAAAAAATTTATGCCAGTGAAAATGAGCCTTATAAAACGCCAGAACCCGTTGCGGATAAGTTGGCCGCCCACTTTACGGTCGGACCCACCCAAATCGCGATTTTTCCACCCAGTGAGGTTATCCCCCAAACTCGGGCCTATTATCAGGCGGAACGTTTTGGACTGACCCGGATGGCTCGATTGAGCTTGGGTGCTCCGCGTCTATTGCATGCGGGCTTCATTTTTGATAAGTACCAGTTCTACTACGTGATTTATCAGCCACTACAAGGTCTGACGCTAACTGAATTTTGCGCAACGGCTAAGCCCCTTGCTAAGTCAACACTGGGGCGCCAGATTGGGACGATGTTGACGCGACTTAATACTGAAGTTCCTGCATTTGGGCCAACCGCTGCCCAATCAACCGAGTGGGATACACTGGGCCCCGACTTTGTTGCCGAGCGTACGGCCTGGCTACAAGTACACACCGTAACGCCTAATCAATTTGTTCATGGCAATCTAGTGGGCGAGAATTTAATTGTGACTAGTGGTGAATTAGGTTTACAGCGATTCAGTGCCGCCCATCAAGCTGCAAAACAAACGGAATTAGTCCCGCTAATTTTGCAAGCATTTAATGATGATACTGACTTATTGGCTGGATTTAAGGAAACTTATCAAACTGACGACTTAGAAAAGGATCTGTTATTAGGTTTGTTATTACGCGTAGATGGACCACAGCAGATTCAGGCATTACATCCTGGAGCGCCCGTGACGTTAGCGGCCGTCCAGCAAGTGATTGCACAACGATTATCATGATTAAGAGGGGGAACTCATGGTGGCACAGCGGCCGCACATTGCAAAACAACATTTTGACTTTACACGGTTCAGCTCGATTGGCCGGGCATTAATTGTCGGTGTGATTGCTGGGATCGTGGTTAGTATTTTTCGTTTCAGCATCGAGCAGGGACTGAGGTTCGTTCAATGGGTGTACGCACAAATTCATACAAATTGGCTACTGCTCTTTCCATGGATAGGCTTGTCTGTGGCTGTGGCGTTCTTTGTGGGTTGGTTAGTTAAGAATGAACCGAATATTAAAGGGTCTGGCATTCCACAAGTTGAGGGTCAATTAGCTGGCGAGCTTGATTATAGTTGGTGGTCAGTGCTCTGGCGCAAGTTTGTCGGTGGTATTCTGGGCATTGGTTCTGGACTGTTTCTCGGCCGCGAAGGCCCCTCGATTCAATTGGGAGCTACGATTGGTCAGGGTGTCGCGTCGAAACTCAAACAGACGGGATCAGATCGACGCTCCTTGATTGCCGGTGGTGCAGCAGCTGGCCTTTCAGCGGCCTTCAACGCACCGATTGCCAGTACGTTATTTGTTCTGGAAGAGGTTTATCATAATTTTTCACCAATCATTTGGACAACCGCATTAGTTAGCGCGATGGCCAGTAATTTTATTTCGCTCAATTTTTTTGGCCTTGTACCAGTATTACACATTCCGTACGGCCATAACCTTCCGTTGAGTCAATATGGCAATCTGATTGGGCTCGGGATTTTTCTCGGTATTTTCGGTTATCTATATCAAAACGTGACGCTGACGATGCCAAATTGGTATGCCAAGTTGCGGTTGCCCAGTTGGTTGGATGGCTTGGTGCCATTTTTACTGGTGATTCCGATTGGATTAATGTGGCCGCAGCTATTAGGAGGCGGCAATGCTGTTATTTTGAATTTGGCCGCGGTAACGCCAGCGTTACTCGCCTTGTTAGGAATTTTCGTGTTACGATTTACCTTTTCTACCATTTCATATGGTTCTGGTTTGCCGGGGGGCATCTTCTTGCCAATCTTGTCACTGGGCGCCATCTTAGGTGCAATCTATGCCCAGTTCATGGTTGCCGTTGGTTGGATGCCGACGAACTTGATTCCGAACTTTATTATTTTTGCAATGGCTGGATACTTTGCCGGCATTGGTAAAGCACCGTTTACCGCAATTTTATTGATTACTGAAATGGTCGGGACACTACACCACTTGATGCCATTAGCAGTCGTTTCGATGACGGCCTACTTAGTCGTGGATCTCTTAGGCGGCGCTCCGATTTATGAGGCTTTGCTAGAGAAGTTAATTCAGCCGCGGTTACCGGAACATAGCGGTATCCAGGATCGGTTAGAATTGCCGATCTTTGAAGGCTCTAAGTTAGAGGGCCATCAAGTTCGTGATTTTAAATGGCCAGCAGAGTCATTATTGATCGCTATTCGCCGCGGGGAGCGTCAAGTGATCCCGCATGGCGACACCTTGATGCGGGCTGGTGATACCTTAATTATCTTGACTGACCGGGATAACCGTGCGTGGGTGCGCCATCAAATCGCACATTTAACGGTCGCGACGCCCTGAGCACTAAACAAAGCAACGAATTGTTCAGGATACTGGAAAAATAAGGCAAAATATGTTAAATTGTTATAGACATAGCGGAGGCTTTAGGAGGCACATTTCTTGTATAATTTATTGTTAACGTTAATACTGGTTGTTTCCGTTTTGATTATCATTGCGGTGATGATGCAACCATCCAAAACTAATGATGCCATGTCTTCATTAACCGGTGGTGCTGATGACTTGTTTGCCAAGCAGAAGCCCCGCGGTTTTGAAGCGTTCATGCAGAAGGTAACCGTGGTATTAGGAATCGCATTCTTTATCCTGGCGTTAGCTCTAGCATGGTACTCATCGAAGTAATTGACCGTCCTCCTGTGATTTCAGGAGGCTTTTTTTTAAGGTGGTGTAATGATGCTGAAACAACCGGAACCGTTTTTCTTTGAACATGGCCAACATGCCGTCATTTTATTGCACGCCTATGCGGGAAGTGCCAATGATGTGCGGATGTTAGCACGAGCATTAGAACGGGAAGATTATACAGTTTATGGCCCCCAATTCAGTGGACACGCGACTGATGATCCACGAGATATTCTCGCACAGACGCCGGCGCAATGGTGGCAAGATACGCAACAAGCAATATCATTTATGCGGCAAAAAGGCTATACTAAAATTAGTATCTTTGGCTTATCATTAGGTGGTATTTTTGCGACGGCGGCCTTGGAGCGTGATCCTCAGTTGCTAGGTGGTGGCACGTTTAGTTCACCACTATTTGCTGGTAATCGTAGTGACGTTGCTGAAATGTTTATCACGCTGAGTCACCATCAACTGGCGCACAGTCAATTTTCAATTGCCGAGCGTGAACAGATCTTAATGACGTTGCCGGAACTGGTTCAGCGGCAATTGCAGGCAGTCAATACCTTTACTACGACAGAGGTTACGAGTCACCTCAGCGCTGTGACCCAACCTTTCTTCATTGGTCAGGGTGGGCAAGATGAATTAATTGATGCGACGGTGGCGCGACAATTACGTGATCAATTACCACAAGTACCAGTTGATTTTCATTGGTATGCTGATGCTGGACACGTGATTACCGTCAACAGTGCGCATCACCAATTGGAACAAGATGTTTTAACATATTTAAAAACTATTTATAAATGAGGTAAATAATGTCAGAAGCAAACTTACAAGAACAAATCCTGACTTTTTTGCAAGCTCATCCCGATCGCACGTATAGTGTTGAACAACTAACGGATGAATTGCATTTTACAGGCGCAACGGCGTTTACTTTTCTAGTAAAGGAACTTGCGAATATGGAACGTAAAAAATTAGTTAGTACCGATGATCATGATCATTTCAAGCTGGTCCAGGAAACGAAGACTGTTGAAGGTTCATTTCATGGTAATGACAAGGGCTTTGGTTTCGTTCGTTACGATCCCGATTTGCCTGATATTTACATTAATCCGGACAACACGCAGTTTGCCATTACCGGTGACGATGTTGCGGTTGAAATCATTCGACCAGCCCGTCCCGGTTCCGACCGCGGCCCTGAAGGTAAAATTGTCAGCATCGTTAAACGGGACTATACCCAGATTGTCGGTGCGTATACACCAAGTACGGATGAAGACGGGATTATTGGTTCTGTGGAAATTAAGGATAAGAAATTATCCAAATATCAGTTATTAATCACTGATCAGGGCTTACACCCCACTGAGGGGGAAGTCATCATTGCTGAAGTGGCTGCTTATCCTGACGCTCAGCATCCAACGCGGATGATTGGGATTGCCAAGCAGGTCATTGGGAGTGTTGATGATCCTGGGATGGACGTCTTACAAGTGGTCTACCAACACGATGTCCCATCAGTGTTTCCAGAAGAAGTGACGGATGAAGCCAACCGGATTCCGGATTACGTGACTGATGAAGAAAAAGTTGGTCGGGTCGACATTACGGACCAGCCATTAGTAACGATTGATGGCGCCGAATCTAAAGACTTGGATGACGCGGTTGTTGCTTGGCGCTTGCCAAATGGGAACTTCCATCTAGGCGTTCACATTGCGGATGTTAGCCATTATGTCACCGAGAACTCTGAGTTAGACCGGGAAGCATTCAAACGTGGGACGTCAGTTTACTTAACTGACCGTGTGATTCCAATGTTGCCACGGCGGCTATCAAACGGGATTTGTTCCTTAAATCCTGATGTTGAACGATTAGCCATGAGTTGTGAGATGGAGATTGATCAAACGGGGGAAATCGTTAACCATAAGATTTTCCAAAGTGTGATTCGGTCACATGCCCGGATGACTTATGACGCTGTTAATCAGATTCTCGAAGCCCATGACCCCAAGACGCGTGAAAAGTACGCGGACTTGGTCGACATGTTTGATACGATGGGCGACTTACACCGTATCTTGTACAAGCATCGGCGGCATCGTGGTGCGATCGATTTTGATGATAACGAAGCTAAAATTATCGTTGACGAAGCCGGTCACCCAATTGACATTCAATTACGGGTACGTGGCTTAGCTGAACGAATGATCGAAAGTTTCATGTTGGCAGCCAACGAAACGGTTGCAAAAAACTATAGTCAACTTAAGGTACCGTTTATCTACCGGGTACATGAAACGCCTGATAGTGACCGGATGCTTAGTTTCTTTGAATTCGTCACTAACTTTGGTGTCAGTGTCAAGGGGAGTTCTAAGGATGTTAAGCCGAAGATGCTTCAAGACGTTTTGAAGAAGGTTGCTGGTAAGCCCGAAGAAGCCATGGTCTCAGTCATGATGCTGCGGAGCATGAAGCAGGCCCGATACGCTGACCAGTCGCTTGGTCACTTTGGATTGGCGGCACCGTATTATACTCACTTTACGTCACCAATTCGGCGGTATCCAGATATGATGGTTCATCGTTTGATTCGCCATTATGCTGAAAACGGCACTGGTGAAGAAGCCCGGGCACGTTATCGGGATAACCTACCAAATATTGCGGAAACGACTTCTGATCATGAACGGCGGGGGATTGATACTGAACGCGACGTTGATTCGATGAAGAAGGCTGAATATATGGCTGATCACGTTGGTGAGACGTTTGAAGCCGTTGTTGATTCCGTTATGAAATTCGGTCTGTTTGTTGAACTAGAAAATACCGTTGAAGGCTTAGTTCATATCAGTACGATGGACGACGACTACTACGAATACGTTGAAAAACAATTAGCGTTGGTTGGCCGTAAGACGAAACGGACATTTAGAATCGGCCAGCCCGTCAAAGTTCAACTAATGCGGGTCGATAAGGATCAACGAGAAGTCGACTTTAAGTTATTGAATCCTGAAGAAGCGCCAAAGACTGATTTATTGCCAAAGCGGGAACATCATGATAACTATCGTGGTAATAACCGGCGTGGTGGCAATAACGGTAACTACCGGCGAAATGGGAACAATAATAACCGGAATAACGACCATCGTGGTGGCCACAACAATAACCATCGTAATGGCAATAGCAATGGTCGCCGGAACAATAATAATCATAATAGCAACAATAATAATCATAGTACTAACAACAATCGGCGGTCATCAACTGATCGTCGGCGTTAATTTTTAAGTAAGGGGATGTGCGGCAATGGCCAAACAACACGGTAAGCACCCAGATACCGCCCTCGCTCAAAATCGGAAAGCACGCCATGACTACGCTGTTGAGGAAACCTATGAAGCTGGCATTGCGCTGACGGGGACGGAAATCAAATCCGTTCGCGATCGGCGGGTCAACTTAAAGGATGGTTTCGTTCAAGTTCGCAACGGTGAAGCCTGGATGCAAAACGTTCACATTAGTCCGTTTAAAGAGGGTAACCGTTATAACGTTGACCCGTTGCGGTCCCGGAAACTTTTGTTGCACAAGAAAGAAATCAGTAAGCTAGGTGCAGCAACGATGACTAAGGGTGTGACGATTATTCCACTTAAGATGTATCTCAAGCATGGATTTGCGAAAGTCTTAATTGGAGTCGCTCACGGGAAACGGGAATACGACAAACGGCAAGATATCAAGAAACGCGAACAACAGCGTCAAATCGACCGGGTTATGAAACATTACTAGGCATCGATTACGTTAGCGTTGCATCGCTGCACCATACAACGAGTATGGCAGCGTCATAAAAAGGTCTTCCAAGAATTAATTCGATTCTTGGAAGACCTTTTTTAGTATGTGTTGTTGGTGGTTCTGTGCCGTGGACGGACGACGGCAAGCATATATTTTATATGTACTGATGTAGTGCTCACTGTTATAAATGTTCTAGATACTAGCAAAATGGTTATCAGGCTATAAATATTTTGCGAAAGGTCGGGTACAAGCACTTGCGACTTAGCTGGTAATTATGTTAGCATATAATTGTATTGATAGTTAAACGCGTTATTTATTAATTGATTCAATAAATATAATTGATACTAAACTTTGGAGAATGTTATTATTCTGATATTAATCAGATTTAGTATAACTCAAATTGATAATAAGTTAATTTTGATATGATTTATTGCATGGATTCTTGGGGGGACATGTATGAATAGATTTATAACGAGCAAGCAGCATTATAAAATGTATAAAAAGGGACGTTTCTGGGTATTTGCTGGTATTACCGTGGCTACCTTTACTCTGAATCCACTGATAAGTCGGGCAGATACGGAAACGACGACCGCAGCCACCGCAGCTACGACCACTGCTGGGGCATCCTCATCATCCAACTCACAGGTTTTAAGGACTACTACGACTAGTACAACAGGGGCAACGACTCAGTCTAGTGCGACGGCGATTAATGCGGCAACAACAAATACTAGTGCTCAAAAAAAACAGGCGGTTAGTGGCACCACTACTGACTCCAAGGCTGAACAACCGGTTACGGCAGTAGGAGAAAATGAAAACGCAACCAGTAATCTCAGTACCTCTGATTCGGCATCAGCAAGCAGTCAGGCTAAAACTGGTTCTGGCGACAGTTTGGACCAAACGTCAAACAGCTCAGTAAGTGTCGCATCGAGTTCACAGAAAGTCACAACACAAAATTCTGATTATCAAAATGATCAAGGAACGGGCTCTGAGAGTGGCATTCAATCTAATGTGACGGACACGGTGGTGGCTGATGAATCACTACAAACTAATCGTTCAAGTGTCGCATCGCCAAGTACTAGCACAATGGCCAGTATTGGTGACTCAGACTCGAAAGATTCTAATGAAACTGAAAAAGTTGTGGATTCAGAAACTAGTCCGATAGCTGTAACTGCCACAACTAATACAATTACGACGACTAACGATAAAGTCCAGTTAAATCGGGCACTATTAGCGCGAGCCGCCACACCCGCAATTGTTGTCTCAACTGGGACTCTGGGAACAAGTGCCTGGCAGTACACAGATGATGGTGTGTTGACGATTCATGCTGGTGATTGGACCGGAGTGGGTGATGTCAGCGACGTACCGGGGGATTTTGGCAGTGAGTTAACGAAAGTAGTGATTGATGGTCCAATTAATGCGGGGACTGATACTAGTTATATGTTCCGGTATAATCCAAATTTGGCCAGTATTGATGGCCTTGAAAATCTGGATACTTCGAAAGTCACTGACTTTTCAATGATGTTTATGGGAACTAAGATTGCTGACTTCTCAGGATTAGCGCATTGGAATGTCAGTTCTGGTACGTCCTTTGACTCTATGTTCGCCAGTGACTCGCGAGTTCAATCTTATGATTTAAGTCAGTGGCAGTTGAATACGGTTCAACCAGTGAGCTTAAAAAGAATGTTTTCATTTAACACGGCCTTGACCAGTATTGATCTAAGTACTTGGAATGTGCGGATGGTCACGGATATAGATGGGTTATTCAATGGAGATAAGAGTTTAACAACGGCGGATTTACATGGCTGGAACTTGTTGAATGTTACAGCGTTGTCATCGATGTTTTTAAATGATACCAATCTCACTGATCTTGATATAACGGGCTGGCAGACGGGCAGTACGTTAACTAGTACTAAGTTTATGTTTGAGGGAACCCCTGGATTAAAGGCAATCAACATTGCGAGTTTGGACATGTCTAACTTTGCAGCAGTCACTGAAGCTGATATGAATAAGGAACCTGCAGATCATGATATGTTTTTGAATCAAGATAGTAGCGGGAATCCGTTGCCCATGAACCTAAACGCATTAACGGTTGGGTCAAAAACATATTTAGTCGGTAGTTCATTGCCAGACATTCCAACTGGAACTGGCTATACCGGTAAATGGGTCAATCAAGCTGATGCCACCCAGACGTATACGTCGAGTGAGTTAATGGCTTTGTATAATGGCGTCGATAATCCAGCCGATACAATCACTTGGGTCTGGGAAACTAGCCCATCCTATGCTGATTTCACGTCCAAGAATGTAACCGGATTAATTGCCGGGCCGAAGACGACGTGGCGAGTTGCCGATAGTGTTGCAACACTAAAAGATGTGAATGGGACCGATATTTATGCGACCGCTGACACAGTCGTCAAAGTGATTAGCGTGAACGGCGATACTGCTGTAACGACGGTCGACACTCAAACTGCCGGTACCTATCAAGTTGACTTGCAGTATACGGATGCGTATGGCAAAGTATGGCAGCAAACTAGTACGGTTGCGGTAGCGGTAAATCAAGGCAAACTAGTTGGTAAACCGTTGGCGATCAAAATGGGTGCTAAGCCAACGTATACGATTAATGATTTAATCGACACGGACAACTCCCGCAATGCGGCCGGCGATAAGCTAAGTGCTGACGAACTCGCGACGGCTACGGTTACAGGCTTGGATACGAGTAAAGCTGGCGCACAAACGGTTACGCTGGCGTATACGGATGATGCTACTGGCATGGTCCACACGACAACCACCACGGTGACGATGGTCGCAACTAAGGCCGACTTAACAATGCGTAATAGTACTATCATTAAAGGACCCAAAAACTCAAGTTGGGACTACCGCCAGTATGTCACGAGTGTCACTGATTTTGATGGGAACCCGGTTAGTTTAGATGGACTTAACATTGTGGTTGATCAGCAACCTGATTTAACGCAAATTGGGTCGCAAACTGTCACACTCACGTATACGGATGCGTTGGGCAATGTCATCAGCGTCCCAACTCAAGTAACAGTCGTTGCTTCTCAGGCACAAGTTACAACCAAGGCGCCGTTAACGATTTGGCCCAGTGAGGTTGCTCAATTAAAAGTCGCCGATTTGGTGACAATCACGGCTGCCAACGGGAACCCCGTCGATACTAGTACCAACCTAACAGATGTCACAATGAGTTCAATTGACACGAGCAAGGGTGGCGCGCAGACCGTTACTATTACTTATACGGATGAAGCTGGCAATCTAGTGACAGCTTATGCCAAAGTAACGGTTGACCAATCAGATTTGAAGACCAAGCTAACGAATCCAATTGCGGGGCCTAAAGCTAAATGGGACTATCTAGCTGGTTTGGAATGGGTCAAGGATGCAAATGGAAAGTTGCTTGATAATCTCGCAACCGCTGATATTAAAGTCGTTACTGAACCTGATTTAAGTGTTGCGATGGTCGGCCATGACCAAACGGTGACACTCAGTTATACGGATGAGTTGGGCAAAGAACACTTAGTCACTGCGGTTGTCAACACGGTGGCTTCGAAGGCGAAGATTACGGCTGTCAGCGACCAGATCATCATACCTGATGAAGCCAAAAAGCTGACGGCAACCGACCTGGTCAGTGAGTTAATTGATGCGGCGGGAAATAAAGCCACGAATTTTGACGATGTGACGATGAGTGGTTTTGATGCTAAAGCTATCGGGCCACAAACCGTGACACTGACGTATTCGGATGCGTATGGTAACCAAACGACTGATTCGACGACAGTCACCGTGGATTTCGCCACAATCACTGGTCAAGCGACACACCCAATTGCCGGTCCAACCGCGACTTGGGATTACCGTGACAGCGTCACTCAAGTTATCGATGCCAACGGAAAGATAATTGATGTCGGCGATGCTGACATTACAGCCACGACGCCGGATTTAACTCCGGCAAAGGTGGGCAAGCCTCAGACGGTTACGTTGACCTATACTGACAGTCTGGGTAAAGTTCACACGACCGACGTGATTGTAACGACGACGCTTTCAAAGGCGAAAATCACGGCTGTTGCTGACCAGATTATCATACCTGATGAAGCCAAAAAGCTGACGGCAACTGACCTGGTCAGCGAGTTAATTGATGCGGCGGGAAACAAAATCACGAATTTTGATGGTGTGACGATGAGTGGTTTTGATGCTAAAGCTATCGGGCCACAAACCGTGACACTGACGTATTCGGATGCGTATGGTAACCAAACAACTGATTCGACGACTGTAACCGTGGATTCCGCAACGCTAACGCTTCAGAATCACACTCAAGTGGCAGGACCTAAGGCGACTTGGAATTATGCTGATAACATCAAAGCCATCACTGATTCTAAGGGCCAGTCGCTAACATTAAGCGATGCCAAGATTACGGTCGTGCAACGTCCAGATTTAAGTGTGGCTGGAACTTATAAAATTGTACTTGAATATACTGATGATTTAGGGCAAGCGCACACAGAGACTGCCGATGTTGAAGTGACGGCTTCAAAAGCGGCCATTACTGCCGTTTCTAAGCAGGTGATTTTGGCAGAAAAAGCGACCATGGTAACTGCGTCGTCACTAGTGTCGACACTGTACGATGCGGATGGCGTTCAAATTTATAATTTTGATGATGTGACGATGAGTGGCTTTAATGCTAAAGTTATCGGACCACAAACAGTAACGTTAGCGTATACGGACGCGTATGGCAATCAAACGACTGTTTCGACGACTGTAACCGTGGATTTCGCAACGCTAACGCTTCAAAATCACACTCAAGTGGCGGGATCTAAGGCGACTTGGAACTATGCTGATAACATCAAAGCCGTCACTGATTCTAAGGGACAATCGCTAACATTAAGCAATGCTAAGATTACGGTCGTTCAACATCCAGATTTAAGTGTGGCTGGAACTTATAAAATTGTACTTGAATATACTGATGATGTAGGGCAAGTGCACACAGAGACTGCCAATGTTGAAGCCACGGCTTCAAAAGCGGCCATTACTGCCGTTTCCAAGCAAGTAATTTTAGCGGAAAACGCGAACATGGTTACTGCGTCGTCACTAGTGTCGGCACTGTACGATGCGGATGGCGTTCAAATTCATAATTTTGATGATGTGACGATGAGTGGTTTTGATCCTAAAGCTATCGGGCCGCAAACCGTGACACTGACGTATACGGATGCGTATGGCAATCAGACGACTGCTCAGACGACTGTCACCGTGGATTTGGCCACAATCACTGGTCAAGCGACACACCCAATTGCCGGCCCAACGGCGACTTGGGATTACCGGGACAGCGTCACTCAAGTCATCGATGCCAACGGAAAGACAATTGATGTCGATACTGCTGACATTACAGCTACTACGCCTGATTTAACTCCGGCAAAGGCTGGCAAGCCACAGACGGTTACGTTGACCTATACTGACAGTCTGGGTAAAATTCACACGACCGACGTGATTGTAACGACGACGCTTTCAAAGGCGAAGATCACGGCTGTTGCTGACCAGATTATTTGGCCTGATCAAGCTAAACAACTGACGGCAACGGACTTAGTTGATCGTTTATACGATGCTGAAGGTCATCTGATTACAAATCGCGACAATGTCAAAATGAGTGTGCTGGATTCCAAGTTAGCGGGGCAGCAACGTTTGACGTTGACTTACACGGATGTTGCGGGTAATCAATCCGTCGCGTATGCCAATGTGACAGTCGACCAGGCAAAGCTAGTGACAAAACCAAGTACGGTAATTGCCGGCCCGACGGCAACGTGGAGTTACGAAGCCGGTATTAGTCAGTTGACGAATGCAACTGGGCAACTTATTACCGTCCAACCGGGGACAATTAAAGTGTTGAACAGGCCAGATCTGAATGTTGATTCAGTCGGGCAACAACAGCTGATCACACTGATTTATACGGATGAGCTCGGGAAATCCCAGTCGGTCACGGCAATGGTGACAGCTGAGGCCTCACAAGCTATGTTAACGGCCAAGGCGGCAGTTATCGTGCAACCGGATGCCGCGGCGAAGCTAACGGCTAATGACCTTGTAACGAGCTTAACGGACGCCTCTGGACAACAGGTGACTGATTATCAAATCGTTCGGATGTCTAAGCTAGACGCGACCTGGCCAGGTGTTCAACCCGTCTCATTAACTTATACGGATGCGGCTGGTAACGAAGTAAGTACCGTTGTAAAAGTAACGGTTGATCAGGCCAAGATTGATAGTCAGAACCGGACTCAAATCTGGGGGCCAAGTATGACTTGGGATTATCGGCAACAATTGGCGACTGTTACGGATTCGCAAGGCCACCAGTTTAATCCTGATCAAGCTAAGATTACGGTCATAACCGGCCCGCAACTAACGGCTAAAATGATCGATAAGCCGCAAACGGTTACCTTGATGTACACAGATGATCTACAACAGACACATACTGTGTCAGCTACTTTGACCTTAACGGCATCACAGGCGGCACTCGTGCCACGTCCGGCACAGATTGTATGGGCCAAAGATGCGGGGCTACTGACGCCAGCCAACTTTTTGCAAACGATTACCGGCGCGGATGGCACTCAAGTGTCGTCTTTGACCAATGTCAAGATGAGTGCGGTCGATGCCAGCCAGCCTGGTGCCCAAACGGTGACTCTAACGTATACCGATGATTACGGCAACGAGGTGACAACAACTGCCCAAGTGACGGTTGATCAAGCCGCCTTAACGACCCAAACCGCTCGACCGGTTGCCGGGCCGACTGCCCATTGGGATTATCAGACGAACTTTAAAACCGTGACGAATGCTGCCGGTGAAGTGATTAATGTCGGTGATGCCAATCTTAAAGTCTTGACAGGCCCGGACTTGAGTACAGCCATGGTGGGGCGGCCTCAAGTCGTTACGTTCAGTTACACTGATGAATTAGGATTGACCCAAACCACCACGGCGGAGGTCACAACAGTCGCCTCACGGGCGCACATGACGACTAGTGCTGATCAGGTGATCTGGCCTGCAGTTGTCGGAAAATTAACGGTTGCGGATCTAGTCACTGGTTTAACGGACGCCTGGGGCCAGCCGATTGCGGTCAATAATGCCGCTATTACAGTCGTGGCGATGCCAGACTTAACGGTTGCCCATATTGGGCAGCCACAAACTGTGCAACTGGTTTACACGGACTCGCTGGGACAACAACAAACGGCGTTGGTCCAAGTGACAACCGTTGCCACGCAGGCTAAAATCAGTACGCGGCCAGTTACCGTGATTGCCGGCCCTAAGACGACCTGGTCACTGAATGATAGTGTTGACTGGTCAACGAGTTTGGCAGCGGATGGCACGTTGCTGACAGCGGCGCAGCGCCAGCGGGTGACTGTAGATGGTACCTTGAACTTACGGCGGGCCAGCAATTACCCACTGACACTAAGTTACATGGACCGTGCGGGTAATTTGATTACTGTCACGACGAGCATCAATGTATTGGCTAGTCAGGCCCAGCTACAAGTGCGTGATAGTCAGTTGACCGTTGGAAACGCTTGGACTGCTCAGGATAATTTTGAACGTGCAACCGATGCCCAGGGCCAAGCACTGACATTAGCCGATATCGCGGTCGATGGTACGGTCAACACGCAACGCGCTGGCCAGTACACGTTGACTTACCACTATACTGATGTTGCCGGTAATCAGTTAACTAAAACGGCTGTGGTGACCGTTGTCTTGCCGGAAGATGATCACATTAACACGACCGACCCTGACAACAATGATCATGGTGAGACGACTAACCCTGACAACAATGATCATGCAGGTATCGCTGATCCTAGTGAAACACCGAAGCCGAGTGAGCGACCTAACGATTCGGATGGTCATACCGTCGACTGGGGCGTTGATGATCGGATTACGACAAAGCAACAACCGGCCGCGGCTACTCGTGCACAGACTAAGGTCAAGACGACCGCTGAGCCAGCTCTACCGGCCAACAATGAGCATACTAGCGCAGCCAAAGCAGCAGCGACACCTGTGACACGAGTAACTGACACGACTGCTGACACACTGCCACAGACGGGCGAGCGCGACCGCTCAGCACAACAAGGCGCGGTAGTACTCGGATTAACGGGATTATTAGGGTTAATGGGATTAGGACGTCGGCGGCATACGCATGAGGATTAAGCGTACGATTGGCGTGTTAAGTCCATCGATTAGCTAAAATTGATAGCGATTTCTTGCAACGGACCGATTCATTTTGAATTGGTCCGTTTTGTTAACTGCTGCTGTTTGGACTTAATGGCTGGTTGCGCGGGTTGATGAATCTAGTGTCAAGTATTCAGTTAAGCAGTGATTAATGCTTGAACAAAATTTTAAAACATAAAAAGGGGGTACTTTCATCAGAATCTTTGCTAGAAATGACTATTTACTTTATTTTATTAAGTAAACAGCTGATGATAGCGACATCATTAAAGCTAAATTAAAAAAGTATAAAAAATTGAATTGGTCGCGAGACATGAATTATGTTATATTTTATGACATACCGTTCCGGTAAACTATTTGAGGAGGTCTCGTCGATGAGAAAGTGGCAAGTTGCAGTTGTCATGTTGTTAGCAGCGTTGGGAAGCTGGTTTGCGATTGGTACCCAGGCCCAGGCTAAGACGTATACGATTGCGACGGATACAACCTTTGCGCCGTTCGAATTTCAGGTCAAGGGTGGTAAGTATAAGGGAATTGATATCGATATTTTGAAGGCAATTGCCAAAAAAGAAAATTTCAATTATAAATTAAAAGCGCTTAGTTTCGGTGCCGCTGTTCAGCAGCTTAGTGCGAACCAAGTTGATGGGGTAATTGCCGGAATGAATATTACGGCTGAACGGAAGCAGACGTTTGATTTTTCAGACGCTTACTATACTTCCGGGGTGGTTATGGCTGTGGCTAAAGATAGCAAGGTCAAAACGTTTAAAGATTTGAAAGGTAAGACCGTGGCCCTTAAAACGGGGACAGCTGGTGCAACCTATGCGAAGTCGATTCAGAGCAAGTACGGCTTCAAAATCAAGTATTTCAATGACTCGAATAACATGTATAACGATGTTAAGGTCGGCAACTCGGCTGCTTGTTTTGAAGACTATCCCGTGATGTCATACGGAATCAAGAATGGCATCGCGTTGAAGATTGTTTCCAAGCAACACGAGGCCGGCGACTATGGTTTCGCGGTTAAAAAAGGTAAAAACGCGGAACTGTTAAAGAAATTTAACGCGGGTCTCAAAGCGATTAAAGCGGATGGTACTTACAAAAAGATCATTAACAAGTACTTGAAGTCTAGTGAAGCATCCTTAACGGGTGAAGACGCAAGCAGTCGGACCTTTATTGGCTTGTTCACCCAAAACTTGGATACGATTGGCTCAGGGTTATGGATGACCTTGGAATTAACGGTTATTTCAATTATTTTAGCGACGATCCTCGGACTGATTCTTGGGGTCTTAGGCGTTATGCCGGGTAAACTTGGTCCGGCCATCTCCAGTACGATTATTTATATTTTCCGTGGGATGCCATTGATGGTGTTGGCCTTCTTTATTTACATTGGGTTCCCAGACCTGATTGGGCACGGCTTTAAGATTCCCGCGTTCGTTGCTGGGATGATTACGTTGATGCTTAACGAAGGGGCCTATACCGGAGCCTTTGTTAAGGGGGGCTTTGCCGCGGTCGACGATGGTCAAATGGAGGCGGCCCGTTCACTCGGGTTGCCATACTGGACGGCTATGCGCAAGGTTATTATGCCCCAAGGAATTCGAATCATGATTCCGTCGTTCATTAACCAATTTATTATCACGCTGAAGGATACGTCAATTCTATCCGTTATTGGGATCGTTGAATTAACCCAAACTGGGACGTTGATTATTGCCCGGAACTTCGAAGGCTTTAAGATTTGGTTAATGATTGCGATTATTTATCTGATTATCATTACGTTATTAACATGGTTATCTAACTGGGTTCAAAGGAGGATTAACTAAGCATGGCGAAAGTAATTGTCAAAGATTTGCATAAAAGCTACGGCGATAACGAAGTCTTGAAAGGGTTAAACCTTGAAGTTCAAGATAACGAAGTAGTCTGCATGATTGGACCATCTGGTTCTGGTAAGAGTACGTTTTTACGCTGCTTAAATGACTTGGAAGTTCCAACACAAGGGCAAGTTGTCATTAGCGGTTATGATCTTTCTGACAAGGGGACTAACATTAATTTGGTCCGTGAAAATATTGGGATGGTGTTCCAACACTTTAACTTATTTCCACACCTATCAGTGTTACAAAATATTACCTTAGCACCGACTCAACTCAAAAAGGAAAGTCAACAGGAAGCTGAGAAAACAGCGCGTGACTTACTTGCCACGGTCGGCTTGTCCGATAAGGCGGATGCCATGCCTAAGTCCTTGTCTGGTGGGCAAAAGCAGCGGGTGGCCATCGCTCGAGCGCTAGCCATGCATCCGAAAATCATGTTGTTTGATGAACCAACTTCAGCACTGGATCCCGAAATGGTCGGGGATGTGTTGGATGTTATGAAGAAATTAGCCGCAGATGGTATGACGATGATTGTGGTCACGCACGAAATGGGCTTTGCCAAGGAAGTGGCCGACCGGGTCGTCTTTATGGCGGATGGGTTGATTCAAGAAACGGGGAAGCCTGAGGATGTATTCGAACACCCACAAAGTCCCCGGTTACAAGATTTCTTACAAAAAGTGATCAACGTTTAAGTATCGGCTGGTCATAATAAAATAACCCGTCAAATAGGCGCGCTAAGAATTGGTTTAATTCTTGGCGCGCCTATTCTGTAGTAACGTGCTTGCATAGCAGATGAAGCGGTGTTGCTCTGAGGACGATTAACTAGTGAATACCGTGATATGGGCAACTTGATCGGCACGTCAACTTTGATAGGGTGTTAAGCTGGCAAACTAGTTATGCCAACTTAACTAAAAACAACGGTCATCCCGAAACAGGGGTGGCCGTTGTTTTATGGCTAGTTCTATTTAGTGTTGGGGCACCTTATTACGGGGTGTCAATGTATAATTACTTTCACCAAAGCTAACATTGAGTCCCTTTTTCGCAATTGGTGTCCGCGCGCGGTTGATCGGCTTTTGCCAGTGATCCAGGATCGCCGCAATGCAAATACACAGTGGTTCTGTGGATTGATCAGTAATTGCTAATTCAAATGCTTCACCGTTAGTGGTGACAACTGGTCGCATCGTCATGATTAATTCAGTACCATGATAAACGCGGTAGTTTTCGGCACTCAAGCTTCCCATGATAATCCAGCGAAGCTTGCGAACATAGAGCATTTCATGCCAGAAGCCCAGCGTTTTACTAATAGAACCGACGTTTTGACGGTTATAGTATAAATCGAATTTTGGCAACAATCCGAGGGTTGTTTGTCGAATTTCGGCAAGTAGCTCACCTTGGATCGCGTATAAACTGAGCGCGTCTTGGCGCCGCCCCCACCGACCAACTAAGAGATAGTGAGATTGGTTGTGCGCATCGCGAACAATCCGGGCACCTTGGGCGAAGCTATTGCGGCTGAAATATAATTTACGCATCTTCAACCTCCGTTTTCCGGAAACTATTGTTTGGCAAGCACTTCTAAGATTGCTTTGCCGACACCATCGTTGACATTTGTATCAGTGATATAGCGGGCCAACTGTTTGACTTCGGGACTGGCATTACCCATAGCGTAACTTACGCCAGCTAATTCGAGCATGGAGACGTCATTATTATTATCACCAATCGCCATGACATCGCTCATTGGGGTATTCAGCATATTCGCATAGCGCTCGACTGCAATCCCTTTTTGCGCATTAATATTATTGATTTCGATATTTGATGCGGATGAAGATGTGATTTTGAGGGACGAATGTTTTGCCAGAATTTCATCACTAAGGGGTTTTAGCTTAGCGGGCCCTTCTTCGCTGAAAGCGATAATCTTCATGACATGCTTAGTCGGATCATCCAATAACTCGTTATAGTTGTCCACGTAATTGATGTCCATAAGTTCTAAGCGGGCTGACGCGAGCGATACCGCAATTTTGAACGTTGTATCTGGATTCAGGTTAGTTAGGAGATGTGCAATTTGTTCGATTCGCTTGGCTTTACTGTTAGAGTAAATACCATCGTTGCCTACGACTTCAAAATAGTAACCTTGTGAGGTTAGCGTGTGAAAAACGGTGCGGGCCACGCTATTGGTTATGGGCACCATGTCGAGCATTTTGCCAGAAGCGTCGTATACTTCGGCACCGTTTAACGTAATCAAGGGTGCCGTGATGCCTTGAGCGGCCAGTAGTGGCTGAGCTTCAGAAAATCGGCGGCCGGTGGAGACGATAAAGTGCACGCCTTGCTGTTGTGCTTGACGGATGGCATTAGCGTTAAAATCGGAAACGACCATTTCATTGTTGAGTAACGTTCCGTCCATATCAGAGGCGATAATCGAAATCATGTTGTCACATCCTTAGTTGTTTTAATAATTACATTCTAACATGTTTACGTCTGAATACAGAATTATTATCATTAGTGGTTTTGGTTATGATACAATAAAACGAGAGGTGTTAAGGATGAAAGCGTTTATTCACACGGACTGGTGGGACGTCTTAAAACCAGAGTTTGAGAAGCCGTATTACCACCAATTACACGAATTTTTGAAAAATGAATACCGAACGAAAAATATTCACCCAGATATGTATAATATTTTTCAGGCCTTTGAATGGACGCCATTTGCTGACACGAAGGTCGTTATTTTAGGTCAGGATCCGTATCATGGTCCTGGTCAGGCACACGGACTGAGTTTTTCAGTGTTACCGGGCGTGGCAGTGCCCCCATCACTAGTCAATATCTATAAAGAATTGCAAGATGATGTTGGGTGTACGCCCGTCAACCACGGTTACTTGGAAAGTTGGGCCAAGCAGGGAGTCTTGTTATTGAACTCCGTGCTGACTGTTCAAAATGGTGTGGCCTTTTCACACGCTGGTAAGGGCTGGGAACGACTTACGGACGTTGCCATTCAGCGTTTATCGGAACGATCGACGCCGGTTGTCTTTATCTTGTGGGGTAAGGCGGCTCGGTCCAAGATTAAGCTGATTGATACCCAGACGAATGTCGTGCTACAAGCACCTCATCCGAGTCCGCTTTCAGCTTATCGCGGATTCTTTGGGTCCAAACCATTTTCAAAAACGAACATTGCGTTAACATCCTTCGGCGAACAGCCAATCAATTGGCAGTTACCAGAGCACGTCAATCTTGAGCATTAATTAATTTATTGGAGGGTTATCACATGGATTTATTTGAGTCATTAGCACAAAAAATTACTGGTAAAGATCAAACAATTGTTTTCCCTGAAGGAACTGAACCCCGAATTGTCGGTGCGGCAGCGCGATTAGCTGCAGACGGCTTGGTTAAGCCGATTGTTTTAGGTGCAACGGACAAAGTTCAGGCTGTGGCTAACGATTTGAATGCGGATTTAACAGGCGTTCAAGTCCTTGATCCTGCGACATACCCGGCTGAAGATAAGCAAGCAATGCTTGATGCCCTCGTTGAACGGCGGAAAGGTAAGAATACGCCAGAACAAGCGGCTAAAATGCTGGAAGATGAAAACTACTTTGGCACGATGCTCGTTTATATGGGCAAAGCGGATGGGATGGTTTCAGGTGCAATCCATCCAACTGGTGATACGGTACGGCCAGCGTTACAAATTATTAAGACCAAGCCCGGTTCACACCGAATCTCGGGTGCATTTATCATGCAAAAGGGTGAGGAACGCTACGTCTTTGCTGACTGTGCCATCAATATTGATCCCGATGCCGATACGTTAGCGGAAATTGCCACTCAGAGTGCGGCTACTGCTAAGGTCTTCGATATTGACCCGAAAGTTGCGATGCTCAGCTTCTCAACTAAGGGTTCGGCTAAGGGTGAAATGGTCACTAAAGTGCAAGAAGCAACGGCCAAGGCGCAAGCTGCTGAACCGGAATTGGCTATCGATGGTGAACTTCAATTTGACGCGGCCTTCGTTGAAAAAGTTGGTTTGCAAAAGGCTCCTGGTTCCAAAGTAGCTGGTCATGCCAATGTCTTTGTATTTCCAGAGCTTCAGTCTGGTAATATTGGCTATAAGATTGCGCAACGATTTGGTCATTTTGAAGCGGTGGGTCCTGTCTTGCAAGGCCTGAACAAGCCGGTCTCCGACTTGTCACGTGGATGCAGTGAAGAAGACGTTTATAAGGTTGCGATTATTACAGCAGCCCAAGGATTAGCTTAAACGGTCACTTAGTTTGTTAAACGAGGGAAACTTCAGAGCTTGTACTTTGAAGTTTCCTTCGTTTTTTCTATAATAAGAACAGTTAATTTGGATGAGGAGTTGGAAGAATATGGAATCAATCACGGTAACGTCGCCGGAAGCAACCATGGCAATCGGGGCCAAACTTGGCCAATTAGTGCAACCTGGTGATTTAATCTTACTAGATGGTGATTTAGGTGCTGGTAAGACAACTTTTACAAAGGGGTTAGCAAAAAGCCTGGGCATTCCTAATAACGTTAAGAGTCCGACTTTTACGCTCATCCGGGAATATCGTCAGGGGCGACTACCGCTCTATCATATGGATGTTTACCGCTTGGAAGATGGCGGTGCGGAAGATTTAGGCTTAGATGAATACTTTGATGGTGATGGCGTTAGTGTTGTGGAATGGTCACAGTTTATTGCCGACCTCTTACCGACGACTTACTTGCGAATTGCAATTAGCCGGGACACTGATGCCGATGACCAGCGGGTAATAACCTTCAAGCCCATTGGTGAACACTATCAACGACTGGTTGATCAATTGAAGGAGTGACAACCATGGCAGAAGAAGTTGTTGATGTACGGCCTGCTGAAGTCGCGGATGCAGCACAATTATTAGCGCTACTAGCTCAGCTCGGACGTGAAAGTAATACTTTCACTGTTGATGAAGGCATTGAGGATTTGAGTGAAACGGATGAACAGGCGCAAATTGAGCGTATCAATGGCACAACGACCAACATTATTTTCGTTGCGACATTAGATTCACGGTTGATTGGTGTGAGCACCGTGCAAGCTAGTACGGATTTTAGTGCGGCGCAAGGTGAAGTTGGCGTAGCGGTACTTAAAGAATTTTGGGGCATGGGTCTGGGGACTGCTTTGATTGAGGAAGTCTTAGATTGGGCGCGTAACTATAGCTCATTGGAACGCCTCGTGTTGACGGTCCAGTTACGAAATGTGCGTGCCGTTAAGCTGTACCAGCATCTTGGGTTCGAAAATTGTACGGCAACGAGCTATGATGTCGTTGACCCAACCGGCAAACGGGTTCCAGCTATTGATATGGGAATCTGGGTTTGAAATCCGGGATTCGCTGAACTGACGGCAAACAGGTTCTGATAGTAGATGGGCCGGAATTTAAGCGTTGACGAACCAGGCCTAACCGACGACTGCTTGTGAATGATTGGCTCATCCCCCAGTCGGTTGGGGGAATTGATAAGCTGTCTACGAGTATTGATAATCGGTAGCGATGCGTAAACAAAAAAGTCCAGCATCTTATTGCTGGACTTGCATAAATTTAATTTTAACCCTGAACGCGAACGAAAGGTTTGAGTTGCTCAGTTCCAAAAGCTTGCGCTTCGGTGAGTAAAATGTTGGCGCAAGCTAGGCTGTCATCTAGTGCATTATGATGATGCTGCAGGTCGATATCCAGTGCTTGACAGACTGTATCCAGCTTGTGATTAGGCAATTCTGGATAGAACCGTTGACTGGTCTTGACGGTGTCCATGGATAGGTACTCCGGCGCGCTGATGCCGTAGTGGGCAAGCGTATTGCGTAACACACCAATATCAAAAGGCGCGTTGTGCGCAATTACGAGGCGGTCGCGTTGGAAGAATGGTTCAATGTGTTGCCAAACGTCTGGAAACTTGGGTGCGTCTGCAACATCTGCTTCATGAATCCCATGAATTTGGACGTTCCGCCAGAAAAAATCGCTCTCTGGTTTGATGAGTGTGTAAAATTCATCGCTGATTTGGTTATTACGGACAACCGTTAGCGCCAGTGAACAAGCACTGTCGCGTTTCGCGTTCGCCGTTTCAAAGTCCATTGCGACAAAGTTCAAAGTTGCCACCACCGTTTCTAAAGAATAGGATTATCGTACAAAGAATCTCGTTAATTTTCAAGTTAATGGTTCGGAAGGATAATATCGAGTTCCACTGGACAGTGATCGGAACCAAAAATTTCATTATGAATGCGGGCGTTTAGGAGCTGACTGTCTAATTGCTGTGACGTAATAAAGTAGTCAATTCGCCAACCAGAATTGTTGTCACGTGCATGCCCACGATAACTCCACCATGAGTAAATGTCGGTTTGGTCAGGATAGAAATGCCGGAATGTGTCGGTATAGCCCGCTGCAAGGAGGCGGTCAAACTTGGTCCGTTCTTCGTCAGTGAAGCCGGCACTATGGTGATTGCTATGCCAGTTCTTCAAGTCGATGTTTTCGTGGGCCACGTTAAGATCACCACAAAAGATCAACGGCTTGTTGGCACTCAAACTGTTAATATATGTGAGAAAAGCATCTTCCCACTGTTGCCGATAGTCGAGACGTTTTAATTCACCGCCTGAATTAGGGGTGTAACACGTCAAGACGTAGTAGTCCGCATATTCAAGGGTGATGACGCGACCTTCGTCATCGAATTCCGGCACACCGATACCATAAGTTACATTAAGCGGCTCGTGTTTGGTAAAAATCGCCGTACCGGAATAACCCTTGCGCTCGGCATAGTTCCAGTATTGATAATAACCTGGGAAGTCCAGTTCAATTTGGCCCGCCTGCAATTTCGTTTCTTGTACACAGAAAAAGTCGGCATCGAGCTCATTAAAAGTCGTGACAAAGCCGTGTTTGACAGCAGCACGCAGTCCATTAACGTTCCAAGAGATAAGTTTCACGTGAGTTTCAGACCTTTCAAGTAATTTACTCATATTGTAACACGGTAGCCACTGGTTATTTTAATGACAATTGAATCAGTGCGCCGTGATTAAAGCCAGACACGGCGGATAGATGTGCGATAGGGTGACAAAGCATGCTGGTGTCTTTGGTTGGCCTAGTTTCAGCGCGTCCGAGCGGGTATCTTTGACTTTCAGTGATGGCACGTTTTTCCAGCTAACAATCACTGGCATGAATTGGACGCTGAATGATTTAAATCAGTGTGCCACGGAGCAATCAGTAGTAGCTAAAAGAAGATTGATGATAAAATTGGAGGAATATCGATGTTAAAAATTGGGGTCATTGGTTTAGGTAACATTGCTCAAAAGGCGTATTTACCCGTCATGGCGGCGATGCAAGACCAGTATGAATTTCATCTAACGACGCGTAATCCGGAAAAACGAGCACAACTAGCGACGATGTATGGGCTTCAACACACCCATGCGACCCTTGAGGAATTAATGGCAGTTAAACCGGCGGCCGTATTTGTGCATACTCCCACGGACACGCATGCAGCAATCATCAAGCAGTTGTTATTAGCTGGGATTCACGTTTATGTCGATAAGCCAGTCGCGACTGATCTTCAGGTGGTCCAAAGTTTGTATGATTTGGCTGCGGCGCGGCACCTGTTATTGACTTGTGGGTTTAATCGGCGTTTTGCTCCTTTTAATCAGCAATTGAAGGCATTGCCTGACAAACGGATGTTAGTGGCTGAAAAGGTTCGCGAAGTGGGTAGTCAAGATCCTGAAACGGCGGTTTTCGACCTGATGATCCACATGGTCGATACGGGGCTATTCTTGTTAGATGAACCACTTGAACACACTAGTGGTCGGTTGACGACGACGGCAACTGGCGCTTTGGCGCAAGGCTATTTGACGGTGCAGACGGCTCATGAGCAATTAGAAGTTATCACGAATATGTACGGTGGGGTCAACCTGGAACAAGTGACAGTCCAAACGACGGGGCAACGTGCGATTGTGACTGATTTAAGTACTAAAACCGTGATGGCGACGGCAACAACTACCACGACGGCTTTTCCGGATTGGACACCGACATTGGAAAAGCGAGGATTTGCACCGCTGATCCGTGCTTTTCTGACGGCGGTAACAACGCACGGGCCTAATCCAATCGCCCCAACTAGCGCAATTACCAGTCACGCGGTGTGCCGTCATTTATTAAGTGATTAAAAAGTGCTAAAATTAACTGATAGGCTTACAAATTTCAACCTGATTATATCGTTTCAATAGCGTTTCAATGCTGCGGTGCTTGATACGTCGGCCTAAATTAAAAACGCTATGCGGTTAAAGTGATTATTAACGTAAGTGAATTAAATCGAAACACGAAAGGAACTTTTCACCATGACCAAAGATGTCTTGGCCACTTTTCCAGCCATCGAAATTAAAAAAAATGAATCACTAAGTCATTATACGAATACTAAAACAGGCGGTCCCGCCGATTACGTTGCGTTTCCAAAGTCAATCAGCGAGACGAAAGCTCTGATTACGTTTGCCAATGAGCAAAATTTACCACTAACCGTGATTGGTAATGCCAGTAATTTGATTGTCAAAGATGGTGGTATCCGTGGATTAACGATCATTCTCACCCGCATGAAGCAAATTCATGCGAGTGGCACCAAAGTTGTTGCTGAAGCGGGTGCCGCAATTATTGCGACGACTAAGGTTGCTTGTGGCGCTAGCTTGACTGGTCTCGAATTCGCAGCTGGGATTCCCGGTAGTGTCGGGGGTGCGATTTTCATGAATGCTGGTGCGTACGGCGGCGAAATGAGTGAAGTTGTTGAAACGGTGACGGTTTTGACGCCAGCGGGTCAGCTTAAAACCCTGGATCATGACGAATTAGATTTTGGCTATCGGCACAGTACGATCCAGGACTATGATGATATTGTCGTATCGGTGACGTTTGGTCTCAAGCCAGGTAATCAGACCAAGATTCAAGCGCGGATGGACGAATTGAATACGTTGCGAGCAGCCAAACAACCGTTGGAATGGCCATCATGCGGGAGTGTTTTTAAGCGACCAACTGGGTATTTTACTGGTAAACTGATTCATGATGCTGGCTTACAGGGCCATCGAATCGGTGGTGCTGAAGTTTCTAAGAAACACGCGGGTTTTATTATCAATGTCGATCACGCTACAGCGACCGATTATATGGATATGATTCACTACGTCCAGAAAGTTGTATTTGAACGGTTTGGCGTCCATCTTCAGACGGAAGTCCGAATCATTGGTGAAGACGTCGTTCAAGGTTAGTTATGTCAATTTAACAAAGGGGGCAACCACTAGATGCCGATTATCGAATTAGTGATTTTACTGGCATGTTTAGTGCTGCTGTCGAATGTATTGAGCCACTATCTAGTCGCAATCCCGGTCAGTTTAATTCAAGTCGGGCTGGGTCTAGGAGTGGCTTTATTATTAAATGTACAGGTAAAATTGCAAACGGATTGGTTTATGCTCGTCTTTATTGCGCCCATGCTGTACAACGATGGCAGAGAATTTCCAAAACAGGAATTATGGGAACTACGCGGGGCAATTTTTGCGAATGCAATCGTCCTCGTCTTTATTACCACCATTCTCGGTGGCTTTTTGATTCACGTATTGATCCCAACGATTCCGCTCGCTGTTGGAATCGCGTTGGCGGCCATTTTATCGCCAACTGATCCGATTGCCGTGCAGTCGATCTCGGAAGGGGTCAAGTTACCTAAAGAAATTTTGCACTTGGTCAGTGGCGAAAGCCTGATTAATGATGCGAGTGGGTTAATTGGGTTCAAATATGCGTTAGCAGCAGCGGTTACCGGTACGTTTGTACTCGGTGAAGCTGTTGGGGATTTCTTCTATATTAGTCTGGTCGGTTTGGCCGTTGGGCTGGCGCTGATCACGATCATTCAACTCATTCGGGACGTGTTACGACGAGAGGGTATCAACGATATCGTGTTCAACGTGGTGTTACAGATTCTCACGCCGTTTGCAATTTATTTCATTGCTGAAGAATGGTTCCACGCGTCCGGTGTTGTCGCCGTTGTTGCGGCCGGGGTATTATCGCACTTGCAAAATTCACATGAAAGTGAAGATGCGCCGGAATTACGATTAGTGACGGAACGGGTCTGGAACGTGGTTGTTTACTTATTGAATGGGATCGTCTTCCTGATTCTTGGTATTGAATTGCCGGCAGCAACGCAAGCAACCATTAAAGGCGCGCATACAAATACGTTTCATGCGGTCTTTGACGTTTTAATCGTCTGGGGGATTTTGTTACTGATTCGGGTTGCTTGGACATACGCTTACATGTTGTTCAACTGGTTACGACATCACAAGAAGGCCAAACCTAGTCTCAGAATTGCAGCATTGTCCGGTTTATCAGGTGTGCGGGGGGCCATTACGATGGCTGGGGTCTTCACGATTCCAACCGTGGTGGCCTCAGGCAAAGCCTTTCCGGAACGTGCGCTCGTACTGTTCATTGCGGCTGGAGTCATCATTGTAAGTTTAGTTGCTGCGGCGGCTATTTTGCCATTGATGGCGGCCAAATCACTCCCCTTTGTTACTCGGGGATCCAGTCCGGATGAAGACGACGCGGTCTTGGCAGAGGGAACGGATGACGGTGATGATAGCAGTGGGCAATTGCCACAGTTAACATACAAGCAAGCCCGCATTTATATCTTACAGTTAGCGATTCAAAATATTGAAGAACATCGGCGGCCAGCTAACCAACGTGCGGCCTATGATTTGATCCTGGACCAGCAGTTTCAGATTCGGCGTCTAGAAGTGGCGTCGCAGACTGCGGATGAGTTGGCGCCGATGCTGACAGATGAATTGGAACTTCGCTTAGTGGCACTGAATGGTGAACGGGCAGCAGTTAGAGAAATGATTGCCAATAAACAAACTAGTAAGTTAGCTGGACAGGTCTACTTGCGGCGTGTCGATCGGCGCGAACAACGTTTCTTACAGGCGACACATCGACAGGGGCTTCCGACACTGCGCTCATTACGGTTGTTGTTGACGCGTGCAATGCAAGGGATTCGACTATGGTTAGCACCTGGCGATAGCGAAGAATTACGAGTGGCGTTGTTGGATATTCAGCGTGAAGCTTCTAAAGCTGCTATTAAAGCGTTGTCGCAGTATCTCAAACAGGCCAACGTTGATGAGCAACAGTTTGATCGCCAGGCTCTGTATCACTTGATCGTTCATTACCGGAATCGCATCGAGAATGCGAAAAATGATCACACGTTATCACGTGATGATTATGAACAACAGCTGCATGGACTACGCATCAAGAGTCTTGGTGCCGAACGTGCGGGTGTACAGCATTTGTTAGAGAGTGGACAAATTAGTTTACGCACCGCGGCAAAGTTACGGCAGTTCATTAATTACTCGGAGAACTTATTGATGCTCAATGATATTGAGGCCGATGAAGATTAGTTAACTTTTTAGATTGTAAATCAGTAGTTCTAGGTTATAATGATGTTAGAGTAGTATTGACGGTGAATGGTTAGGTTTGCAAATTAATCATTACTTAAGCGGACGAATAAGGGCAGCCTTACAGGGGGAAACATCATTATGACAGAATCAGAAATTCATGAACGCTTCGTGGACACTTATATGCATATTTTAAAATATGTCGGGGACTTCGTTTCAGTGCCGACCCGGCCGTATAAGATAACGTTTGAGGCCTACACGGTTATGCGGATGATTGCAACAAGTGAGGAGCCGCTGACGTTGGTCAAGATTGCGAAAGAGCAGCGGGTTTCACGGAGTGCGATTGCACGTCAAATCAACGTGTTATTAGATTTGAAGTACATTGAACAGACCACGAATACGCATGATCGCCGAATCAAGTACTTATCGTTAACACCTGCTGGTCATAAAGTGGAACAGGAAATCACCACGGCTTCCGAGGAACGTTTTCATCAATGGGTCCAAGTCTATGGTGAAAAACGGGCAAGCGATACGTTGCGTTATATCAACGATGCGGAACAAAAGGCTACCGAACTGGGTTTCAGTGGCTTCAGTGGGTTGCATGATAAGCGGGGGCGGCATACCGAATATAGTGATCCTAAGACGAAGAATTAGCTAATATTTAGTTAATAATAAGAAACACCGTTTGAACCGATTATCAAATCAGTTCAAACGGTGTTTTTGATTACGCTAGGACTTATCCGGTGTTTGATAAGGAACCGTTGGCATCGTGAATCGCCAAGCCGCGTAGATGAGGAGTTGAAGTAACCACATCATCAAGACAAAAGCGAGCATCTTTAGCGACCACATTTCAACTAATTGTTTCACAATGTACTGTGGCGTAATTAGTAAGTAGATGGAGTGCAGTCGGAGGAATCGGCCAACGTAGACACCGACACTAGCAAATAGGAAGAGTGCGGCACAGATGATACCACGACTAGCAGGGAGTCGCTGGAAGTGTAAACGTTGGGTCAGTTGCTGGGCAATTCGGTCAACGCCCCAGGTACCAATGATTGTAGACACCATCATTGGCCCAACCAAGTAAGCGAAATCCCGCCACATCGGTAAGTCGAAGCGCAAGAGACCGTTGATGCCATACGGCTTCAATAGGCTGAGGTGGAATAAATCAGTCATTAAGTACGGTGCATTCGGATAGAAAAGCAACCAAATGACCGCAATCAGCCAAAATAATAGCGGGCTACGTCGGGGTGTCAGCCAAAAACTCAGCTCGATCGGGACATAAGCCAAAATTGAATTAAGTAATAGAAAATGGAACGCGCCGTGCAAGTCGACTGCTGCGAAGATGAAAAATCCCCAGAATGCGAGTCGCACAAACCACCGCTGTAACTTAGTCATTTAGTCACTTCCCTTCTGGTACTAATTCTAACAGAAATATTAATCAAGCAATATTAAATAACATCAAGCTTAATATTTATTCAAAATCTAGCTAAAAAGCGCAGGCTCTGCTGAAATCGCACCGCGAGAACCGGGTTGCCGTGCTATAATGTGAAAGTAAATGATTTTCATGAGGAGGAGACTAATGACTTTCAATTGGAGCGGTTTGTTGACCTTACAAAACTTTGTCCGACTCCTTGACATTCTTGCGGTATGGTTTGTCATTTATGAGCTGATTGTGTTGCTAAGGGGCACTAAAGCCGTACAACTGTTTCGCGGGATCGTTGTCATTGCGATTATTAAAGCTGTGAGTGTTTTGATTGGTCTGGACACGGTATCGTGGATTATGGACCAAATTATTAACTGGGCAGTCATTGCAATGGTTATTATATTCCAGCCCGAAATTCGGCGAGGATTGGAGCATTTAGGGCGTGGCTCCATGTTTGCGCGTGGTAAGCGTCAGAATGAAGATGAAGAGCGGATGATTGCCGAACTGGATAAGGCCATCCAATATATGGCTAAACGGCGGATTGGCGCTTTAATGTCGATTAAGATGGACACGGGTCTTGAGGATTATATCGAGACTGGGATCGCATTAGATGCTGATATCACCGGCGAATTATTAATTAATATCTTTATTCCAAATACGCCGTTACATGACGGTGCCGTTATTATTCAAGATAATCAAATCAAGGTTGCGGCGGCGTACTTGCCATTATCTGAAAGCAATCTGATTCCTAAAGAGTTAGGAACTCGGCACCGTGCCGCGGTCGGAATCAGTGAGGTAACGGATGCCCTCACCATCGTCATTTCGGAAGAAACCGGTGAAGTGTCGATTACTAAGGACAATGAGCTGATGCGGGGGATGACGCGTGAAAATTACTTACGGTATTTCCGCCAAGTCTTACTAACGCCTGAGGATTCAACCAAGCAAAACGCGCTTCAAAATTGGTTTGGACGAGTTTTCGGAGGAGGTCCCCGAAAATGAAAAAATTTATGAATAGCAATTGGTCAATGCGGCTACTAGCACTGCTGTGTGCGTTGGTGCTCTTCGCCTACGTTAATTCGTTAAAGACAACGCATAACGCCAGTATTTTGACGAATAGTTCATCGAAAACGACATTGACATCTAACCGTAAAGTGACCATTAGCGCGCCCTTAGAACTGAACGTGAATAGTACGAAATATTTTGTAACGGGCTATCCCGAAAATATTAAAGTTACGATCGAAGGGCCGTCTGCTTTAGTCACAACTACGGCTAACACGCAGAATTTTAAAGTTTATGCTAATTTATCTAAGTTGGCAGTTGGGCGGCACAGTGTCAAAGTTGAAGTCGATGGCTTGAATAAAGAATTGAGTTATGGACTTAGTCAAAAGTACATTCATGTTAATATTCAGCCACGACGAACGGCTACTTATAAGGTCAGCGCAGACTTCAATAAAGCCAACGTAGCAGATGGTTATGAAGTTGGATCGGCACGGCTCGGAACATCATCTGTCAAAGTTACGGGCGCCGTCAGCGAAGTTAGCAAAGTCGCGAAAGTCGTTGCGGTCGTTAATACCAACAAGAATTTAGAGAAATCCGTGAACCAGCAGGCTATCATTGAAGCATTAGATGCCAACGGTCAAAATTTGAACGTTGTCTTGACGCCTTCGACCACGTCGGTGTATATTCCCATTACGCAGGCGACAACGACGAAAGATGTGCCAATCGATTTGAAAGCCAGTGGCAAGACCGCGGCGGACACCAGTTATTCATTCTCATCTGACACGAAGTCAGTGACGGTTACTGGCACGAAGGCGGCATTGGCGAAGTTGAAATCTTTGCCAGTCAATGTTGATGTGACGAATGTTGATTCAACCACGACTAAGACGGTCGATGTTTCGACTAGCGATGAGGATGGGATCTCGTCAGTTAGCCCGACGTCGGTCAAAGTAAAAATTACAGTTAAAAATGATTAATCATGACACTTTTGAAATGAGGTAAATTATAATGAAATATTTTGGTACTGATGGTGTTCGGGGAATTGCAAATTCAGGCTTAACACCTGAAATGGCTTTTCGTTTAGGTCGTGCTGGTGGCTACGTATTGACGGAACATGCGGAAAACAAGAGTACGCAACCACGCGTTTTAGTTGCACGCGATACCCGGATTTCGGGCCAAATGCTGGAAGAAGCCTTGATTGCCGGCTTGCTTTCAGCCGGAATTGAAGTTTTACGTCTCGGTGTAATTACGACGCCAGGAGTGGCCTACTTAGTACGGATCCAAGATGCTGACGCGGGTGTCATGATCTCGGCTTCTCACAATCCAGTTGAAGATAACGGGATCAAGTTCTTCGGTGGCGACGGCTTCAAGTTGTCTGATGCCAAGGAAGAAGAAATCGAAGAATTACTGGATCAACCGAAAGACACTTTACCACGGCCAGCAGCAGAAGGTCTGGGGACAGTTGCTGATTTTCCAGAGGGTAATCTTAAATATTCACAATTCTTGGAACAAACGATTCCAGATGACTTAAGTGGCATTCATTTGGCTGTCGATGGTGCCAATGGTTCTACCAGTAACTTAGTTTCCCGGATCTTTGCGGATTTGAACGTGGAATTTGATACGATGGCTACGGCACCAGATGGATTGAACATCAACAAAGGGGTCGGCTCAACGCATCCCGAAGCATTATCTAAATTCGTCGTTGAAAAAGGCGCTCAAGTTGGTTTAGCCTTTGATGGAGACGGTGACCGTTGTATCGCAGTCGATGAACTTGGAAACATTATTGACGGTGACAAGATTATGTACATCTGTGGAAAATTCCTCAGTGAACGAGGCAAGTTGAAGCAGGATACGGTCGTCACAACGGTCATGAGTAACCTGGGCTTATACAAGGCCTTAGAAGCAGCTGGTTTGCACAGCAAGCAGACCCAAGTTGGTGACCGCTACGTTGTCGAAGAAATGTTGAAGGACGGCTATAACCTTGGTGGTGAACAATCTGGTCATGTGGTCTTCTTAGACTTTAACACGACGGGTGATGGCATGTTGACTGGAATTCAGTTATTGCACGTCATGAAGGAAACGGGTAAGAAGCTTTCTGAATTAGCCGCCGAAGTGACGACTTACCCACAAAAGTTAGTGAATGTTAAGGTTCAAGACAAGAAAGCCGCTTTGAACAATGATAAGATCAAGGCAGTTATCAAGGACGTTGAAGATGAAATGGCCGGTGATGGTCGCGTCTTGGTACGGCCTTCTGGAACCCAAGATTTATTGCGGGTCATGGCAGAAGCGAAGACCGACGAACTGGTTAGCGCTTATGTAGATCGGATCGTCGATGTGGTCAAAGCTGAAGTTGGCGTTGAATAATTAAGTGATCAGACCGATCATCAAAAAAAGTCGTTACTCTTAGAGTTGCGACTTTTTTGTTGCCATGAAACGAACGGTTATTGCTAAATGCGGTTAACTGGCGACTGTCAGGGGACCCAGTGCCTCCCAAACCAATTTGACCGCAAAAAAGTTACAAAAAATTCGAAAATTCGTGATGCCCTTGATTTATAAGCGTTTGAGATTGGTATACACGCTAACTAACACGTATACCAATATAATACATTGTTGACTTTTATTAGATGTAACGGTAAAGTTAACTTGTTTCTAGGAAATATACCAATTGGAGGTTAGACTAGACCAATTGTTAATTGGTTAAAGCGGAATAGCGCCAGGACTTTAGAATCTAAAGTTGACGAGGATGACGTTTATCGATAATCGACGGGTGACGTCAGGGACTGCACTCTACAGGTCAATTACAAAAACCGACTGTGAGGTTGGTGACAGATATATTGACCACGCAGCTAGAAACAATTCAAACAGTAAAGGAAGATTAATTTATGTGTGGAATTGTTGGTGTAACGGGTAAAGATAGTGCAGTATCAATCTTATTGAACGGATTGGAAAAGTTGGAATACCGAGGCTATGATTCAGCTGGTATCTATGTCAATGATCAAGATGGTCATGACTATTTAGTTAAGGAAAAGGGTCGGATCGATGACTTACGTAAAGAAATAGGCGAAGCTGTTCATGGTTCGACCGGGATTGGGCATACTCGCTGGGCGACTCACGGTGAACCGAGTGTTGCCAATGCGCATCCTCAAGTTTCTGCGGATGGCCGCTTCTACTTAGTTCACAATGGCGTGATCGAAAACTTTGAAGACTTAAAACAGACTTATTTAAGTGACGTGTCTTTTAAGTCTCAAACAGATACAGAAGTCATTGTTCAATTAGTCGATCGGTTTGTCACCAAGGAAGGCTTGAGTACGTTGGCCGCTTTCCGTAAGACGTTAGGGCTACTCGGCCATTCTTCATATGGGTTCTTACTGATGGATAAGGAAGATCCTGACACCTTATACGTCGCAAAGAATAAGAGTCCATTATTAATTGGGGTCGGCGAAGGCTTCAACGTGGTCTGCTCAGATAGTTTAGCGATGTTAGACCAAACGAAAGATTTCTTGGAATTACATGATGGCGAAATCGTGGTCGTTAAACCTGATGAAATTAAAATCACGAACCAGGCCGGTGAACCAGTTGAACGGAAGCCATTCCATGTCGACATTGACGCAGCTCAAGCTGACAAGGGAACTTATCCATTCTACATGTTAAAAGAAATCGATGAACAACCGAATGTGATGCGGAAGCTATCCCAAGTTTATCTTAATGATGCGGGTGATCCAATCATCAATGATGACTTGTTAACAGCTCTTAAAGCAGCCGATCGACTATACATTGTGGCTGCTGGGACTAGTTATCATGCTGGTCTGGTTGGTGCAAAGTTATTTGAATCGTTGGCTAACGTGCCAACTGAAGTGCACGTTTCGTCAGAATTTGCATACAACCAACCATTATTATCAGCACATCCATTCTTCATCTTCTTGACCCAGTCTGGTGAAACTGCTGATAGTCGTGAAGTGTTATTGAATGTGAACGATCAACATTTCCCAAGCTTGACCATCACGAACGTGCCAAACTCAACGTTATCACGCGAAGCAACGTACACGTTGTTATTGCATGCCGGCCCAGAAATTGCGGTTGCTTCAACCAAAGCCTATACCGCACAGATTGCCTTACAAGCCATCTTGGCTAAAGCGTTAGGTGTGGCCGTTGACCAACCAGCTGCAACAGCTTTCGACGTGAAACAGCAGTTGGCGTTAGTCGCTAATGGGATGCAAAGCTTAGTTGATGAAAAGGCTACTTTTGAAAAGATTGCTAAGAGTGCCTTATTGAATACGCCAAACGCCTTTTATATTGGTCGGGGACTGGATTACGCCGTCTCATTAGAAACGGCCTTGAAACTCAAGGAAATCTCTTACGTTCAAGCTGAAGGTTTCGCATCTGGTGAATTAAAGCACGGTACGATTGCTTTGATTGAAAAGGATACCCCAGTGATTGGGATTATTACGCAAAAGAATACCGCTGGGTTGACCCGCTCCAACTTACAAGAAGTTGCTGCACGGGGAGCTAAGACAGTTACTATCGTCACCGATAGTTTAGCTAAAGATGGTGACACGGTTATCTTGCCAACGGTTGATGAACGATTAACGGCTTTGCTTAGTGTTGTTCCTGGTCAGTTATTGGCCTACTACACGAGCTTAAACAAGGGCTTAGATGTGGACAAACCACGGAACCTTGCCAAGAGTGTGACCGTTGAATAATTTAAAGTAAGTGTGTGGGCACCAAGAAACGTCACCGTTCGATTACGGTGGCGTTTTTTGATTGCCCACAAAGCTTTTGCATAATTTTTAACTACTAATATTCATAAGACTATTGTGAAAGTTGACGATCTTTTGGTATGATAAAGTAAGCGGTTGCGATAACACAACTAAATAATTAGACTATTGGGGATGAATGGTCATGCTGAAATATAAATATTTTGCACAGCCAATTAATAACCTTGGAACCAACCGAACAATCTTGTATGAGTTATTATTACGACAGTGGGATGAGAGGCAACAAACTTGGCGAATACCAGCGACCTTTGAAATAGCGCCAACAGAATTGATTCAATTGCTGGATTGCGCTATTCAGGAATTAAATAACCATCATGTTTCCATCAATTTAACGGCGCGTCAGTTTGCTAATCCTGACTTTCAAGCTGCAATTAGTCACTATGTGCAGACGCATTTGTTACCACGAGAACTAACTGTTGAGCTAGTTGCGACACCTGAGCTAAGTGAGTTACAGCAATTAAGTGTTGGGTACCGGGCAGCTGGTATATTACTTGCTTTTGATGATGTTGGTTCTGATAACCTATTCCAACAGATCAAAATGATGTTGCCATATGTGAATACGGTTAAATTCGCGTTACAAAATATGCGACCGCTGGGGACCCCAACTACGGATGCAATTGTTTCGACGCTCAAATTTTGGTTTGATAAGGCGGAGGAACAGCAAATGCTATTTACCTTTGAAGGCATTGAATCAGCGGCTGATGTTCAACTGGCTAATCATCTAGGCATTACGCGAGGGCAAGGATATTATTTTGCCAAACCGCAACTACCCGCGACATTTATGGCATGACAATAATGGTATGCTACAATAGTATTCGTAGCAATGTAACTGAGTGCCATGTTGATGTTTAATCGGCTGAATCACATGACGAGACGAGGCCGATTTTGTTAGTAAATGATAAAAGATGGGGTGGCTACTTGTGGCAATCAATTTAATTGCAACTGACTTGAATGGAACATTATTGCATCAAGATCAGCGTTTTGACAAAGAACGGTTTAAACGGGTATTGGCGCAGTTACGGGCGATAAATGTTTCCCTAGTACTTTCGTCCGGTAACCAATATGCCCATCTTAGACAGTTATTTAAAGATGTTATGGCGGATAATCTTATCGTTGTTGCTGAAAATGGGGCGTCGATTTATGCCCAGGACCGCTTGATCTTTGATGGTAGTCTTTCAGCAGACCAGCAACGAAAGTTTGTGACTGTTGATCGTTACCAGCCACTATTCAAAGACGCATACGTAATCTTAGTTGGTAGCCATGGGTCGTATACTGAGTTAGGAGCACCTGATAAGTTAGTAGCGATGGCCCGTCAGTTTTATGATCATTTACACTTGGTTGCGGATCTGGCCACTGTTGATGATACCGTTAAAAAAATCAGTATCTCAACGTCACCGGACCAGGCTGCTGATCTGGTGGCACGAGCTAATGATTATTTTGATGGCGAGTTACGTGCGCATGATAGTGGGTATGGCGTCGTAGATTTGGTTGATCAGCGGGTCGGAAAATTACCAGCAATTCAATTCTTGGCGACTAAACTTGGGTTAACTGCAGCTAATGTGATGGCCTTCGGTGATGGGGCGAATGATGTCCCATTATTGCGATATGCAGCGCACAGTTATGCGATGTGCAACGCACCGGCGGACATTCAAGCCGCAGCAAAACACGTGACGGCCCTGGATAATGAACATGATGGGGTATTAGCAACCATTGAACAAGAGTTGTTAAATAATTAAAAGCCTATAATTAGTCAGTAAAAAGCTGAGCTATCGAATGAACATCGTTATTCGATAGCTCAGCTTTTTGGGTCCTATTAAAGTGATTGATTAGGGTAGAAGAATTGATGAATGCCATAAGTGTTGAGCGAAACTAAACGCTGCTTTAGTTCAGCCAAAGATAGTCCTAAATCACCATTAAAATAGAGCCGGAAAAAGGTTAAATTGTTGTGGATCAAAAAGCTTGAACAGACCTTAGCATCGATTGCAGATAAATGATAGTTTGTTTGAATCGTCGTTGTAAGCCCTGCTACCACGGCAGCGTGGATTTTCCGAGACAAAAAACTGTAATCATCATTCAACAAAATGACTCGGTGAAAAGCTTCAGATTGGCGAAAATAGGTCACTAAGCGATCAAAGATTAAGCCGGGTTGGCTAATGTTTTTCTTGAAATCTTGCGGGTCAATGAGTGCTAGAATCTTATCAGCACCTTCTTGAACGAACGTTTCCGCTAAATCGTCAATGGAATCGAAATGTAAATAGAAAGTTTTGCGGTTGATATTAGCGACACTTGTGAGCTCCTTAACAGTAATATCACGATAGCGCGGATACTTTAAAGCAAGCGTCCGAAAAGCCTCTTTCAGCGCAGTCTGGGTGCGCTGAACACGTAAGTCAGTAGCTGGCATAATCTGATCCTCCTTATTAATTACATTTGATGGGGTGGTCATTATTAAACCGCCGCTAAATGTACTAGTCGTTAAGCCACATGTGGGTATTATTATCATAATAGCACTTATTTTGATAGTTAACTCGTCCTGAGTCATGACAGATTAACTCGCGCAACGTGCATAATAGCATATGCGCCTAGTAGGTAAATGGTAATGAGGCCATGTCCGTCGACTAAAATGGGTTAGGAGATTTTCGTTCAGTCAATGGTATGGTGTAACGCATTATTAGTGAGTCAAAAAAGCTCCCAGTAGTTTGCATTCTGGGAGGTCAATTTGAATCATTCTTGAGTGGTTAGACGTCGTAAATATTAGAAAAACGATAGGCCGTTTGGTAGGTTACAGGAATATTAGGTTCGATAATGATACTGCCAAATTCCTTGTGGTGAATAGCATCCGGTAATTTTTGTGCTTGCAGGGAAAGACCAAGTTGAGAACGCATCGGTTTACCGCCATTGAGTCGATAACGATCATCACGGTAATTAGTTGCACTGGAAACCACGACTGCCGGAGCGTTCGTTCGCATCGTGACTTTGCGTCCACTGATGCGATCTAGTAATTCTACTTGTGGATATGGGGTGTCGTTTAAGACGAAGCCGTGATGGAGCCCGCCCTTGATGTTAGCAACCTGGGGCCCAACCTCGACTGGGTCACGAAAATCAAATGGGGTGTCGGTGACCCATGGCAACTTACCAGTTGGAATACCGTGTTTGTTTAACGCGGCGTACTCGTCTGCATTGATTTTAAGAACATGGTGGTCAATGAGGCGTTCCGCATCCCCACTTAGATTGAAGTAGGTATGGTTGCTGGGGTTGAATAAGGTTGTTTTATCACTTTTACCAGTGTAGCTAATAGTAAATTTACCGTCGTTATCTAATACGAAATTAGCCGTGATCGTCATTGTCCCGGGATAGCCGTTCTCACCGTCCAAGGTAATATATTGCATGACGAGTCCAACTTGATCACTAGTGTGCAGTTTACGTTCTAAAAACCATGGTTCAAATGAAATTTGAGGCATATTACCACCGTTTAGATGATTTTCGCCCGCATTTTGAGTTAAGTCATACTGCCGCCACCGGGCATTTTTGATGATCCCCGCAACCCGAGCGATGGTTGCACCGAAAAAAGATTGATAGGTGATGTAGTCGGCGCCGTCGTCAAATCCCAAGACAATATTTGCAAAATTACCATCTTTATCATGGGTTTTGATCGCGGTGACTGTGGCGCCCCAGTCCATAATAGTGACGCTCATATGATGATTGTTCACTAATGTATAATAATTAATCCCGTTCCCCTGATGCTCGATTATTTTCATAATGCCCTCACTCCCATAGCTGCCTGACATGTTACCGCCTACTTTTAGTATATTTCATTCTTAAAGGGAATGCGAATAATAACCCAGCAAGTGTTAATGCGAGAGTGACAGGGTTAGTTGCTAGTGAAGTCAATTTAAATAACCAGTGTAAATAATTATAATTGATTGTTGATAATAATTAAAATTATCTAGGTTGAGAAGTTTGTTTTAAATCTTGGTAATTGTGAATGGTACCAATCTATTAAATAAGGTGAATTAATTAACTTTGTGCAAGTAAAGACGGCAATTTAGTGGCGAACATGGCTGGCTGAGGGTGTTAGAAAAAGATTAGTGAGTAAATAGAAATAATTTATCTATTTATTTTGACTAACTGTTGACAACGCTTACAATATCGCTTATTCTTAGTTTGTAAGGTATTTAATTACCTTCTAATCAATTCTCTTTCTCTCTTATGCCGACCACTATCTGCTTGGATAGTGGTTTTTTGAGTGAAATTAGCGAATTGATGGCGGACCAGATGAAGATAAGGCTCTCTTGTAATTTTGGGTCTATGATATTTAGTGTTGATGGATAAAATCCATCAACACTATTTTTATGTACAACAAAAGGACATATCGTCCTGTGCTACAATCAAGTCGACCAAAACCAATTGAAAGCGAGT
>NZ_JAMSKZ010000070.1:0-275 GCF_023806725.1 Lactiplantibacillus sp. C232
GCGATTAATGAGTTTAGCGATAATTAAACTTCAATAAAAAACTCAAAAAACGCGGTGTTCTCGGTTTCATTATGAAAAAATATATTTGATATTATCTAGTTTTCAAAGAACAAGTTTTGAGAGTTAAATCTCTCAAAACTAAACAAAGTTTCGACGCGTGTGTAGGTTTCCGTAATATTCCTTAGAAAGGAGGTGATCCAGCCGCAGGTTCTCCTACGGCTACCTTGTTACGACTTCACCCTAATCATCTGTCCCACCTTAGGCGGCTGGTTCCT
>NZ_JAMSKZ010000071.1:0-269 GCF_023806725.1 Lactiplantibacillus sp. C232
ACAATATCTAATCCTAAATCTATTAATTGGGACAATATTCAGTTAAATGGTGGTACAAATTATGGCAGCTTAGCTTATGATAAAACAAGTGGGACAATAACATATACATTCAGTACTGATATTTCTAATGCGGGAATTAACTTCATAATTAATTTGCATACGGCTGCCGTCGATACTTCTAAAAATATCATTACTGCATCTTTAAATAATACTTCAGTAGCGATAACTGGTGGTACCAGCTACAATACAAAGGCCAATGCTGGTGTTAG
>NZ_JAMSKZ010000072.1:0-268 GCF_023806725.1 Lactiplantibacillus sp. C232
AAAATTGTTGCGACAGCTTGCAACACACGCTTAAGACTTATGACCCCCATTCTTTCAGCCAGAATGGTGGTTTTTTTAGCTGTCGTTGTCCCTAAGTGAGCTAAAGTCAAGGACGGCCAGCTTCGGTTCGCTGGAAAAGGGGCCGTTTAATGTAAGTTTATATGTCCACGAATGTGATTGTTGTTATGGTGGTTTTTAGATATAGTAGACCTATGAATTTTGAGGGCGTGATCAAATGAAGGCAACAAATAAAAATAGACCGCTTCAG
>NZ_JAMSKZ010000073.1:0-251 GCF_023806725.1 Lactiplantibacillus sp. C232
TATGCTAAAAGGACCAGTTTTAACATGGCACCGAGGTTATATTCCCGCGGACGGCCAAACTGGTAATCATATTTTAGTTTTAAACTCTCAACAAGCTGGTTGATGTAACGAGCAGGATGATGCTCTTCTGGTTGGTAATCCAAGGCGATACTCAAAGTGGTTTGATTCATGTTATAATAATCTTGCATATTAGGAATGTCCTTTCGAGGATAATTTCGTAGAGTATCGGGTGCGACCGATGCTCTTTTTTT
>NZ_JAMSKZ010000074.1:0-247 GCF_023806725.1 Lactiplantibacillus sp. C232
CTGATTACTCGTGGCGATTTGAACGTTGTAGGCAGGTTTTAATTGACCGTTTTGCATCGGATCTTCCTTGACCCGCATAAAGGTGGCATCGTGATCCGTCTTAGAGTAGCTGTTACGCTGACCATAGATTGCTTGCTGTGCTTGGTGTTCACGCATTTTATCACGTCGTTTATCCAACTTACGTTTTTGTGATTTAACAGTCCGGCGTTGCTGTTTGGCTGGGTTCGGGGAAACCTGCTTAGTTGCT
>NZ_JAMSKZ010000075.1:0-247 GCF_023806725.1 Lactiplantibacillus sp. C232
CTGATTACTCGTGGCGATTTGAACGTTGTAGGCAGGTTTTAATTGACCGTTTTGCATCGGATCTTCCTTGACCCGCATAAAGGTGGCATCGTGATCCGTCTTAGAGTAGCTGTTACGTTGATCATAAATAGCTTGCTGTGCTTGGTGTTCACGCATTTTATCACGTCGTTTATCCAACTTACGTTTTTGTGATTTAACAGTCCGGCGTTGCTGTTTGGCTGGGTTCGGGGAAACCTGCTTAGTTGCT
>NZ_JAMSKZ010000076.1:0-241 GCF_023806725.1 Lactiplantibacillus sp. C232
AAACCGGACGTTTTGCGGATTGATAAAATAATCATCTTTTTCATGATAGTCCCAGTTCATAACCTTACGGTCATCACTTTGCCATTTTCGACTATTCTCTTTAAGCATTGTGCCGTAGGGAATCAAAACGGTATGCTGACCGAATTCATCTTCCAAGTACCGATAATTACTTTCGGAACCGTATCCGGCATCGGTAACGATGGTGTGACCTAACACATTGTTGGCCTTTAAATGTTCAATA
>NZ_JAMSKZ010000077.1:0-240 GCF_023806725.1 Lactiplantibacillus sp. C232
TACGATTCCGGCTTCCTTGGTGACCTTGTCGAAACCTCGCACCGAGAATCGATTGAAATGTAAAGAAGCCTTCATCTTGCCAAAAACTGGCTCAACATCGATCTTACGTTGAGCGTAAATCTGACCAGTTTCTGGAGCTGAAAGTAATTCTCGTTGTTTCGATTTGAAATATTCCCAATTTTCGTTCACGGAAATCCTTTTAAGATATCCTTTTGGTGTTAGTGCCGCGGCAATTAGTTG
>NZ_JAMSKZ010000078.1:0-235 GCF_023806725.1 Lactiplantibacillus sp. C232
ATCCTTTTAAGATATCCTTTTGGTGTTAGTGCCGCGGCAATTAGTTGATGATTTTCATCATACTTTTCGGCAATGTATTCTTTAAAGTCACGGGTAAAACCATACTTATCAGTCCGTCGACGATAAGCATTAAAATTAAACCGGACGTTTTGCGGATTGATAAAATAATCATCTTTTTCATGATAGTCCCAGTTCATAACCTTACGGTCATCACTTTGCCATTTTCGACTATTCT
>NZ_JAMSKZ010000079.1:0-235 GCF_023806725.1 Lactiplantibacillus sp. C232
AAGCTATCGGTTGTCAAAGTGGCCAGTTCATCAGAAATTCTAAAGCGACAAATCGTCCGGTAGGACGGAATTTGGTCGGCAATTAACCACCCAGCTGGCTTGTTTTCACGGGCAAACTGTTCAATTTTACGACTGCTGAAAATGCCATAGCAGTATGCTAAAAGGACCAGTTTTAACATGGCACCGAGGTTATATTCCCGCGGACGGCCAAACTGGTAATCATATTTTAGTTTTA
>NZ_JAMSKZ010000007.1:0-175072 GCF_023806725.1 Lactiplantibacillus sp. C232
AACTTTATTTATCGAATTCAAATTGAGTTCAAAATCAAAATCGAAAAAAAGAACCCAATTCGTAAATGAATTGGATTCTAAATATAACTTCATCAACACCGGTTGACAGAGACCCTTTAAAATATACGAATCAGCTTTGAACTAATTTGTCTTTTCAATCAATTTCATTGCTGCATCGTAAGCCCGATCATTATCACTGATCTTATTAGCTAATTCAGTCTCGATCTTAGTCAGTGTCTGTTTATCGACCTTGCCATTGACCGTTAACTTGGCATGCTTTTGATACTGCTTGACCGCACTGGTGGTTGAATCACCAAAGTAGCCATTAACGGTTCCTTTAAAGTAACCTAAGGCTTGCAAGTACTTCTGGAACGTCTTGACATTGCTATTGACCTTGTCAGCTTGTAAATCACTGACCTTGCTAATAACCGTCAAGCTTGCATAACTCGGCTCATCAGCTTTAACATCAGGTGTCAAGCCCTTCTTGTTGATCCAAGTGCCGTTTGGTGTCAGCCACTTCGCGACCGTGATCTTCATCTCAGTCTTATCATTAAAAGTCGTCACCGTTTGAACGGTCCCCTTACCATATGACTGTGACCCGACCAGTTTAACACCTGCCGATTGATGCAAGGCTGCGGAGAAGATTTCAGCTGCCGAAGCACTCCCACCATCAATTAAGACGGTCGTTGGCTTCGTTTCTTTAAAGCCACCATCATACTTCTTGGACGCCGTGTATTTTTCGGTCGAACCATCGCGTGCTTGGACCTGCATGATCGTCTTACCATTCTTCAAGAAGATTGAGGCCATCTTCAAGGCAGCCGTCATCAACCCGCCAGGATTACCACGCATATCGATGACTAACTTCTTGGCCCCCTTCTTATCGAGTGCCTTCAACGCCGTCTTAAATTCCTTAGCAGTATTCGTCGAGAAGGTCGATACCGTAATATAACCGATCTTCTTATCGCCACCGACTAACTTATAATCAACGGTCGTCACTGGAATCTTAGCCCGCTTCAAACTTACGGTAAAGGTTTGACCACTGCGTTCAATCGTCAATTTGACCGTCGTACCGATCTTACCACGCATCATGCTAACGGCTTGTGTCAAGGTCTTACCGGCCACTGACTTGCCATTGACCGCCTTAATAATGTCCTTCGGTTTCAAACCAGCTTTCTTAGCTGGCGTACCAGCAATTGGTGAAATAATTTGAACATAGTTGCCAGATTTTTGAACCTGGGCACCAATTCCAGAAAACGAACTGTCGATCGTGTCATTCAAGCTTTCCGTCTCGCTCTTGTCCATGTACTCGGAAAATTTATCACCTAACGAATTGACCATGCCGTTAATGGCACCGTTGGCCAACTTATTCGCATTGACCGGTTTGTAGTAATTCTCATTGATCGTTTCATAAACTGATTCGATCTTTTTCATTGCTTTACTAGTCTGCTGCATACTGCTGAGCTGGGCATTGACTTGCCGACCAATCAGCCAGTACGTCCCACCCACCCCAATGCCTAATGCGACGACAATGGAAATAATATAGGTCCATAGACCAACGCGTCGCTTGGGCCGGGGCACTTTTTTTATGTGCGGATTAGTTTGTTTGGGTTCCTCTGGCATACCGAACGTCCTCTTTCCTACAAATTAATTTAAGCTTCACTTGCCAAATAGGCTTGCCACGCGTCATCAAAGACCGTCATCGTTGGCAAATAACCAGCGTTCAATTCCAAATATTGTGAGAGTTCGTGAAAATCTTTACTCTGCTTTGGAAACGATTGATCCAAAAACGCATTATTGGCAAATTCGGCAATGGCATCGGTACTGTCTGGGTTCCGTTGCGTCATCAAGAATGTATAAAATGTTTTATGCATGAATTCACTCCTTAGTCACTAGTTTTTGGAATATGCATTTCGAACTTGAACTGATTATTCTTCAAATCAAGCTTATCTACACTATAACGAACATCATGTTTACCAACTAATTTATTCAAGTAGAGGTCGATTGTCTTCTTCTTGGCATTCAACTTGACCCACTTAGGTGTCTTGTAATTATTATTAATATAATTAATCACAAAGCTGATTGGCAAGGACATCGTCCCGACCGATAAATTGGTTGCTTTCAACGAAATATTGCCGTTATCGATGACACTTGGTTGCATCGTGATCACAAACGACACGTTCTGACCCAGTACCTGCGTCGTTCCGAGCAAATAAGCGCCGGTAGACCGGACCACGAAGCGATATTTCATGTCTTGGCCCTTTTGTAGATCATTCAAATAATAACTCGCAAGGGCGTTTAATTGTTTTCGATTCATTGTAATCGGCACACTAGCCGCATCCGTATTGCTTGCAGCCGTCAAACTAGTGCTTTCGCTAGGCGATCGTAAGACCTGGGTGCCGACGTAAGCACCGGTGCCGACAATCAACGCAATCAAGACAACGGCGACCCATTTCCAAACATTGATTGGACCGTTTGTCTTCGGATTTTTAGGTGCTGATGCCTGCTTGTTTCGTTGTGCTTCCCGCATCTCATTACCTCCCTATTTTTTGATTAACCACGCATCATGGGCCATCATGGTCTGATACAGTTTGGTTGTAAACACACGATACCCCCGCTTATTGGGATGGAAATTATCAGCAGTCGAAATCAAATCATTCGTCTTGTTTTCCGTCTCTAAAGCGCCAGTAATGGCCTTTGAGCTGGTTAAGCTAGTTAAGGTCGTGGCACTCGCTGCTTTCTTCAACTTGCGAATCTGGGCTGCCGTCTTGTACTGGCCGTGTGACATGGTCCAATTGATATCCATAAAATACGTGTGCTTGTATTGACTAACCGTCGTCTGTGTCTGATCATTCCACTGGCTAATGTAGTGCGTGATCGACGTCACATTTGGAAAGTTCACATAAATTGGATTATAGATGCTAAAGACAAAAACTGACGCAGTGCCATTCAAACTTTGTAATTTATTAAATAATTTAGTTAGTTTATTCGCATATAAAGTTTGCGCTTTAGCAACCGTCGCGTTATTTTTGGCCGTATTGTTAGAAGTTAGGGACCCTTCGAGCGTTTGCAAGAGGTCGTTACCGCCAACCGTCACGGTAATCACATCCGCCTTGGCAATTTTCTGTTGTAACACTTTCGACTTATTAATGCGTGCTAAAATCTGGTCACTCCGATCACCGGACTTACCAGCATTCGTGGTCGTCACCTTCAGCTTTTGCTTAGTCGTCAACGTTTTTTTGATCTGACCAACGTAGCCACCCTCGGACTCATCGCCGACCCCTTCCGTTAAGGAGTCACCGACCGCGACCAAGTTGATCTTCGCCTTGTGGGGCGTCTTCTTGGCAGTGGTCTTTTTAGTCGTTGTTGGGGTAGTCGTCGCCGATTCATTTTGCGGATGCAGCAGATAATTGACCCCGAAAAACACCCCGACCGCTAACACCGCCACCACTAAAATGATTTTGATGGTTTCTTTAACTTTGGACATTGGCATCCAACCTTTCTTCACCGTTGAGCAGTCCATTTAATCAGAGCTAACTCATCTTTGAACAATAAAATGGTCACCATCCCCTGTTGGGACGATCACCATTTGCCATTAGTGTTCGTAGACAAGTCCGCCTGTGGGACACCGCTCACTTTACGCTGGCGCTTGCGTATGATATTCCACGGCAAACGCACCCGGGCCACCATGGGTCGCAATAATTGGCACCGTTGGTTGAACACTGATCTTGAGACTTGGTAAAGCCGCTTGTAGGCGCGCCCGATATTCTTCCACGCGCTCCGTGGCGCCAACGTGAGAGATTGCAACTTCGGCGACGTTCGGCGTTGCAATAATATCGTCGAGAACCTTATCAAAAAATTTATTGATCGCCTTAACACCGCGACCCTTCATCTTCACATCTAGGGTGCCGTCATCAACTTCCAAGGCAATCTTAACATTCAGTAACGTACTGATTGCCCCCGTCAGACGACTGATTCGACCACCAGCAACGAGGTTATTCAGGGTCATTACGCCCATGAATAGCTTGGTATGGGCCTGAGTCGTATGAATCTGATCGATAACCGCCTGTTTGTCAGCACCACTCTGGGCTAACTTAGCAGCAGTCAAAACTTGAAAGGCCATCGCACGGTCGGTCGTCCGAGCGTCGATCACGGTGACATCGGTCTTCGTAATCGAAGCCGCTTGTTCCGCCGTGTGCACTGTTCCTGAAATGGCTTCGAGCATATTGATACAAATCACACTCGCGCCATCCGCACCTAACTTATCAAACGTTTCAATGAACGTTCCGAGTGCCGGTTGGCTCGTCTTTGGTAAAGATTTAGCCGTTGCCATCTTGTCAATAAATTCTTCACGCGTAATCGTTTCATCTTCCACGTAAATGGTGCCATCGATCATGACAGTCAACGGAATCACGGTAATATCGTATTTTTTTACCTCGGCATCCGTCAAATTTGCCGAAGAATCGGTCACAATCTTGATTTTCGTCATACTTTGCCACGCTTTCTTATACTTGTAACGTTTAAACGATCGTTACAATAAAATTAATGCTTTCAGTATAGCAGAAATCTGCCTGAGTTTCACGGTTGCCACTGAATTAACGACGGCGGAAATCATCAAATTCGTACGGATATTGATTTTTCTCATCCACCGTCCCAATTTGTTGGCTCACCAGCTGCCACTGCGTGTAATCCACGGCCGGCATCCAAGTATCACCATCAAACCTTGCGTTGATACGCGTCCGATATAAATAATCGGCCACCGGTAACACGGCTTCAAACACCACCGCACCACCAATGACAAAAATCGGTTCATCCGGATGGGCGGCCGCGAGTGTTTGGATCGCCGCCACATCTGCTAGTTGATGGACTTCCGGTGGCAACTTTAAATCAGACTGACGTGAAAGCACCCAATTGGTCCGCCGTGGGAGCGGGCGTTTAAAGCCCGCAAAAGTCTTGCGCCCCATCACGACGTGGTGTCCGGTCGTCAGCGCTTTGAACCGCTGCATATCTGCTGGTAAATGCCAGGGAAGCTGGCCCTGGTTGCCAATCAGGCCATTTTGATCTTCTGCCCATATCAATGCAATCATTGCGGCCTCCTAAATCGCGACCGGCGCTTTGATTGCCGGTGCGGGATCATAACCACTGAGCTTGATGTCACTCATTTGGTAATCAAAAATACTGTCATGAGCCCCACTTAAAGTCAGCTGGGGTGCTGGCCGAGGTTGCCGGGTCAACTGCGTTTTAACTTGTTCCACATGGTTAGTATAGATGTGCGCGTCACCCAACGTATGCACGAACTCGCCCACTGCTAGGCCCGTCTCCTTAGCAATCAGATGTGTTAGTAACGCATAACTCGCAATATTGAATGGCACACCTAGGAAGACATCGCCTGAACGTTGGTAGAGTTGGCAAGAGAGCTTACCATCCGCGACATAGAATTGAAACAGAGTATGACACGGTGGTAACGCCATGTTCGGCACATCTTCTGGATTCCAAGCGGAAACGATTAACCGCCGCGAATCCGGATGCGTCTTGATCATTTCAATCACATTGGCAATTTGATCGATCGTCTTTCCCTGACGCGTTTGCCAGTGACGCCATTGCGCACCGTAAACGTCACCCAAATTACCATACTTGGCCGCAAACGCGTCGTCTGTCAAGATCTGGTCATCAAAGGTCTGCATCTGAGCTTGATAAATCGACGCAAAATCGGGATCATCTAGCCGGCGGTGTTCAAAATTCGTCATATCAGGGCCGTCATAATCGGCACTCGTAACCCAATTTTTGAACGCCCATTCGTCCCAGATATGGTTGTGATGTTGCAATAAATACTGAATATTCGTATCACCATGCAAAAACCATAGTAATTCGCTCTTGATCAGGCCAAAGGGAACTTTTTTGGTCGTCAATAACGGGAAACCTTGACTCAGATCAAAGCGCATCTGATAACCAAACACACTGTATGTTCCCGTGCCGGTACGGTCATCCTTATACGTGCCGTGTTCTAAAATGGTGCGCGCGAGTTGTAAATAACTATCTTCTAACATGCGATCATCCTTTCAGGCTTCTGCATACTGGCTGAGGTAGTCCCAGCGATCCATCTTCTCATCAATCGTTTGTTCCGTCTTAGTCAATTCTTTTTGCAAATCAGCCAACTTGCCATAATCACTGGCATTGGCAGCCATCGCCGCTTCGATCTCACTCTTATGGCTATCCAATTGCTCGATAACCCCTTCGATCTTGTCGTATTCGAGCTGTTCCGCGTAAGTCAGCTTGACTTTGGCTTTCTTGGCCAATGGTGCGGTCGAGTCATTCGTGACCGGCTTAGCCGTAGTTTTTGTCGCAGTGGCCTTGGCTGCGGGCTTGGCCGCGTCTTTTTGATCCTTCAAATAACTGGAGAAACGGCCAGAATAGCGTTCAATATGCCCCTGACCATCAAAAATCAGTAGTTTCGTGCCGACCTTGTCCAAAAAATAGCGGTCATGGGAAACAGTGATGACGGTCCCGGCAAAATCATCGAGGTAGTTCTCCAACACCGTTAACGTACCAATATCCAAATCATTAGTCGGTTCGTCCAATAAGAGGACGTTCGGCTGTTGCATCAACAACTTCAGTAAGTATAGCCGGCGCTGTTCGCCCCCAGATAACTTGCGAATCAGCGTGCCGTGCATCGAACGTGGGAACAGAAACTCTTCTAGTAACTCAGTCACTGAAACATGCTCGCCCTGCTTATTCAAGACCGTCTCACCGACATCTTGCAAGTAATTAATGATGCGCTTGTCGCCCGGAATCGGTTCGGTCTGTTGAGTATAATAGGCCATCTTGACGGTCTCACCGATCGTCACGGTCCCACTATCAAGTGGCAGTCGACCCGCAATCACATTCAATAAACTAGATTTCCCGGCACCGTTGATTCCAGTGATACCGATGCGGTCATTGGCTTGGATCAACATCGAAAAGTGATCCAGGATGGTTTGCCGATCAAACTGCAAGCTCGCGTCCTTTAACTCGATCACTTTCTTACCCAAACGCTGCTGACCGAGCGAAATATCAACATCGTTATCAACTTGGAGCGTATTCAAATTATCCTTCAAATCATTGAACCGATTGATGCGCCCCTGTTGCTTCGTGCTACGCGCGGGTGCTCCCGCACGCATCCAAGCCAGTTCCTTTTTGTACAGCTGCTGTTGCTTATGTTCAGCTAACACGTCACGGGCGACCCGTTCGGCTTTCGCTTGCACGAAATCTTGGTAATTTCCCGTATACTTATGCAGCTCGCCAAATGACAATTCAAACATCTGGTTGGCGACTTGATCCAAGAAATACCGGTCATGGGTCACGACAATCAAAGCACCCTTATAACTAGCTAAATAGCTTTCTAACCACTCAATTGAGTCAAAATCAAGATGGTTGGTCGGTTCGTCTAGTAATAAAAGATCCGGTGATTGAATCAACACTTGCGCCAGGCCCACCCGCTTCTGTTGGCCCCCCGACATCTGACTGACGGTCTGCGTCAGGTCGGTAATGTGCAGTTGTGTCAAAATCGTTTTGACATCACTTTCAGCCGTCCAAGCATCTTCTTGGTTCATTCGATCCTCAGCGGCCACGTAAGCTTTTTGGGTCGCTTGGTCTTCGGGATGATCAGCATAAGCGGCCAACGTTTGCTCGTAGTGGCGAATCGTTCGAAAGACTTGCTGACTACCGGCCAAAACGGCATCAATGACTGTCAGATTCTGGTCAAGTTCCGGCTTTTGCTTTAAATAACCAATCGTATAATTTTTGGGCATCACCAGTTGACCGGCTTCCGGTGCCGTAATCCCGGCTAATACGTCTAATAAATTCGTTTTCCCGGACCCGTTAACGCCAATGACACCAATCCGGTCATGTTCATTCACAATAAATGAAATATCGTGAAATAACGTCTTCTCACCATAAGTTCGGGTCAGATTTTCTGCTCTTAAAGTTTGCATTGTTACGATCCACCCTTTTTTTACATCATTAAGTTCTATCTTAGCTAGAATCGGCTTAAAACACAACTGACAAACGCGCAAATCAACGTTAATATTTCCTAACGATCATCGATTCGATTGGGTCGTGAGTCACAAAAAAACTCCTGAGGCTCACTCGGCCCCAAGAGTTGTTTGGCAACACCTTATTAGTTATGATCACCATAAACATCAAAGACGGTCCGTTCATCATCAACGACTAAGTGTAATTTTCCATCGCTGGCTAATGAGCTCGTCTGATAAATGTTGTCGATACCATCCGCATCCCGTGGCTTGAATGGCAAGTAAATTTGTTCACTACCACGTTCGTCGCCAAACAGGATATCAATTTTTTCAATGTCTTGATAATGTGTCACCCGTTCAAACATCCCACTTGTCACGGATGATAGTTGGGTCGTGTCCGGATCGATCGCATCAGCGTCAGGTTTAAATTCAGCCTTAAATGATTTACAAGGATGAATGATGGTCATATGGCCACCCTTAATTCGACCGTAACTCGTCGTTACCCGGCCGATCCACAGGTCAGAGATATCTTGATGATGAACTGTCCAAGTGTCACCATTCCGAAAATGAAATTTCAATGCTTCTAATGCTCGTTCCATTCAAATCACCTCATTGAATTAGTTTCACTTTAATCGTAACAGATTCATAGAAAATATCAATGGTTTTTTGAATCCGCTACCATCCTTGCAAAATCAAGCAAAGCATCCTGCTGATTTGGGACCTGTTTCATCACCACGGCCTGTAAGCAAGCCGCTAGAATTTGACCCATCATTGGCCCAGGCGTCACCAATTTAGCTTTCAATAAATCGCCACCGTTAATGGCCAATTCATGCTTGTCATGGATTGGTAAGCTAGCATAAGATTGCACCAATTGTGCTTGGTCCTGGCCAAAGCCTAAAATCGTAGCCACCTGATTAGCCGTTTTCAGCGCCTCTAAGCCCGTATAAAAGTTCTCCTGCGCAGTTAACTGACCGTTGTGTTTTAACGCCATCAGCGCTTTAATAGCGGCCGTCACGTGATTAATCAGCTCATTGCTCGTCTTCCACGTCTTTAACAACTGGCGAACAGCCGCTTCGTCAGTCCGTTGCATGGTCCAGCTAAGCAAGGTCCAAGTACTTTCAATACTCGGCAAATGCCAAGCTGGAAGTGCCATTAACTGCCGCAGCATCGCTTCTTGATCAGCCATTGCGGGCATATAACGATACAAGTCAGTGGTCAGCAAGCCGGTCAAACCAGCAACTGGGTGCTGACCCATCAGCAGCTTCTCCCACTCGACACGCGTCCGTTCCACGGCAATTTTCGCCAACAACGCCGCATTATCGGCAATCGCTTGTTCGGTCTGCGATTCAATGGTAAAGCCTAACTGACTTGCAAACCGAACGGCACGCATCATCCGCAACGCATCTTCGTGAAACCGTTCTTCAGCCACTCCAACGGCGCGTAAGATTCCTTGTTCCATATCTGCTAACCCGTCAAACAGATCAATCACTTCACCGTTAGCAGTCATGGCTAAGGCGTTGATTGTGAAATCCCGGCGCTTCAGGTCCTCTTTCAATGATCGGACGAACGTAACCTGATCAGGGCGGCGAAAATCTTGGTAACCAGATTCAGTCCGAAACGTCGTCGTTTCATAACCATTGCCGTGATCTAAGATCATCACCGTTCCGTGCTCGATTCCCGTATCAACCGTCCGTTTAAATAATTGTTTGACTTCAGCCGGAAACGCGCTGGTCGCAATATCGACGTCATGTAGGGGCTTGCCCAAAATCGTATCGCGAACACACCCACCAACAAAGTACGCCTCATAACCGGCCGCTTCGATCGTCTCAATAATCGGCTTAGCTGCTTGAAACTCAGCTGGCAACTGCGTCAAAATCATAGTAAGTGCTCCAAACCAACAAAGAGTTCGTGATACTGGTTAACTTTTTCAACCGCCACTTTGACACCAGTCATAAATGAGATCCGATCAAAGGAATCTTGGCGAATCGTTAACCCTTCACCAGGGCCGCCAAACATGACCTCTTCGTGCGCCACTAGTCCAGGTAACCGAACCGCGTGAATCCGCATCCCTTCATATTCGGCACCCCGTGCGCCAGGTAGAGTTTCAGTTGCGTCAGGATTACCTTGTTCCTTTGGTTGCCGAACTTCAGCAATCTTCTTAGCAGTACTGATAGCAGTACCACTTGGCGAGTCAATCTTATCGTCATGATGCATCTCGATAATTTCAACATCTGGGAAGTACTTCGCTGCTTGTTGGGCAAATTGCATGAGTAAGACGGCACTGATCCCAAAGTTAGGCGCAATGAGGCCGCCCACTTGCTTGTCCTTTGCTAATTTTTGCAACTCGGCAACTTGTTCATCGGTCATCCCAGTAGTCCCAATAACAGGCGAAATACCATGGTTAAGTGCAAACTTTGCATTTTCATAAACGGCGGTTGGAATCGTAAAGTCGATCCAGACCGTGGCATCCGTCTTAATTTGGTCTAAATCATGAAAAGCTGGCACGTCTTGACCCTTAAAGCGGTCGTCCTCACCTAGATTTTGTTCTCCACTGCGCGCGTCATAGACCCCAACTAATTCAAAATCAGGATTATCAATGACCATCTGAGCAGCCGTACTACCCATCCGACCCTTATAGCCGGCAACAATTACTTTTACCACAATAAATTCCTCCTCAAGATTAAGCTAATTATATTTTAGCAGACAATTGCCAAATTAGGCAGGAGAATCCTCGCTGAACCTGTTTAAACTGTTAAACTAGCCCCATTTTGTTCATGACCAATGGCTAAAACGGTCCCGCTAATTAACTTGCTACTTTGTGGGACGAGCCACGTCCGTCCTATAACACTGATATGAATAAAAAATAGTGTCTGACTCAAAGCGTAGTCCCGCTCGGTCGAACACTATTTGCTTATATATTTCGGCCGCCAACAATACCTGGTGACGCTAAATTAACGTGTCAATCGTCGCTAACACCCCATCATGATTATTGTCATGTGACGTAAGATACGTAGCCATCTCTTTGACGGGTGTAATCGCATTTTGCATCGCAAAACTGTAATCAGCCTCCCGTAGCATTTCAAGATCATTACCGTTATCACCGAACGCGGCCGTTTGACTAGGGGCAACGTGCCAATGCTGCTGGAGATAAGCAAGCCCGGTTGCCTTGTTAACATGTGGTGGAATGACGTCAAGCCCATTACCACCGCTGACAGTCGCACGTAACCGGCCAGCAAATTGCTGATTGATCAAAGCGGCGTGCGCATCAGCATCCGTGGCTTGCCAACTAAAAGTCGCTTTATAGATATGGTCATCAATTGCTGATAGCGATGGCACCACTTGCAGCCGGCTCAAATAGTACCGCATGATTGGACTGTCATCTTGGGGCCGAATATATGCCCCTTGCTTGCCGGAGACCGAGATCTCAGCACCAGCCAGTGCTGGTTCAGTCGCCACGTAAACTAACAGTTCCTGATAAAGCGCCGGCTCAATCAAGCTTTCAGCCAACACGTTGCCGTGATTATCAATGACTAACCCGCCATTTTCAGCCACATAGGTCAATTCACCGTTGATCCCGTCAAAAACATCAATACAATGTTGCAGCTGATTGCCGCTCGCCACAACAAAGTGCTGGCCCTGAGCATTCATTTGATCCAACTGGGCCTGAAACCGATGGTGATCAAACTGATGGTCGTCTCTCAAAAACGTGCCATCTAAATCGGTGGCAATAATAGCTACTTTCACGATAGTAAACGCCTCACTTAAATTTGGTATACGTTCATTTTACCAAAATTGAAAGTGGTTTCAATAACTTTAGAAATGAAACCTCTCAGCAAACGGCGAAGAACTAAAGGCCTAGTAGCCCTGATCCTCGTAGTCTTCTAGCATCGCAACCATTTCACCATCATCTGGTTCAATCGTTAGATAATTCCGCAACGCTACCACGGCACTGTCGGCCATTCCTGCTTCGCGGAAGAAATAAATTGCTGGCTTAAGGAAATCCTTGTTATGTTCAAAGAACGGATAAGCCGCTTCGTAATTATCCTTAGCCGCCTGAAAATGATCGAGCCGGTCATTAGAGATTGCCAAGTTCCAGTAGAACTGTGGATCAAACTCATTACTTTGCAAATATTGATCCAACAAGTCGATATTGTCTTGATAACGGTCCCGCTGAACTAACAAATTAGACAGTTCCAGTACCGTAGTCAAATTATCAGGGTCAATACTCAAGCCTTCCCGTAAATACTTTTCAGCTAATTCCTGATCGTCTAATTTCAAGGCTAAGCGGGCAGTTTGCAAGTACAGCTGCTCATTGTATTGGTCGACCGCTAAACCTTCTTGTAAGGTCAATAACGCCTTGTCCAGTTGATGAAGTTGCTCTTGGGCCTGGGCCAAGTATGGATACAGGGACGCATACTGATTGTCTTGTTCCCGCAGTTTGTCGAAGATATCAACAGCCTTCTGGGGTTCGTTTAATTGCAAATAAGTGAAGCCTAATTCAAACTGGCTGTCCGGCGTGAGCTTGGCAGGCTTGATTTGTTCTAAATAACCCACCGCCTGCTCAAAGCGCCCGGACTCAGCATAAGCCACCCCTAGTCGTTCAACTAAGTTAACTTTAGAGATCTCTAGTTGTCCCTGCTTGATCAAGTCCAAGTAGAAGCGAGTCGCCTGACCGTAGTTACGAATCAAGAAGTAAAATTCTGCGAGCGCAAATTCGACAACTGGTTCGTCCGGTGCCAGCTGATAGGCTTCCTTGAGTTTTTGCTCACTGACTTCAAATAACTCTTGGGTCTGGTATAGATCGGCCTCAACTAACAACGCTTGAACGTATGCCGGTGAGTCTGGCTTAACTTGTTGTAAATAGTCGAGTGCCAGGTCCGTATCGTCCTCATCGATGGCAATATCAGCCAGACTTGTCCGTAAGTCGTCCTCATCGGGATACTTAGCCAGTAACTTCTTATAAGTCCGTTCCGCTTGCTTTAAAAAGCCCAAACCGTACAATTCTTCAGCCAGACTATACAGCGTCTGGTCATCGTCCTTACGTAAGGCCCATGCAAAGTGCTTTTTGGCCGTGTCAATTTGCCCGTTTGATAGTGCTGCGAGCATTTTTTCTGAATAACTCATTACACCCATCCTTTAAACCACTAAGAAACGACTTCATTTAGTCGCCATGGTTTCATCATTTATTTCAATAGTCAGCCTGATATCGTCACATGGGATACCAGCTGTTAATCGCTTGACCTGACAGTCTATCATACCGCAGACGACAGCAAAAAAGCCAGTATAACGGTCGCTATACTGGCTTTCATGTTTGCATTTCATTAACTGATATGCATTATTTAACTGCGTCCTTTAAAGCTTTCCCTGGCTTAAATGCAGGTACTTTGCTTGCAGGAATTTGGATTTCGTCACCAGTTTGTGGGTTACGGCCCTTACGAGCTGCACGTTCACGTACTTCAAAGTTACCAAATCCGATCAGTTGAACTTTTTCACCCTTTGCAAGAGTGTCTTGGATTGATGCAAAGACTGCGTCAACTGCAGCAGTTGCGTCTTTCTTCGTTAAGTTAGTTGCCGCAGCAACGTTGTTAACTAATTCAGCTTTGTTTGCCATGTTTGATTCACCTCCCCGTTACAGAGTGAAGGATCGCCGTGCTTTTTAACATCGTTGATCCAGATGATCATTTTTGAGTGGTCCAAAAATGAGAGAAACGATAACAAGCATCATTTCTTCATCAAAGATAGCATAGGAATGCTGTAATAGCAAGCTTTTTTAGCCTTTTCAGCGAAAATAGCGCAAAAAGATGATAATCGTTTACATCAATCAAATAATGTGCTAAAATGCTGATTTTACGCGCTTTAGCCTACTTACGTCGCCGTTCGATCATGTGGATCGGCGTACCACTAAAATCAAAGGCATTCCGAATTTGATTTTCAAGGAACCGTTCATATGAAAAGTGCATCATATCAGGGTCATTCACGAAGACCACAAAAGTCGGGGGTTGAATCGCCACCTGAGTGGCATAGTAAACCCGTAGCCGCTTACCATTGTCACTCGGTGTCGGATTCATCGCAATCGCATCCATAATAACGTCATTTAAAACGGACGACTGAATCCGCCGCATATGGTTCGTATTGACTTTCTTAATCAACGCGGGTAGTTGCTCCAAACGTTGATTAGTCTTAGCAGAGACAAAAATAATCGGCGCATAGCTCAAGTAAACGAACTGATCACGAATATACGCTTCGAATTCTTGCATGGTGTGGTTGTCTTTCTTAACCAGATCCCACTTATTGACCACGATGATAATACCCTTACCCGCTTCATGCGCATAACCAGCAACCCGCTTATCCTGCTCACGAATGCCTTCTTCACCATTGATGACAAAGAGTGCCACGTCACTATTATCGATTGCCTTGAGCGCACGCATAACGCTATAACGTTCGGTATTTTCGTAAACTTTTCCTTTTTTACGGATACCGGCCGTATCGACCATCACAAACCGGTCACCATCCTGATCAGTAAACTTGGTATCAATGGCATCCCGGGTTGTCCCGGCCACGTCAGAAACGATGACCCGGTCTTCACCCAGCAAGGCGTTGACAATTGATGACTTACCCACGTTCGGGCGGCCAATCAAACTGAAACGAATCGTCCCCGGTTCGTCCTCCCCACTTTTTTCAGGAAAGTTTTTGATAACAGCATCGAGCAAGTCCCCAAGTCCGAGTCCATGCGCACCTGAGATAGGGTACGGATCGCCAAAGCCAAGGGAATAAAAGTCATAGACTTCACTCCGAAGTTCAGGATTATCGACTTTATTAACACCCAGCACGACCGGTTTGTTCGACCGGTACAAGATTTGGGCAACGTGTTCATCAGCGTCCGTGACGCCTTCTTTGATGCTAACTAAATAAATAATGACATCAGCTTCATCGATTGCAATTTCGGCTTGCTGTGTAATCTGTTTAATGAATGGGGCATCTTCGATATCGATCCCACCCGTATCGATCAAACTGAATTCTTGACCAAGCCATTCACTGTTGGCGTAAATCCGGTCACGAGTCACACCCGGTGTATCTTCAACAATCGAGATCCGATCACCCGCAATCCGATTAAAAATCGTGGATTTACCAACGTTTGGTCGCCCAACAATGGCGACGACTGGTTTTGCCATATTAATTCCTCCTTTACCCTCGTAGCGTCAGGTTCCTGCTACAAGTCTCAAATTAATTGGTAACACCAACTAATCTGTTCCTAAAAAAATATCCTTCAAGGCAAGCTTGAAGGGTATTTTTAATCAATCAATGATTAGTTTTCATCATTGTTGCTTTCAGCATTCTTCAATTCGTCACCGATCAAATCACCTAAAGTGAAACCAGTTGATTCTTCAGGAGCATTAGCCGTTGAACGTTCGCTAGCAGTCCGGTTGTCCCGGTTGTTGTTACGACGACGGTTATTGTTACTCCGACGTTCTGGTTGACTTTCGTTGTCATCGTCAGCAGTTTGTGGCTTTTCTTCCAAAGCTTTAATTGATAAAGCTAACCGCTTTTCGTCTGGACGAACGTCTAAGACTTTGACTTTGATTTCTTGACCAACTTTTAAGACATCGTTTGGTGTTGCAATGTGTTGGTGTGAGATTTGTGAAATGTGAACTAACCCTTCAACACCAGGGAAGACTTCCACAAAGGCACCAAAACTCGTCAAACGCTTAACTTTACCATCAAGTACAGCCCCTTGTGGTGCTTTTTCTTCAATACCATCCCAAGGTTCTGGTAAGGTTGCTTTGATTGATAATGAAACCCGTTCGCGGTCAGCATCAACGGATAAAATCTTAACCGTGACTTCTTGACCAACCTTCAATACATCAGCAGGCTTTTCAACCCGTTCGTATGAGATTTCTGAAACGTGAACCAAACCATCAATCCCGCCGAGGTCAACAAAGGCACCGAAGTTCGTTAAACGAGCAACTTTACCTTCAACGACATCACCAGCTTGTAAGGTCTTCAAAGCTTCTTCACGTTGTGCTTCGCGTTGCTTTTCAACAACGGCACGGTGTGATAAGATCAAGCGATTTTCGCTAGGTTCAATTTCAATAATCTTAAGTTCAAGTTCTTGGCCTTTATAGGCATTTAAATCTTCAACATAATGATCATCAATCATTGAGGCAGGGATGAAGCCACGAACACCAGCGTCAACGACTAACCCGCCCTTAACAACTTGCGTTACCGGAGCTTTAATCGTATGACCTGCTTCGTATTCTTTTTCAACATCGTCCCAAACTTTGCGAGCTTCTAACCGACGATGTGACAGTAAATAACTGCCGTTTTCCTTGTCGCTGCCAATTCGAGAAATGACAACCAAGTCTAATACATCACCGACTTTAGCGGCTTCGTTGACATCGTCAACCCGTTGTGTTGAGAGTTCCTTCAAAGGAACGACCCCTTCAACACCGGTACCTTGGATACCAACAATTACTTGTTTGTCGTCGTCGATTGCTAAGACTTCACCCTTAACAACGTCACCGACGTTTACTTCTTCAACGCTGTTTAAAGCGTCTAAAAGTTCATTTTTCTCTTGGCTGTTTTCGTTTTCACTCATGCAAATTTCCTCCTGTCAACAATAACTCTAACCTATATCATAGCTGAAAATGCAATGAAAAGCTAGCTAAAAGCATTAAGTTAATGCAATTAGATTGTTGAACTTTGTTTTTTTGTAATAATTTTGGCAATGGCAGCAACAACTTCATCGATTGACATTGGCGTCGTATCAACAAGTGTGGCGTCCGTTGCTTGTGTTAATGGTGACACTTTACGCGTTGAATCTTTGTGGTCACGTAATTCAATCTCGGCCTGTAGCTGAGCCAAGGGCGTGTCGATCCCTTTTTTTACATTTTCGGCGTATCGACGCTTAGCCCGTTCAGCCGCTGAAGCAACTAAAAAGATCTTAACTTCAGCATTGGGCAATACCGTTGTCCCAATATCACGACCGTCCATCACGATCCCACCTGCATTGGCCATCTCTCGCTGTTGCTCAGTTAAAATCGTACGCACCTGTGGTAACGCCGCAATCGTCGAGACGTTATTCGTCACGTCTGGTTGGCGTATCGCCGCCGTAATATCTTCCTGATTAGCAAAAACCAGTTGATCCGGCTCGCCGGGTTTAAAACTGATCTTGAGCGACTTCATTGCCGTAATCACAGCCGCTTCGTCTGCTAAATCAACGTGCTGTTGCATTGCCCAGTACGTGACTGCCCGATACATGGCACCAGTATCCACATAAATATAGCCAAACCGTTTTGCAACGAGTTTGGCTACGGTACTCTTGCCAGCTGAAGCCGGACCATCGATGGCCACCTGTAATGCTTGCTTAGCCATTAACTAACCCCTCACAATCTGAAAAAATCGTGTATTAACGGACACGTAACCGTTGACCAGCCGAAATCGTTGCATCAGATGATAACCCATTTAATTCCAATAGCTTATCCACTGAGATTCCAGCATTCGTAGCGACCCGATAGACCCCTTGACCGGCTTCTACCGTGACGTACTTAGTCCCTGAAGATGATTCTGAGGAGCTACTACTACTGCTAGCGCTGCTGTCGTCAGTACTCGCACTTTCTTCCGAGCTGGCAGCAGTAGAACTAGCAGCCTTGGAACTGGCAGCTTTAGAGCTAGCCAAGGCTAAGCTACTACTTTTAGCAGCCGCCTTTTTCGACGATGCGGCCGCCTTCTTCTTGCTAGCAGCAGTCGATGACTTACTGGCAGCAACACTGGCCGATGACTTCTTCGAGCTCGAACTAGCAACTTGTTCAGTCTGTTGCGGATTATTAAGCGAATTCTTTTTCACCAAGAAATAACCAATTGGTGCCAAAGCAAGCAACAATATTAGTACGACTAACACGGTCGTTAGCGTAGAGTTGCTACTGTCTTGTTTTCGTTTTTGAGTTCGCGATAAATTGCCCGAGTCATCCCGATCGTCTTCAAAAGTTTTGTCCCACGGCTTATCCGCTTGGGATTTGTCATTATCATTTTTTTGACTCATAGGGTGTTCCTCCTCAAAAAACTTTCAACCAATATTGTAACATAACCCGGAATTGATTTCTTTAAGAATTTGGTAAAAACAATTGAGCTAAGTGCTGATCCCACGACATTATCGTGGCTGTTGGCTCATCATGCGTCGCCATCAGCCCTAACGCAGCCAGCGGTAGTGGTTCACCAGCCAACTGACAACACTGATCTGTATGGGTAACAGCTGGCTCACCAAAGTAAGTTAACATCACGGTCCGATGACAAGTTGTCGTTTGGACGTAACTCATGAGCGCCCGCAATTCTCGTTCCTTAGCTACTTGGCGATCAGCAAAAATCGTTGCCACGGTCGTTGGGGGAGTTCCTTGTAGCCAGTATGACTGCAAAACCTTACTACGATCATCAGTCGGTGGCTGCTGCGCTTGATAACGGCTATAATCTTGCTGAATTTCATTGGGAGTCGCAGCCGTCAATTCGTTCAAATTCCGCACCAGGTTTTCGTCACCTGGTGCGTACAACATAATCGCCATCGCCTGCTGACCATCACGACCTGCGCGCCCAATTTCTTGAACATAGTCGGCCAAAGTCGTCGGTAAATGATAGTGGATCACTAAGCGAATATCAGCTTTGTTGATACCCATTCCAAAAGCAGATGTAGCACAGATCACATCCAATTGTCCTGCCATGAACTGCTGCTGGATCTTGAAACGGTCATCAGTCGCTAAGCCGGCATGATAAGCCGCGACCCGTAACGTGGTTGTCGTTCGTAGCCATTCCGCTATCAAATCAGTTTGCCGCTTGGAAGTAAAGTAAACAATGACTGGTCCGCGCGCACTTGTCACTAAATGTTGCAAGGTCGCGCGTTTACTAGCTTCATCATTGACCTGTTCGACTGCTAAGTAAATATTAGGACGATTAACCGAATATAAGATTTGCTGGGCATCTGGAACGGTTAATTGTGTCAAAATATCTTGTCGAACGCGTTGTGTAGCCGTTGCCGTGAGCATTAGCGTTGTCGGTGCCTGTAACCGTTGTCGAATTTGACCAAGGCGACGGTAGTCAGGGCGAAAATCTGGTCCCCAAGTTGAAATGCAGTGGGCCTCGTCGATAACTAATAACGCCAGTTGCACTTGCATCAGCGCTGTTTGAATAATGTCTTGACCCAACATTTCCGGCGAAATGAACAAGAATTTAAGCTGCCCTAAATGATTCAACAGATACTGGCGAGCACCATAATCTAGTTGGGAGGTCAAAGCAGCAACTTGCTTTTCGCCTTGATAGTTTAAGCGCGCCACCTGATCTTGCATCAAGGAAATCAGCGGTGAAACCACCACAACTAGCCCGGGCAGTGCGGTCCCGACGAGTTGATAGATCAATGATTTGCCGGTCCCAGTTGGTAACACTGCCAAGACATCTTGACCTGCTAATAATTTCTGAATGACGGCTAGCTGCCCGGGGCGAAATTCATCGAAGCCATATTTCGTTTTCAACAGCTCATATAATTCATCTTCTGACATGCTGACACCTCATAATCTGAAATAGCCGAAATTCAAAAAAATCTAGCGTGGGTAGCGCAGCTTGGGCCTCTTGGAATGACCAGTTTGCAATGTCAGGCTGGGCTGCAAAGATGGTGGCCAACTGCTGAGTTATTTCATGATTCAACACCATTTCAAACGGAAAATCAGGCGACCAAATCGCCACCTCCAACAAGTGCTCCCGTACCGTACTCATCTTTAAGTGCCGCGTCTGCGCAATTGCTGCAAGTTGCTGGGTCTTCAAGAAAGCTTGGTAAGTTTGCTCAGCGCTTTGACTGATGGCACTCGCTTGAGTGAGCACTGACAACAACTGGGAAAATGGATCACGCGGGTGTCGCTGAATCCAAGCAATCCATTGGCATATCACGTCCGTGTGCATCAAGCTAGCCTCCCAGGGTTGTCGACCTAATTGTGCCGCTAATTGCTCATTAGTCAGTCCCGGTTCTTGATACCCCGTTATACCTTGAACAAACACCGTTGGCAACTCTGGGTCTGCCAAACTCGTCAAGAAGGCAGTCAAGGCCGCATGAATTTGCTCGCCAAGTTCCACCTTCGACTGCTGACGTAGCCATTGTTTGACCTGGGCTTGAATCCCCGGATCAGTCGTCACCGGATAATAATGGCGATCATGATGTACGAGTTCGGAAACGACTTGTAGGGCTAGCTGACTGACGATTCTAAATCGGCGGACATCAGTGGTTTGAAACACTTCAAAATTTTGGGGCATGTATAAAGTCTGTCGGAGTTTGGCTTGCCGATGTTCCCCCGCCTGCGTTAATTGCCAGCATCCCGTGGCCGTACTCGTCAATTGACCGTTTTCAGTCAATGCCGCAGTTGCTGCCATGAAATCTTCCAAGGGAACCTCGTGGCAACTGTCGAGCAAATCCAAGTAGCCGGCAGTTAACCCCGCAAAAAGCGTGGAGACCGTACGGCGACCGCGCAAGACATTGAATAGGCCCTTTGCTCGTCGCGGCGTCGTACTGAATAACAATAAAACGTAGTCTGTAAACACGCTAAGGCCTCCCTTAAGTCTTGCTGTTGTAATTGTTAATTGCGCACTAAATGTGCCAGTTTTTAAATTAAGTCGTGATCAGCCCAAATTTACGTGCGTCAGTGTCGCTGACAGTGACCCGCGACAAAGCATAGCGGCCAACAGCTTTTTAATCTTTCTAAGCCTTAATTGAAGCTTCAAATTCATCAACTTACTGCCACATTAAAGCTCATGGATAACCATCCGCCAACCGGCAGTGTGCGTCTTTAAGAATATCACGGTGGCACCAATATAAAAAGGCAGTCACCCTGCAGTTACGCAATTAGTGACCACCCACATTATTTTAACGACTTAGATTAAATTCGGCTCATAAGCTGATTATGGTTGCCTAACCACTTAGCTAATCGCTGATAGACCAGCCAGAAGACGTTGCCCACTAGCAATCCCTTGATCAAGTTAAATGGAATGACTGCCACTAACACCACTGTATTCAGCGACATGCTGAGCTTCATACCCATTACTTGCAAATAGAATGGCAGAACAAACGTTAAGTTAGCCAACGATTCAATCACCACCAGGCCGATTGTGGCGACCACAATCGCCACAGGCATTCGCCACTTGGGATTGCCCCGATAGTAACGAAGTACTAATGCAAATGCTAAAATCAATACTGCCGTACCTAAAAAACTAGCAAAAGAACCGATTAAGTCATAGATGGCAAAGCCCATCATGGCCGAATGTAGGAGCAGTTTGATGATAGTGATGACAAACGCGCCCCCGACACCAAAGAGAAAGAGCCCAATCAGAATTGGGATATCTGAAAAATCAATCTTCATCCATGGCGCTACCGGTAAAATCGGAAACTCCAGTAACATTAAAATATACGCAATGGCACCGAGTAAGGCTATGCCCACTAGTCGGTGTAACGTTGTATGTTGCATAACGCACCCTCCTATGGGTCATCTTCAATGAACCGCATTACCATTTGTTCAACTAAAAAAGTCCGCCCGATCACACTAACTGTCATCTGGGGGCGGACTTACTTGCAACGCTTGGCAAATAAGCTCGATCTTCTTTATACCAGACTTTACTGTCGACTTTGGAATTGCACCAAATCACTATGCACACGCATAGGTCGCGGGTTATTACCGCCGGTCGGGAATCACACCCTGCCCTGAAGATGAACCAATATTTATTTTTACAAATTCATTTTAACGGCTTTCGTTCAAAAATGCAAGCGCTATCGTTCACCTTTTAACTTACTAATTTCAATCGGCTTCAATTTACGGTATTCGCCCGGTTGTAAGCTTTGCAAATCGAGAACCCCATAACGTTCACGTTTCAACTTAGTCACTGGGTGACCCACTGCAGCCAACATCTTTTTCACTTGGTGGTTATGACCCTCGTGAATCGTTAGTTGGACCAGCGCATTATTCTTCTTGTGATCACTATCTAACAAGTTCGACTTCGCTGGAGCTGTCTTACGGCCATCGATTTCAACACCCAAGCGCAATTGCTTGAGATCAGCATTGGTTGGTACCCCTTCAACTTTGGCCAAATAAGTTTTTTTGACTTCGTACTTCGGATGAGTTAGCCGATTAGCGAGAGCCCCATCATTTGTCATGATCAACAAACCTGAAGTATCGTAATCCAAACGTCCCACCGGATAGATTCGTTCCGGTACGTCTTCAAAGAAGTCTAATACCGTTTTACGGCCCTTCTCATCATGAACAGTTGTAACGACCCCCCGCGGCTTATAAAATAAATAATACACGAGTTTTTCTGCATTCAATGGCACGCCATCAACCTCGACATGGTCACTAGGCTCAACCTTTACACCGAGCGTGGTGACCGTCTTCCCATTCACCTTAACGTGACCAGACGTGATCAACACTTCTGATTTACGCCGCGAAGCGATGCCCGCTTCCGCCATTACCTTTTGTAATCGTTCTGCCATTATTCATCCTCACGTTCTGCTTGTAATTTATCCTGAAATGCATTTAAAAAGAGGTCTGTCTCTGGTGCCGGATGCTCAGCGTCACTTAAAGCAGCTAAGTCAATCGCTGGTAAGTCATCCAAAGACTTTAGTCCAAAATAATCTAAGAACAGTTCCGTCGTTCCGTATAAAATTGGTCGTCCTGGCTCACTTAAACGCCCCGTCTCGGTAACTAGTTGTCGCAAAACCAGCTTTTGAATCGTCGACCCACTGTGTACGCCACGAATCTCATCAATTTCAATCCGCGTCAAGGGTTGCCGATACGCAATGATTGCTAACACTTCCAACGATGCTTGCGACAAACTCGTGGTGAGTGGTGCTTCAAAGTAGCGCTTTAACACCGGCGCCACCGCGGCCTTAGTTGCTAGCCGGTAAGTATTCGCCGTTGATAAGATCATTAGGGCACTGTCTGGGTCGGCTTGATACTTCGTGGCCAGTTGTGTGAGCATCGTTGTAATCGCCGGCTTAGCAAACCCCGTGGCGTGCTCGATTTCGGCGACCGTGATGCCCTCATCGCCAGCCACAAATAATAGTCCTTCAATTTGTTCAATGTTCGTCATGCTGTTCATCCTGTCGTAAATATAAATGAATCGGACTCAGTGGCTCAGCTTGCTGCAGCGCCACTTGATCCTGCTTGGTTAATTCTAACACAGCCATAAAGGTTGTCACTAACATTTCATCGCTGGCACTAACCGTAAATAGGTCGGCAAAATCCAGTCCTTGTGGTTGCTGTTGCAATTGCGTCGTAATTTGTGTCATCCGCTCATCAATGTTGATGGTTTCAGCCACAACCGTTTTCGTTAGTGGCCGTACCCGCCGCCGTTTAGCCACTAATTGCCGAAAAGCCGCTTGCAGATCATCTAATGTAATCCCCGCAGTCAGCTTGGGCGCACTCAGATCAGCTGGTACTAACATCGCTTCACGCGTAAAATGTTGATGGCGCGCCTGTTCTTTTTCTCGCAATTCACCAGCGGCTTCCTGATAAACCTTGTAAGCCAACAGTTCAGCTACAAGTGAGTCACGAGGATCATCGTCCTCATTATCTTCGTCCATCTCATCTGGTTCAGGCTGTGGCAATAAGAAACGGCTCTTGATCGTCATCAAAGTCGCAGCCATAACCAAATAATCACCAGCAATATCTAATTTTAGCGCTCGCATAGAGTGTAAGTAATCCAAATATTGCTGCGTAATTGCCGCAATTGGAATGTCATAAATATCCATCTTGTTTTGGCGAATGAGGTGCAACAGCAAGTCGAGTGGCCCCTCAAACTCCGAAATCTTAATGGTGATTGGTTGTTGTTGGTTGTTTGTCACGATTACGCTCCCACGCGCCAATGATTGGCGCCATTTCTAAAGTTCCCATGACCCGTTGTTTGGGATACAACGCGGCCAACTCATCCAACATTTGATACTGGTTGGCCGCCGTCCGTTCCTCGGGTGATAATGAATCGTGATGCAGTAGAATAAAGTCACTGCCGACTTCAATGCCGATAATACCACAGAAATCGCCGTCACCTTGCCGCCATAGTAATAGTTGATGGTCTTCCGTTGACTGATACCACTGCATCTCAGTTTGTAGATGAATTAGGTCCTTAAAATCTGGAATAAATGACAGTAGCCCCATTGCTACCTTTTCATAATCCTTCCGATATTTAACGAGCACGGTATTGCCTCCCTTGACTGCTTGATTCCGCACCGCATCTATGCCCGCGGATGATATTTATTATAAACCTCAGCTAGGCGTTTTTTCGAAATATGCGTATAAATTTGAGTCGTCGAAATATCGGCATGCCCTAAAAGCTCCTGAACGACACGCAAGTCCGCACCATTTTCTAAGATGTGAGTCGCAAACGAGTGGCGCAACGTATGCGGCGTCACGTTTTTTTCGATGCCAGCCGCCTTGACTTCTGCCTTCAGATTTTTCCAAACCCCTTGCCGACTTAATTTACCACCGTGATTATTAATAAACAAATAGCTATTCCGGCGTTTGGCAGAGACGAGTTTGGGCCGAGCCGTTTTTAAATAACGGGTAATAAAATCAATGGCAACATCACCGATAGGAATGATCCGCTCTTTATCACCCTTACCGATTGTTTGAATCAATCCCAAGTCTAAGTGCAGATCATCCATCGTTAAATTAATTGTCTCGCTGACTCGCAGACCGGTCGCATACATCACTTCTAACAGAGTTCGGTCTCGTAATCCTAACGGGGTATTCAACTTAGGCACCGCTAGCAACCGTTCGACCTCGCGTGGTGACAATACTTGCGGTAAATGCTGCGCCCGCTTAGGCGTGTCGATTTTTAGCATCGGATCAGTATCGATAGCGTGCATCTGTGCTAAATATTGAAAAAACTTACGTAAACTAGAAACACTGTGAATGATTGTATTTCGCGATTTACCAGCCTCATCTAGATACTGTAAATAATTCAATAGGACGTACCGATCAACCACCCGATAGTCCGTGATTTGCTGACTCATCAAGTATTCGCTAAACGTAGTCAGGTCCTGAGAATAACTCTTAATCGTATTTTCAACTAACCCCCGTTCAACACGCAAAAAATGCAGGTAATCAGCAAGCTGGTCCTGCATTTTTTGATCAATCGTCGGCTTGCTCATCCGCATTTTCCAGTAACTTGATCTCGCCTGGTTGTTGACTGATCAAGCGTTGCTTCAAGAGATTACCCACAGCGCGCTTAAATTGTGATTTGCTGATACCAAAGTAATTCCGAATATCATCGGGATCACTCTTATCCCAAAATGGTAGCGCGTGGTCAGCTTGATGTTGCAATGCTGCTAATAACATTTGGGCATCATCGCCAATCTCTTCGTATCCCCGCGGCTTCAAGGACAAATTCAATTCACCATCGCGCAAGAAACCAATGACCCGCGCCTTGACGTGTTGCCCCATGCGTGGTTCCTGTTCACGTTCTGACGGATGAACAAAGCCCAGATGATTGTCATCTGTAATAACCGACGTACCGGCCATCTTCAAACGAAAAACGGTCGCCATGGTATCCGTATTCTTAACTTGGGCCCGATCATATGGCTTGGCAATTGCTTCAAAATCCGTCAATTCTGCCAGAGTCGCCCATAGCCGTTGTTTATTGTCACGGGCTAACTTAACGTATAAACGATCATCTTTTTTAGGCCATAGTCGACTGATGGTCGGTAATTCGTCTAATGACACCACCAAGTCCTTATTCGGTAACCCAACATCGACAAAGACACCCAGATCATGCCGCGTCCGGACAACCGTTCCCCATACAAAGTGATCAAACGAAATTTCCGGGACAAACCGCGTCATCTGCAGATGATGATCTTCATTCTCATAAACAAAACCTTCGTAAAGCCCGCCAATGTGCAATGGCTTCTCTGGTTCAGTTTTATCGACCCACAACGTCTGTCCATCAATCTGTACGAAGTATGCTTCATCGTTTTCATCGGTTACCTTCGCCGTAACCACTGTTCCAATAATACTATCCATGTGATAACTCCTCTAATATATCCGTCTATAAATATCAACGGATGGTTCTTTTAAATTACTGTAAGCTCAAATGTAAGACTTGAATAATGCAATACGTTATACCAGCCGCAATAATTGGCCCGGCCGCGATTCCCTTGAGCAAAACAACACCCATAATGGTCCCGAATACTAATGCCACGGTAATCTCTGGTGTCGCTGACAAAAGCCCGACACCGTGAAATGAGAGCACTGAAACCAACACTCCACATGCAACCGCAATCCAGCCAACTGGCGACTTAAACGCATGCCAAAGGTCCCGAAATCCAATCTGACCAGTCGCAATCGGAATTAAAATTGCGACGGTAATCACCGTCACACCCCAATTGATTCCCTTCTGACCAATCGTCGTCAGCAATTTACTCGTATTAGGAATCAATTTGATAAGCAACACAACCACGGTCGCAATTTGTAAGGACTGATTTTTTCCTAACCATGCCACCACTAAAATCGCTAATAAAAATAACCAACTTTCCATACGACACCTCACGTGTTATCAATTGTAACTGAAAATGGCCCGAATTACGAGGGGTGTTGGTCGTTACTCACCAATTTCACTATCCCCCCCCTGATCAATAACCGATTCCTGTTCTTTAATTTAGGCGGGAACAGGGTTAAAAGGTGCCAAATCGTTTGGATTCCAGCTCGTCAGCAAGGTTCGTCCTATTCCGACTTACGGGGCTGGGTGACAATTGCCGGAACGTAGCCGACGTCGATTTGAGCTCACGCAGCAACCCACTGTGCAATCTCAAATACGAGTCTTATTCTAGGCCGGAAGCAACCCACTTCCAGCCAAGAATAATTTGGCTACTGAGCATTGTCACCCAACCCCTCCAGTCGGTAAGCCAGTCGAATGGCTGATGAACGACCACCTAACTTGGTGCAACTTGTCGCTGAACGGGTTTACTACTTAGAATTTTGAACATGCGTTAATGCTGTCTCAATTGTTTTGGACACCTCAGTACTAATACGGTGGAATTAGAAATAATCGTACAATCACAATTATATTATCAAACTAACTGTTGTATGATAAAATCGCTGTTTTAAAATAGCAACATCTAATTCGTTCAATGCTGGGTCCACTCATGTCAGCCATTCGAATACCATCCCGACTGGAAGGCGTTTCGGCCAATGCTCAGCGGTGAAATTCCACTTAGCAAGCGTTTTTGGCTTGGTTAGTGGAAGACCAGTATTTAAGACGTGATTTTCGGCTTAAATCTGTGTCCACCGCGTTCCAGCAATTGGCCGAAATGCCTGGAAGTCGGTGCAGGACGCAGCTAGCTAAGCAAATTTCCGCTAAGTAGATCTTTTTCCAGCGGGCTTAAGCTGGATCATTTGACGTTGACGATTTGGCACCTTTTAACCATGTTTCATACTAATTTAACTGGGAGTGAAGCACTTTATGTAATATAAAAAGCCGCCGCAAAGCGACGACTTTTCAATATCAAATTAGATTTGATCTTAAAGGGCGTTTGAAGCACCGCGGTATACAAGGCCACGACGTGAATCAACTGTGATCAATTGACCATCAGCAATAACACTAGTAGCGTCCTTAACACCAACGATAACAGGAATTCCCATTGAGATACCAACAACAGCAGCGTGTGAAGTTAAACCACCGTTTTCAACAACTAAAGCACTAGACTTTTCGATTGCTGGTAAGTAGTCTTTGTCAGTCGTCTTAGTAACTAAGACGCCACCTTCAACGGCCTTGTCGATAGCTTCTTGAGCAGACGTTGCGATTACGGCTTTACCGATAACCGTTTCATCACCGACACCTTGACCATCAGCTAACTTAGAACCAATTAATTGGATCTTCATGATGTTAGTCGTACCGCGTTCGCCAACTGGCACACCGGCAGTAATCAAGATTAAGTCGCCTTCCTTGGCAAAGCCAAGTTCAACAGCCTTAGAAGCAGCTAAATCAAACATGTCATCAGTGGTTTCTGGTTTTTCAGCCACGATTGGTTGAACACCCCAGTTAACCATTAAGCCACGTTGAGTCCGTTCGTCAAAAGTGATTGCTAAGATATCAGCATTTGGACGGTACTTCGAAATCATCTTAGCAGTGTAGCCAGATTCAGTCGCAGCAACAATCGTCTTAATGTTCAAGTTCTTAGCTGCCCGAGCAATCGCAATACCGATTGTTTCAGTAACACTAGTCTTGTCGAAACGGTTTAATTGTAACGTACCGTTTTCAGCCAAAGTGTTTTCAGCCTTTTCGTCAATCTTAGCCATCATGGCAACAGATTCAACAGGGTAAAGACCGTTAGCACTTTCACCAGAAAGCATCGTTGCGTCAGTACCATCAAAGACAGCGTTGGCAACGTCAGAAGCTTCGGCACGAGTAGGACGTGGGTTTTCTTGCATTGAGTCTAACATTTGAGTAGCCGTGATAACAGGCATACCTAAAGCATTACACTTCTTGATTAAACTCTTTTGTACCAATGGCACATTTTCAGCAGGAATTTCAACACCCATGTCACCACGAGCAACCATCAAACCATCACAAACCTTAAGAATTTCATCGGCGTTGTCGATACCTTCTTGTGATTCGATCTTAGGGAAGATTTGAACGTGTTCCATGTGCTTTTCTTCAAGTAATTCACGAATGTCTAAGACATCTTGTGGCTTACGAACGAATGAAGCAGCGATGTAGTTGATTTCATGATCCAAACCAAAGCGAATATCACTTGAGTCTTTTTCAGTGATCCCAGGTAAGTTGATTGAAACGCCAGGAGCGTTAACACCCTTACGTGAGCCTAAAACGCCGGCGTTTTGAACAGTTGTAACCAATTCGCGGTTAGCTTCGTCCTTTTCGTCGATCTTCATATCTAATAAACCATCATCAAAGAGGACATGGCCACCTACATGAACATCATCATAGAGGTTCTTGTAAGTAACGGCAATCTTATCATGGGTCGTATCTAATGAATCATCCATGGTGATACGAACCTTGTCACCGATCTTGTATTCAGATTTTCCGTTAGCTTGAACGGTCGTCCGAATTTCAGCACCCTTAGTATCAAGCATGATACCAACGGTCTTACCCGTAATCTTTTCTGCTTCGTGAACTTTGTTTAAGCGATCTAAATGTTCTTCATGATCACCATGTGAAAAGTTAAAGCGGAAAATATTTGCGCCGGCTTCGATTAATTTAACAATAGTGTCAGTATCGGTGCTGGCAGGACCAAGTGTTGAAACAATCTTGGTTTTTTTCATAAGAAAAATCTCTCCCTTGAAAGTTTTTATAAAAAGACATTAACGTCATTTTTATCAAATTAAAATAAGAACTAACATGCCATGATTACTTGAATGAAATTTCTTCATTCAACTTATCTAATGACACTTCAACGTCATGCTTAGATTCAAATAAATCTAAGATGTTGTGGTTGACTAATTGGTTGTTTTGAATCCCAACCGCTAAGCCACCCTTGCCGGCAAGCAAGAGTTCCACAGCGTAGGCACCCATCTTGCTGGCCATGACACGGTCTTTAGCAGTTGGATTCCCACCACGTTGCATATGAGCAATGGTATTCCCACGAGCATCAAAGTCACCATATTCGGATAACTTCTCAACAAACTCCTGGGCACCCATCACACCTTCGGCTAACACAATCAAGTTGCTCCGATGACCATTGGCCCGGTTATGCTTAATCTTGTTGGCGATTTCTTCCATGTCCCAATCAACTTCGGGGACCACGATAGCAGTCGCGCCGATTGAAACACCGGACCATAAGGCTACGTCACCAGCGCCACGACCCATAACTTCCACAACGAAAGTCCGGTCATGACTATGAGCCGTATCATAAATCCGGTCAAGAGCTTGCACGTTGGTGTTGACAGCAGTGTCAAAACCAATTGTGAAGTCCGTGTAAGGAATATCATTATCGATCGTCCCTGGAAGACCAATCGTGTTGTAGCCGTGTTCCGTTAAGCGCAATGCGCCATGGTAAGAACCGTCGCCACCGATAACAACTAAAGCATCAATCCCAAACCGCTTCAATTGTTCGATCCCTTTTAATTGACCTTCTTCATGGGCAAATTCTGGATAACGTGCGGAGTATAGTAAAGTTCCGCCGCGTTGAATCACACCATCTAAGTCGGCTGCTTCTATTTTGTGAATGTCACCGGCAACTAATCCAGCAAAGCCGTAATTGATGCCGTATGCTTCCAACCCTTCAGCCATTGCTTTACCAGCAACTGCACGAACGGCCGCATTCATACCAGGAGCGTCGCCGCCACTGGTTAAAATACCAATGCGTTTCATTTTTTCACCTCAGGCAATAAATTGAGTTCGTAACTCCATAAGTGATTCTAACACTTTTCACGTGGATTGTCTGTTATTTTCTAAAATTAAATGCGTTAAAAAACGCCGTCGTATCAAGGGATAGCGTTCTTCATCACCACATTATCGCGACCTAATAAGGTTGTAAGCGCTCCAACCAAATCTGGATTTTCTGCGACCCAATACTGTGAATTTAGTTCAACCGTTCGATGTGCTGCTACCGAGTAAATTAGAACTGGATTAGGACCTCGATATTGACTTAAGATCCTTAAAATTTCCTTTTGCACAGTCGCCGTTGCTTGCTCAGGTTGCAACCGCAAAAAGAGTTGGCCGGTTGGTTTGGGTAATTGTTCCGCCAACTGCCAGGTGTTTACGATCACTTGCAAATCCCGCTGTTGCTCGACCTTACCAGTAATTAACACGATTGCTTCTGGTTTCAATTCCGCCTGAATCCGTTGATAGGTATTGGGAAAAATCGTCAAGTCAATTTCGCCGGACAAATCACTTCCCGTTGCGAATGCCATTGGTTGACCACGTTTGGTCCGAATCGTTCGGACCTTAGTAATATAGACCAGTATTTGTGCCGGTTGTTCACTCGTGAGCGTGCTGACTAATTGTGTATGTCGTTGTTGCGCGAGCCAATCATACGTTTCCACAGGGTGCCCTGAAACGTACACACCAAGATACTCCGCTTCTTTGGCCAATCGCTCACCTAACGAAAGCTCCGGCTGTTTTTTGATCTTAGGGGCTAATGATTCAAATAAACTCATACTGCCACCGGCTAACTCGGCACTTGACATCAATTCAGGCACACTGGTCAGTAGCTCTGCACGGTTCAAACCAAAGTGGTCAAAAGCCCCCGCATAGATCAGTGCATCCATCAAATCGGCTTTGAGCCACTTCGCGTCAATCCGTTGCATGAACTGCTGAAGACTTTTAAACGGTCCGTTCGCCTGCCGCTCGTCTAACACACTCGCAATAAAGTCACGGCGCAACCCTTTGATTGAGCTGAGTCCAAACACAATGGCTTGACCATTCCAATCAAAGTATTGACCGCTCCGATTAATATCCGGGGGAATAATCGCCACTTGGTGCTGACGAGCTTCCGCTAGATACTGTTTCAGCTTCGTTCCATTGCCCAACACAGAATTCATCAATGAGGTAAAGAACGCTCCGGAATAATGGACTTTCAAGTAAGCAAGTTCAAAAGCCATCTTACTGTAGGCAATCGCGTGTGAGCGGTTGAAACCATAGTTCGCAAATTGTTCAATATATTGATAAACCTGTGTCGCAACTGCTTCGGAATAACCATTCTGTTGTGCACCAGCGATAAATTGTTGCCGCATTTTATCAATCACAGCACGTTTTTTCTTGCTCATCGCCCGCCGCAATAAGTCGGCTTCACCTAGTGTAAAACCACCCATGACCGCGGCGACTTGCATGACTTGTTCTTGATAGACCAGAATACCGTACGTTGGTCCTAAGATGGGCGCAAGTTGTTCCGCCGGATAACTGACCGGTTCTTGGCCTTGTTTGCGGGCAATAAAATGGTCGATATTTTCCATGGGCCCCGGCCGGTAAAGTGCATTGACCGCGGCGACCAATTCAAAGTTATCCGGGTGCAGACGCCGTAACACGTTTCGAATTCCCGCCGATTCAAATTGGAAGACTCCGGTCGTGTCGCCCGCCTGAAATAATTTCAGGGTCGCTGGATCGTTCAAATCGATTTTAGTAATAGCCAGTGGCTTGCCAGTTTGACGCTGCACATAATGTAGCGCACTTGCCATCAAAGACAAATTCCGTAATCCTAAGAAATCCATCTTTAACAAACCAACCGCTTCAACAGTGTCCTTAGTATACTGGGTCATCATCATAGTTTCACTACCTGCTTGTAGCGGTACGATCTGAATTAATGGTTTTTGGCTTAATACCACCCCGGCCGCGTGTGTTGAGTAATGTCGTGGCAACCCTTCCAAACGGCGAGCTGTTTCAAATAATAATTTATTTTTAGATGAATCAGCAACGAGGTTTTGTAACCGTTGTGAGCCCTGGTAGGCCTGGTCAAGTGTAATATGCAATTGGTTTGGGATTGCGGCACTCCAGTCACTCATCTCGTAAGTTGAGAGGCCAAACACACGGCCAACATCGCGCAGTGCTTGCTTTGCTGCCAAGGTACCAAACGTAATGATTTGTGCGACGCGGTCATGACCATACTTATCATGAACATAATTAAGGACCTGTTCACGGCGATTATCTGGAATATCCAAGTCAATATCTGGCATATTCGCCCGTTTAGCGTTCAAGAAACGTTCAAATAGCAAGTCATATTTTAAGGGATCGACATCCGTAATATTGAGTGCATAAGCAACTAATGAGCCTGCTGCAGAACCTCGCCCAGGTCCAGTTGTAATCTGGGCCTCATGCGCAAAATTCATGACATCCCACACGATCAAAAAGTAATCATCAAAGCCCATCTGATCGATCACGGTCAGTTCGTGATCCAAACGGTCCTGGTAAGCCTGCTGATCAACCGACGGCGTTATTGCCGCCAATCGCTCCGTTAGACCAGCCGTGCATAACTGCCGTAAATAAACGTTCGCTGGTTGTCCAGCGGGCGTTGGAAATTGCGGCAACTGTGGCTGTTGAAATTGTAATTCAACTTGACACTGTGCCGCAATTTCGGCCGTAGCCGCCACCGCCGTCGTCAATCCCAGTTGCTCATAGTCAGCCGTTACGGTGTTGGCCGGCCGTAAGTAGTGACTGCCTTCGATACCTTGTAACGATTCGGGCTGTTCGATCTGTTGGCCCCGATCGATTGCTCGCAAAACTGAAACGGCAAAGTAATCCTTTGCTTGGACATAGTCGACTGGATCTAACGCAACTACCGGCAATTGATGCTGTTGCGCAAAGGCCGTCATTGTTGTTCGCAATGCAGGGGCCTGATCCAAAGAAATCCCTAAGTAAAGGCTAGCAGAGTCGACCGCATGCCTCAGCGTGGTAATCCAATCAGCAGCTCGCTCAGCGGTGTTTTGTAACAACAGCGCAGCTAGTTCACTGTCTTTAGCCGGGGTTAAGACCATTAAATGGTTCAAATAAGGTAATACGGCTGTTAGCGACAATCCTGCATCCGTCGCCGTCTGCTTCATCGTCGACAACTGCATCAAGTTTTGATAGCCAGCTTGATCTTTCGCAAGCACGACCAGACTAAACGTTTGCGCCGTTAGTTCACGTCCTAATAAGTTCAATGTTATTCCCAATATCGGGTTAATTTCTGCCTGGCGACAGGCATTATAAAAATCAACAATACCGTACATGATATCAACGTCTGTTAAAGCCAACGCGGAATACCCCTGTTGCTTGGCAGTTTGGACTAGCTCACTAACTGTACTAGTGCTGTGAAGTAAACTAAAAGTACTCAATACTTGCAATGGAACATATTGTGCCACTATCGCCGCCCCCTTTCATAAAATATCAGCTTTCAACTCGCATCGAAAACGTAACATCAGATCAGCTACGTCAAGCCCGCTCCAAATTGATGGGTAAACAAAGAATTTACCAGTCTATTCAATGCCAGTTGATGACCAATCTTGTCCTCAGATATATTCGTTACTATTCATTATACCAAACAGTTGTTCTAAGCGGCAGTTTTAAGTCATCAGATAACGTGCACGGTTATTTTTAGATGGATAACTAGGGTTTCACCGCCGTCTCGTCGTAATTATATCAACCTAATTAAAGCCTTAATATCCCGTTATTACCTAATTGCTTTTTCCTGTCGGTGTGTTAAAATAATTTTCATTGGGAGGTGTCGGAAAATGATGAGACAACTTACGATTATCTTTTGGAGTGTCCTCTTCGGTGAGGTCATCGGCTACATCGGTGGTGCTCTTGAACAGTTGGACTATAACTTTGGTGAAATCGGCATCGTTGCTGCAATTTTCGCGCTAGTCGTGGTCAACAGCATCACTTATATTACTAATCATTCCCAACCCGCTAAAGGTTCAGATAATAAGTAATTAAAAACAACCAAAGGCTTTGCTTCGCTTAGTCTCAGCACAACAAAAAAAGACGAGTATCCCGATTGCAGTTACTCGTCTTTTTTTGTTGTGTGCTTGACGCGCCAGCCAACTAGAATGCTGGTACATACCCGACCCTAACATTCAGATTAATGACGCTTACGATCCATCACTTGCTTTGAGCATTTGCAGCGTTTTGGCATATTTCTGCTTTGCGCTGCTGCCCAAAATGCCAAATCGGCCGCTGATAAAGAACCACGTTGTACATTAATTTTTCAATTCATTTTTTGCATACTGGTCAAACCTTTTACGATCGTCGTCCATGTTCGCTTACTCCTCGATTTTGGAGTAGCTTAACACGACAGCGTCGGCGGTAACAACTCTTTTCTCAGTATGAGGTTAAACGCACGGGCGCAAGGTCCCCCTCGTCCGAAGCTAAGCGCGGCTACCATCATCATAAACCAAAGATAGCTGCCTCACACCTACACGATCAAGCCATCCAGAATCATAGGCTCAACCAAGTCACAATAATAATCCGCCTAAAAAAAGCTGGCCCGTGAGCATCGCAAGGTGCTCACGGTCCAGTTTTTATTGGCCCAATTATCGTTACTGAAACGCATTATCACGCGTTCAAATCAGTGATTACGCTTATGCCGGCTGGGTCGATTGGTTTTCGAAGACTAAGTGATCGTCCATCAAATTAATGGCGACTGTCGATTTTGGTGCCACGCGCCCCGCAATGATCTCTTTTGCCAGCGGTGTTTCGACGTGATTCGTGATAAAGCGCCGGAGCGGCCGGGCACCGTATGCCGGTTCATACCCCTGCTTAGCGATCCACTTCTTCGCTTCGTCAGAAATTTTCAGTGTAATCTCACGATCTTGGAGACGGGCAGACAACCGATCAATCAATTTCACCACAATTTCCTCAATCGCGCCCAATTGTAGTGGCGTGAACATAATGATGTCATCGATTCGGTTCAAAAATTCCGGTTTGAATCGACTTTGAACCAGCTGCATAACCTGTTGATGGGTGTCGGCCGACAAGTGACCCTGGTCATCAACCCCCGCCAGTAGCAACTCTGATCCTAAGTTCGACGTCATAATCAAGATGGTATTTTTGAAGTCGACGGTCCGTCCTTGACCATCCGTCAACCGACCGTCATCCAATACTTGTAACAAGATGTTAAACACATCTGGATGCGCCTTTTCAATTTCATCGAATAACACGATTGAGTACGGATTACGCCGGACAGCTTCGGTCAACTGACCGCCTTCTTCGTAACCAACGTAGCCCGGTGCCGCCCCGACCAATCGCGAAACGGACTCTTTCTCCATATATTCACTCATATCGATCCGAACCATATGATCATCGGCGTCAAACAAATTCTCAGCCAATGCTTTCGCTAATTCCGTCTTACCAACCCCAGTTGGGCCTAAAAACATAAAAGAACCCAGGGGACGATTAGGATCTTGCAAACCGGCCCGCGAACGTAATACGGCATCCGAAACGGCATCGACCGCCGCATCCTGACCAACCACTCGTTCATGCAAATGGTCCGCCAAGTGTAATAATTTCTCCCGCTCACCGGCAACCAGTTTGGCTACTGGGATTCCTGTCATCCGGGAAACCACGTTTGCAATCTGATCTGGCGTGACGGATTCCTCAACTAACCAATCTTCATGATGATCATTGGCTTCCATGGCCTTCAACTCTTGTTCCAGCTTTGGAATCGTCCCGTGCTGCAACTTAGCTGCTTGTTCCAGATCATAATTATTTTCAGCATTTTCCAAGTCGTGCTTAGCTTTGTCTAACGCCGACTTTTTGTCGCTTAACGCTTGGAGACTCTTCTTTTCACTGTCCCAGCGTTCGGATAAAGCCCGCTGTTTTTCCTTTGCGCTGGCGAGTTCTTTTTGTACATCCGCTAGCCGTTTAACGGAGGCATCGTCAGTTTCCTTCTTTAAGGCGGCTTCCTCGACCTCTAAACGCATTAATTGTCGGTTGACTTGGTCTAATTCCGTTGGGTTGGAGTTCATTTCGACCCGAATTTCAGCAGAAGCCTCATCTACTAAATCTAAGGCCTTATCTGGCAAGTAACGATCCGTAATATAACGATCAGATAACTTGGCAGCGGCCACTAAGGCGTTATCATGAATCCGAACACCATGATGGATTTCAAAGCGTTCCTTTAAGCCACGTAAAATACTAATTGTATCTTCAACACTCGGTTCAGCAACCAATACTTTTTGGAACCGCCGCTCGAGCGCCTTGTCCTTTTCCATGTACTGACGATATTCATCTAACGTCGTGGCCCCGATCAAATGAAGTTCTCCCCGCGCCAACATTGGTTTCAACAAGTTACCGGCGTCCATACTGCCTTCTGTCTTACCAGCACCAACGATATTATGGATTTCATCGATGAACATGATGATCTGCCCATCGCTCTTCTTGATTTCCTTGAGGACGGCTTTGAGTCGTTCTTCAAATTCACCACGATACTTCGCCCCGGCAATCAGGGACCCCATATCTAGCGAGAACAACGTCTTATCTTTTAAGTTCTCCGGCACATCACCACGAACAATTCGTTGCGCTAGGCCTTCCACGATGGCAGTTTTCCCAACTCCCGGTTCACCAATCAAGACAGGATTATTTTTCGTCTTTCGTGACAAGATCCGAATAACATCCAGAATCTCTTCGTCCCGGCCAATTACTGGATCTTGATTCCCCTGGCGCGCCTGCTTAACCAAGTCGACGCCGTACTTTTCCAAAGCTTGATACTGATCTTCCTGATTACGTGACGTTACCCGTTGACCCCCGCGAATACGATCAACGGCATTCTTGACTTGTCCTGCCGTGATGCCTTGCTGATTCAAGTATTTGGTCAACTGATCACCAGTTTGATCCATCAGCGCTAAAGCCAAAGTGTCGGTCGCAAGGTAATCATCACCTAACGCTTTGCGCTTAGCATCGGCAGCCTGCATCAGCGTAGCTAGACTACTGCTCATACTGCCACCGTACTGAACGTTACCACCGCTAACAACGGCAATATCATCCAGCTCACGGTCGAGCTCTGTTTGTAATTGGTCTAAATCAGCGCCGGCCTCACTAAAGATCTGCCGAACCAGTTCGCCTGGTTGCGTTAAAAATTTAAATAGATGGGGCACCCCAATTTCTTGATGGCGCCGTGTTTGTGCGATTTGTTGTGCCTGTTGTAAGGCTTGTTGTAAACTTTCTGTAAATTGTTCTGGATTCATATTTACGTACCTCCTCAAAAACGGTAGCAAAAAGGCAGCCGTCATAGCTGCCAATTTTTGTTTGACCTTTATTGACTATTAGAGTATAACCCGTAAGGTCAAACAAGGTCAAGGATTTAGTCCTGGTCATAATTATCCTGAACGATTTGTAAGACAACGTCCACGGCTTGGGCCATCACTTGTTCTGAAACGTATTCAAACCGACCGTGCATGTTCTCACCACCAGCAAACAAGTTTGGTGTCGGCAAGCCCATAAATGAGATCTTGGAGCCATCCGTCCCACCACGAACCGGATAAATGGCTGGCGTGATACCGAGCTTGAGCATGGCTTGTTTGGCCAATTCAACGACCCGCATATCTTTTTCAATGATTTCGCGCATATTGTAATACTGGTCCTTCATGTCGACCTTGATCCGGGCCACACCGTCAGCCAAATTCAGCCGATCCGCAACCGCCATAAATAACCGTTTACGTGCTTCGAACTTATCGCGGTCATGATCACGAATAATGTAAGTCATCTTAGCGCTGTCAACGGTCCCGTCTAAACTAAGCAAGAAGAAGAACCCTTCACGGCCTTCCGTGTGTTCCGGGACATCATGTGCGGGTAACGCCGATTGAAAATCAACGGCTAACTGCAAGGCGTTGACCATCTTATCCTTAGCTTCCCCTGGATGAACGTTGACACCTGTAATCGTCACCGTCGCTTGGGCCGCGTTGAACGTTTCATACTCCAGTTCACCAAGCGGACCACCATCGACGGTGTAAGCATAATCGGCGCCAAAGGCAGGCACATTAAAGTGATCAGCACCAGTCCCAATTTCTTCATCGGGACCAAAAGCTAACCGAATCTTGCCATGTTTGATCTCAGGATGGGCCAACAAATATTCCGCAGCACTAATGATTTCAGCAACACCAGACTTATCATCAGCTCCAAGCAGCGTGGTTCCATCAGTTGTGATCAGCGTGTGACCAGCATAGTTCTTTAAGTTTGGGAAGACCGCCGGATCCAGCACATAGTCCCCGTTTCCGAGCTTAATAACTGATTCACCGTCATAATTGTCAACAATTTGTGGATTGACATTTTCCGCGTTAAAGTCAGCCGTATCAATATGTGAAATGAAGCCAAGGGTTTTAACAGCTTTGTCACTATTCGCAGGAATCGTCGCAAAAACGTACGCACTTTGCGCATCCTGTTCAACATCGCTCAAGCCTAAATCAGTGAGCTTACTCATTAATTGCTTTAAAAAGGCCGTTTCACGTGGTGACGAAGGAATTGTCGTTGATTCCTCATCTGAACGACTATTAATTTTGACAAAGGTTAAAAAATCTGAAATTAAGTTTGGATATTTTGACATATGATAACTTCCTTTCCTTATTAAAGTTCATGATTAACTTAGATGAAGGTAAACGGATCAGTATTCAGCTGAGACGCCACAATCTCGATTGGCCAGCCAGCTTGTACACGCCATTGATCAAACAGCTTAGTGAGTTGTGACTTACAAATACTCTCGATATGGTGGCCTGGATCAATGACCGTCAACCCGGCTGCCAGCATATCGTGACCGGTGTGATAATAGACATCCCCGGTCACGTAAGCTTGTGCACCTGCTTGCAACGCTTGGGGATAGAACTTACCACCATCGCCGCCCAGGACGGCCACACGGGTAATCCGTTGTCGGGGATCGGCACTGACTAGTCGCAGGCCGCTGACACCAAATACTTGCTTACACTGTTCGGCAAACGCCTGCGCTGATAACGGTGTCGGCAAATCACCGACTCGGCCCATATAATACTGATGACCGCCAGACAACAGTGGCACGACCTGGTAATCCCACGTGTCAGCGGCTAAGTCATTAACGCCCGCTACCGCAGTTGGAATCTGATCGGCTAGTAAGTCGACGCTGAACTGTTCACCCGAGTTGACAGCGTAACGATCTAGCGCGGCACCCACGGTATTCGTTAAGTATTCCTGTACCGTTTCAACTTGATTGGTCGGTACCGTTAAAGTCAACTTAACAGCCTGTGCACGATACCCAGGAACCAATCCCTGCACATTTTGCAAGTCTAAGGCCGCCGCCAGCCAATCGTTCATTCCGCCCTCAGCACAGTCCAGATTCGTATGGGCCGCGTACACCAAGATGTGGTGAGCTGCAAGTTCTGCATACATTGCTTTCTGAGGATCCTGATAATCAAGATTGTTGGCCGGTCGAAACATGACGGGATGATGAGCAAAAATCATGTCAGCACCGATCGTGATGGCTTCTTGGACAACTTCCGGCCGCACATCCAGGGTAACTAACACCTTGTGGATGTCCTGATGAGGATCGCCGATTTGTAATCCGGTGGGATCATGCTCCCACTTCAACTTGAGTGGCGCAAATTTTTCAAAACGCGCAATTAATTCACTTGCTTGCATCCGTCAAGACTCCTTCAATCAATTTGATTTTAGCGTGAGCCAGCGCTAACTGTTCCTCTGGTATCACTTTAGCCCGTTGCATTTGCGCAACCGCCGCATTTACTCGTTGTAACTCACGTTGCCACTTAGCGATAAACACCGGCGACTTCTCAGCTAGCAGAAACGGGCCAAACATCTGTTCAGCCGTCGTATACGTCACCTGATGATCAACCCGATCAGCACAAAGAATCTCATAAGTATGGCCATCTTCAGCTAGAATTCGTTCAGCTACAATTTGAAACTGATTGGCCGCCAGCCATTCCCGCACGGTCGCTTCACCAACATTAGGCTCGAGTACCAACCGTTGAACACCGGCGAGCTGGGTCGGCCCCTGTTCAAGAATATGGCGAATCAAAGGGCCCCCCATCCCGGCAATCGTGACCGTATCAATACGATCAGCTGGTTCAATCGCAGCAAGACCGTCAGCTAGACGGGCCACTAAGCGATCCGTTAACCCCAGCTTTTGAATCTCATGACGCGCATTTTCAAAGGGCCCCCGGACGACTTCACCAGCTACACCATAACTAATTTGATGATTTAATGCGAGATTAGCTGGCAAATAAGCGTGATCTGACCCAATATCGGCCACGCGGGCGCCCGGCTGAACGAAAGCGCCAACCGTTGCTAATCGTTTTGATAATTGTTTTGCATCCACATACAGTTCCCCCTTAATTCGGGAAGATTTACCCACACGACTAACTTTCAGTGGTTGTGGTCAAACCCACCCGGTTCAATTGTTTTAATTATTCAGTTTAACTAACCACGCACGTCACTCGCTATCCTTAGTATGCACCAAAATCGAAACGTGCTGGTCGTTGAATTACGGGTCGGCTCTTTATCAGAAATACCCAACGAGGTTCAACTAAGATCATGGCGATACCCAATGGCCTGGAAGTTAGCAGTCTGAACAAAGGTCGCACACTAGATTAGACCTTTGTTGGCCAATCATCTTTGACCTTAAAAACCAACGCATTTCAATGGTGATTCAGGATAGCACCCGTATCACCGTACGTTACTAATCATATTTTACCATGCTTCACTGTGAATACGCATTCAGCTGGTTAAATTTTCCTGAAAATTCCTAAGCTTTGTTCAAACTAACTAAAATTCTATTAATGCAAGTTTGGATGACAGGCAGACGTGCCATAATATGGCTAATGTCGACTGGCAAGCGACATATTATTTAATGAGAGAAAGTTTGATTAACCATGCGAAAACGTCTTTTAACGACGTCGCCATTTTTGACTGGCCTAAAATTATTAGCTATTCTGCCGCCGGTAGGTATCGGATGGCTGATTTATTTAAGCCGGTGGCAATGGCTGGCGTTACTCAAACATCCACGACAATTCAGTCGGCACGACCCGTTGCTAGGGTTTATCGTCCTATTAATGGGCATCACGACGCTCAATCTCAATCACCACGATTATCGTAGTGTTATTCTGTCTGTCCTAATGCTTTTTGTATTGGGCAATCTTTGGTTGTTGTGTCGTGAGTCCACGCAGTCGATTGCTTGGCACGAGCTTCGTAAATTTATCATCCAATTTGGCTTGTATATTACAATTAGTGGTTTTGCTTTCCACTGGCTTAACCAAGTATTGACATTACCAACGTGGCTGAAGTTCATGCTGGGTGACCTATTATGGGGCTATGCTGCTAATCAGAATCGCTTGTTCGGGTCCGCCTATAATCCAAATGATGCCTGCTGTTTATTATTGATTGCCCTCGGCTTACTATTGACACAGTTAAGTCATGGAAGTGTTCACCCCTTCACGCGCTGGCCGCTCATAAACTGGTTTTTGGTCGGCTTACTTTGTGTGGGCGTTTATCAAACCAAATCGCGCACAGGGCTCATGATCATGATTGCCATTCTGATCATGACGACTTACCAGCTTTGCCGTCACCATCGCATTTTGGTTACAACAATCTTGATTGCTGGCAGTTTAATTGTCTGGCACGTTTTCCCTAGAAGTGCTTCGACCATCACCGCACTTCAAAGTCGCTTGACGATTTGGCACAACAGCTTCACCGTTTTCAAACAGGCCCCGTACCTCGGCGTGACGTATTTTGGCTTTGCGCGGCACTATTTGCAACTGACGGGAACCTACGTCCCACACGCCCACGATATTTTGCTCATGCTACTAGCTTCTTTTGGTATCCTAGGCGGTGCCGGCTTTATTTACTTAGTCCTCAGCAGTGGCTGGCACTTAACCAAATATTGGCACCAGTATCGTACGCCGAATTTGCGTTACTTTATGATGACTTTGCCCATCATTCTAGCCTATGGATTGACAGACTTCGTTTTATCTTCTATGCAAGTATTGATTATTATTTTGCTCATTATCGCTTGTTGGCACCACGAACAACAATTGCGGCCAATCATTGGCCCTCGCAAGTATCAGTCTCCACTTATCTGACACTTTTCATCACCATCAATTTCGAACGGGCAGTAATTCCCCATTTCAAAAATAGTGTGCGCTGCCGGTCATTAAGCCGCAACACACACTATTTTTAGCGTACCGTTAACCAAATCGGCGATATGCCAACACAGTTAACGGCATAAAAATCACAATAATAAGGAAACCACTTAACAGTACACCAAATGCATCGGGCCCCCAATGGCCAGTCCGCAAAATTGTGCGCATCGCGGTAATTGTTAGACTGACCGGATTCAATCGGACAATTGTTTGCAACAAATGTGGTAACGTCTTAGTCGGAATAAAGGCGTTAGATAAAAAGGTCAGCACTAAAATAATGATCATTGACAGACTGCCAATCAGGGCCGCATTTTTGACCATTAAACCAACTAAAGCAAAGACCCATGAAAGCGACCATCCAACAAATACTGCCAGCAGTAAAACGCCGATCAATACTAGCGGACTAACAATAGGTCGCCAGCCCATCATAAAAGCTGTCACCAGTGCCATCAAGCCAGAAATAAGCAATCGGAAAACATCCCCCACTAACTGACCGGCTAACGGTACGATCGGTGAAATCGGTAGCGTCTTGAAGCGGTCAAACACCCCCGCGTTAATGTCTTCACGTAATTGCTGTCCGGATCCCGATGCTGCATTCAAAATACTTTGAATCAAAATACCGGTAACTAGCATTGGTAAATAGGCCTGGACACTGCCCGCAATGGCCCCACCAAACAAGTAACCGAATAATAGGGTAAAAATAATTGGTTGTATCACCACGTCACTAACATTATCTGGATTATGCCACATTTTTAATAAGTTCCGATGCGTCATTGTCAAAACATGACTTAACTCTGCTGGTTGTTTGATTTCCATCGCTTTGTCCTCCTCTAATTTGTGCCCACGGTCAGTTTAAAAAACACATCATCGAGCGACGGCGCGTGCATCGCAAAGTTACTGACCGTGATTTGAGCAGCTTGTAACCGCATCAGAATTTCAGTGACCGGCGTCAAGCTAGCGGTATCCAACGGCACTGTTAGGGTCCGTTCCGCAACACGGACATCTTGACCGAGCATGGCTTGTAAGATATCCTTAGCCGGTGTGACGGCCGTCGTCGCACTGACTTCCAATTCAAGCTCTTGACCCCCTACTGTTTGTTTCAAAGCGGTGGGCGTCCCACTGGCGACTAACTGGCCATGATCTATGAGCGCAATGTGGTCGGCTAACTGGTCGGCTTCTTCTAAGTACTGAGTCGTTAGCACCACAGTCGAACCATCGGCCACTAGTTGACGAATCGCTTGCCACATCTGCGCTCTTGTCCGCGGATCCAAGCCCGTGGTCGGTTCATCGAGAAAAAGAATGGCCGGTTTACCAATCAAGCTAACCGCCAAATCTAATCGTCGCCGCATCCCGCCAGAAAATGTGGCCAAAACGTGATCCGCAGAATGCTTCAAATCAAAATCCGTCAGTAATTCCATCGCTCGATGCTTCGCCGCCGCACGGCTTAAACCATTCAAGCGCCCAAAAATCTGCAAGTTTTCCCGCGCACTCAGGTCCTGATCGATACTAGCGGTTTGACCGGTCAAACCAAACTGCTGGCGAACACGTCGGGCTTGCGACAATGAATCAAAGCCATTGACTAAGATTTTCCCAGCATCTTGTCGCAATAGGGTCGTCATCATCCTGATGACCGTCGTTTTACCCGCACCATTAGGACCCAATAAGCCAAAAATTTCACCCCGTTGGACTTGCAGTGACAAGTCTTGAACGGCGACTTTCGTTCCAAATCGCTTCTGAACATGTGTCATTTGAATCATCATTTCTTCATCCAAGTTAAAACCTCCCATAAATTAATCAGGTGCCCTGACTAAATATATGTTAAGGCCCCCTGACTAAATTGTCAACGACTAATTATTGACCATCAATCTAAAAATCAACTAACCTTAACGTACCGCATACCAAAGAATGTTGTATACTTAAGAAAAGAACGAATGGAATGATCAATCGTGACAACGAATATTAAGGCGGAACTAGTCGCCGGAAAATTGGCCGAGTACGAACAATTAAGCAAAATTTATGATGACATTGTCAAGCAGGCCCGTCCAAGAATAACTGTTGAAGGTCAGGGCAAGATTCTACTAGCACTAGCCGATGAGGACCACCTCTCACAAAAACAGTTGGCAAGTCGCCTTGGCATGTCGCCGCAATCAACGAGCGAGTTCGTCTATAAACTTGTCAATCGTCAGCTGGTCACTTTATCCAAGTCCACCAAAGATCGCCGCGTCAACCTTGTGAACTTAACGGCTGCTGGTCGCAAAGAGATTGCATCCGCAGCCCAGGAGGTCCCCCCATTTGTCAACACGCTTTCTGACGACGAGCTCGATCAACTGGCACCCTTGTTAACCAAAATTACCACCGCGATGTATGCGGATATTGACGCTGCCAACCCGACTTTGGGCGTTAAGTTTCACAAATTATTTGCTAGTCGGTACTTGAAACAGTTTAAAAAGTAAATCATATGCCACCTGCCCGTCATTTTTAGATGACCTCTTGCTCCGAATTAACCCTGAATCAGTATTTGGATCTAAACAAACTTAAAGGCGGACTAATTCAGTTACGAATTGGTTCGCCTTTAGTGATTATTTAACTTTTAACAGGAATCATAGTTTACCATTTATAATCAATTGGGTCCTGTAAGCCCCGGCCAGTCGCTTTGTCCAACATAATGCGTTGTTCAAAGTGCGCCACATTTCGTTTAGTCTCCTTGACCATATCCGGATTGACTGAAACATAGTCGATGCCGCTTTGAATCAGGAAGTTAGTAAACTCTGGGTACTCTGATGGTGCTTGACCACAAATCGAAACCGTCTTGCCATCTTTATGGGCTGTCTTAATCAGGTGCCGAATCGCTCGTTTAACGGCCAAGTTCCGCTCATCAAAGAGGTGAGCCACCGTATCATTATTACGATCACAACCCAGAATCAACATTGCAAGGTCATTCGAACCGATCGAATAGCCATCAACGAATTGATTGAATTGGTCGGCCAAAATAATGTTGGTTGGGATTTCAGCCATCATATAGACTTTGAAGTCAGCACTCCGAGCTAGGCCTTCATCGCGCATAATGGTCGTTACTTTTTGTGCTTCGTCAACGGTTCGTACGAATGGAATCATGACATTTAAATTCTTCAACCCAAATTCGTTCCGAACTTTCTTGACCGCAGCCAGTTCCAACTTGAATGCCTCGATATACTTGGAATCATAGTACCGAGATGCACCCCGCCAACCCAGTAAATCAGCTGGTTCATGCGGCTCGTATTTGTCGCCACCCTTTAGATTACGATATTCGCTCGACTTAAAGTCTGAGAAGCGTAGGACGACTGGCCGTGGTGCCATTGCCCGAACAACCTTCGCGATACCATCCGCCAGCATATTGACCACCTTTTCAGGGTGACCCTGCTCGATCAAGTATAGTGGATGTTCATGAATAAAGGTTGTCCATAGGAACTCTTCGCGCATTAAGCCGATTCCATCAGCTGGTAAACTTGAATATTTGTCAGCCAAATCAGGATCACCCAAATTCATCATCACGCCCGTAGCAGTTGGAGCAAAGCTCTCGGCCGCAACCACCTGACCAGCAACCGCCGTAGCACCACTCTTTGGCTTCAACATGCTAGCGACTTTACCTTGATAAACAACCCCGTTCTTAGCATCGACCGTTACGACATCGCCGGTCTTCAAGACGTCGGTTGCCGCGACTTCCTTACTTTTAGTGCCGACAATACATGGAATCTGCATCTCACGAGAAACGATCGCAGCGTGACAAGTCATGCCACCGTTATTAGTCACGATCGCTGCAGCTTTCTTCATTGCCGGTACCCAATCTGGTGATGTCATTAACGTCACTAACACTTCGCCTTGCTTGAACTGATCAATGTCTTTCGGATTATCAATGACATGCACGACCCCACTGGCTAAGCCCGGACTAGCTGGTAACCCCCGGACGATAACTTTGGCATCCGCCTCATCCACAACATCTTCATCGTCAGCTGCATCTTTGTGCTTATTACGCTGTGACCAAACTGTTTCTGGCCGCGCTTGAACGATCCATAGCCGGTTGGTATTCGTGTCCAAAGCGTATTCCATGTCCATATAACAACCGTAATGCCGTTCGATTTCTTTAGCGTAGCCGGCCAATTCAATGACTTGCGCATCTGTTAATACTGGCTGACCCTGTAATTCATCGGGGACGGACTCTTCCTTAGTCCCGCCACCCGGTAACCGCATTAATTGGACAGGTTGTTTGATAATATTCTTTTCAACGATTTTCATTGATTGTTTATCGATAACAAAGTGATCCGGCGTAACTTTGCCCAAGACAATATATTCACCCAAACCATAAATGGCATCGATCACGATCTTGGAAGCATCCCCATCCGCTACATTGACGGAGAACATGATCCCGGAAGCCCTAGAAAAGACCATCATTTGAATCGCCGCTGAGAGGGCCACTTTTTCGTGTGGAAAATGCTGTTTGTGCCGATAATATGTCGCGCGATCCGTGAACAGTGACGAGTAACATTGTTGAACCCGATTAACGACATCGGCAGCACCTTTAATATTTAAGTAAGATTCTTGTTGGCCGGCAAATGAAGCGTTTGGTAAGTCTTCCGCAGTCGCTGAAGAGCGAATCGCCACGAACGGATCAGTTTGCCCCATTTTCTTAGCGAGATCCGCATAGGCTTGTTCAATATCAGCCGCCAGATCTGCGGGCATTGTCGCGTTCACGATCAAGTTACGAATTTGTTCGCACGCAGTATGCAATTCATCAGAATTTTCATAATCCTGAATGCTGGCTAACAAATCATTGACCTTATCATTCAATCCCGTCTGGGTCATGAAGTACTGATACGCCCGGGCGGTGGTCGCAAAGCCATATGGGACTGGAACATCCATCGATGACGTCATTTCACCCAGTGAAGACGACTTACCGCCCACTAGGTTCACATCTTCGCGGTGTAATTCATCAAACCATAAAACGTTTGCCGTATCACGACTACTCATAAGATTACCTCCCTATGTTCCTGCACTTGAATATAATCATTATCAAACTTAAGTTCTGTAAGCGTTTACATTAACCATTTATATTGTAGTTCATTTTTACACAAAGTAAAACCCATTTTCATTATTTTATCGGCAAAATATAGTTGGTGATGTTGACTGGTTACGCCCGTTAAAGTTCAACACAGGCTTGAAAGAAAAGGCATTTAATGGGGACATGTTTTCAAATCAACTCGGATTATAATGATAAACTGTAAGGCCAACTAATTAACGAACTTATTTCACAATATACGAAATCAACTCATTGTGGACGACGCAACCCAGTGTTTATCACAAAAACGCAAAGTAGCCAGCGGTGATTACTTTCATCACCGCTGGCTACTTTAAGCGTCTAGCACTACAACTATGACTTAAGTCTAAATCGATATTTCACTAATCCGCAAGCACTTCAACTGGCAGTTGCATCCCTTTCCAGCCTTCCAGCGCTCCTGCTAATTCATACGCGTCAAAGCCTGCGGATAGTAGCACGAGTAACGCCGTCTTGCCTAGGGTTGTTCCCCCCGTCCAATCGTACACGACATAGGTCTTCGCCGGATCCAGTTCACCGATTCTGGTTGCCAGATCCTTGGCAGGCATCGCGATTGCACCCTTGATTTGATCTTTCTTCACTTGGGCCGGTGCATTCCGAACATCTAAGACGACGTACTTGCCCGTCGCATTTTGCATATCGGCTAAAACGGTGTGATGATCGATGTATAAGCTTAAATATGTTGTTAACAATTCAATTTTCTTGTCATTCATGATTAATTGCCTCACTTTTTAATTGTTGGGTGCCTTGCTTGATTTTATCCAATAAGCCTTTAAACTGCTGCTGCTCTTGAACCGTAAACGACGCAAAAATTGTTGTAACCGCCTTAAAATTGGCCGGTAAAAATTGCGTCAAAACACTACTACCGGCGGCGGTCAAATGAATGGCAACCGTCCGCTTATCATCTTGTGGATGCTGCTTTTCCACCCAGCCTCGCTTTTGCAAGCCGACCAGTAACTTGCTCACAGTCGCCCGAGCAGATCCTAGCTTTGTGGCTAACTCCGACGGCAATAGCGTGTGATCAGTTTCATTTTCCAGCAACATTAAAATAATAAACTTGGATTCTGAAAGTTGATATTGATCGAGTAATTGTTCATAGGTGGCTTGCATGGTTCGAAATGTCCACTGAAAATCCAGAAAAGCCAACACCTGCTCAGCATCCGCCGAGCTACTCGCTTTGCCCAGCGTCAATTGCACACGCTGTTTATCTGGTCGATCACGAAACGAAAAGTCAGGCATTGAAATCCTTCTTTCTAAAATTGATTAGCCGGCTAACTACTTTTAGAAGTATACACGCTTTTTCATCATCGTCAACCCTTAAATCGGACTAGCTGTTATTCGAAACACTCACCATCCAAATAACCCTAGCCATCAAGCACCACGACAATTTTCGTTTAAACTGATGCAGATTGAAATCAATAGATTAGCGTGCGCGACTCAACAGAAAATAAGCAGTCAGTTGTGAAACCTCCCAACACTCATGAACCCTGCGCACACCAGGTCCAGTACAATTGACACTCACCATAATCGCATATGCTATACTGATGATCACGATACTTATTGATTTGGAGGAGTACCCTAATGCACAAATTAGCTATTTTGGTGATGACAATTGGCCTTGCACTTGCTGGTTGTACGACCCAAACATTCGCTCCAGTGAAGCATCATCGGTCCGTCAAAGCGACGACCCAAAAAGTGATTCAAGCACCAACCAAAACATGGACTTTTGATCAAGCCGTTAGTTCCAGCCAAACAAAACACGGCGTCGCCAGCAATTTAGACATTTCCGTGGTTGACAAAACTACTGCCCAATCAAGCTGGACCACTAGTAACGGCCAATTTTTGTCCGCCGGCGTCAAACATCGTCAAGTTTCGTACGCCAAATGGCACCATGATCAGCAACGCCATATCATGAAAAGTTACCGACACCGGCTGCATCACATGTCAGTTAGTCAGATCAACGCGGTTTTGAAAAAGCTCGGTGCCTCAATCCAGATTAACAAACTGACTGACTTAATTTACTTGGAATCCGGCAATCACACCGATCCGTTACCAGTCAACACCGCCTTTGCTGCTAAGGGGCACCACCTTTACGCTGTCAACATTCAATATTCAGATACTGAGCAGGCAACGACCATTGAACGGGGCCGCGCTTTCACTGATACTAGTGCCAAGGCGGCGCCTAAACACGTCAACGTAGCGAATTTGAATGGTACCTGGATCGCTGCCGAAACTACGACTAGCGCTAGCGATACAGGCAAGTTGCTGATCAAAGATGGCTACCTATATCAGCATCGTTATGATAGTTATGAACGATCTGCTATCCAGGACCTCAGTCACTATTCATTAGGCTCACTGAATCAAAACGTGACCTATGCGGCCTTCAAAACCGATGCAGCCCACGCTGGCTATCAATTAACACATACCGCCGTTGCCAGTGGTGATAGTACCGGTATGTTATATCTCATCATCAACGCTAATAAAATCATCCGTATCAATCAGCAGATTGTTACGACCTATACGAAAACCAGTGCCGTTGTCGCTGCTAACGACCTACCGAAAACAGACGTTGATTTATTTAAGCAAATGGATCAAAAAAAAGCTGGTGAAGTCGCCACGACGATTACGGTAAAGGCCGGTCCCGCGCAAGTTGGCATGACCAATAGTATTAACTATCTAACCGACCCCAATGCTGGTCAAATTACAGAGACAATCGTGGTCAACTAACAACCAAACAACCAGGCGCTTCATTTGAAAAATTATCAGGTAGTCACTTATCAAAAACGCTACTTCATAAAGCGCGCAGCAAAAGCCCTGTTGACCTAATTCCCACATCAAAATAAGCACGTTGTAAAACCACACTCTGGTGATTTTTACAACGTGCTTATTTTGTCATCGAACATCTGCACAGCATCAATAATTTTATGATTAACACAGTAACGCAATTTCACGACACCTCAAGCCGATTCAGAAAGTGGTCTGGTCAACTTACATCCCAGTATGACACGACAATTGTCCCGCTTTAATCATGAAGAATACGACTAATTACGAGGTTAGCCCCTAATCATGCTCGTATTCACGTTTTAGTCGCATCCATCCTGCATGCAGACCAAAAGCCGTTGTAAAGGACAATAACCAGGTCAAACCATAACACAGCGCAATGCTCAGCCAGGGAGCCTTGACCATCAAAGTACGACCAAAACCGCGCCACAACAATTCAGACCAGAAAACATTCGCTAAGTATGCCTTATAGGCCATACCAGCAAAGAAATGTACAAATTTGCTAAAAGGCCGTTGACGACGAACTTGAATCTCACACAATGCCGCCAACAGGCCGATGACTGCTAGCGCATACCCCGTCATTGATGGTTTGTAATACGGGGCGTTGCGCAAATTAACCGGGAAGCCGTAACTGAACAGTTCCCAATTAGTCCAGATCAGGCCAACTAACCATAGACCAAGTAATCCCGGCCACCACTTGTTAAGCATGCGCTGAAAGGTATCTCGAAACACCCAAGCTAACATGCCATAGAACCCGAAAATCTGGAAACTGATAAAAAGCCGGTCCAGTAAATACCAACCACGGCTGTGAGGACCATGGAAAACTTGTTGGTTATAAAACCACAACCAAAGAACGGCGACCAGTGTTGTACCGCCAAATACGATCCAGCCGCGTCGAGGTCGAGACTGACACCAACGGCCAAGCGCCCAGAATAACGGCATTAATATGATAAATTGTAGCATCATGGTGTTATACCACAGATGAGGCGCTGCATTACCATTAACGAACTGCCAGAAAAATCCCCGCCAGTCATGATACTGGCTACCTTGCTGCAATTGTGGCATCAAGATTAAGTAGATCGTGGTCCACCAAATCGTTGGAATAAACAGCGCATGCCATTGCTGGCGCAGATAGTCGGTATAGGTCAACGCGGTCTGATTAAGCGTCAGACGCGTCGTCGTATAGAGAATGCCAAAAATAAAGGCCGGTGCCGTATACTTGACCAGATTATAAACAACACCAATCCCAGTTTGCATGGCAATCGACGGCCCACTTGCCAATGCGTCTGTGAGAATCGGTTGGGCCATCACCGCAGTACAGGCCCCTAGTTTGAGGTAATCGCCAACGTCAGTGACCTCCATCGACGGACTAGAAATCATCGTCACTGCTAACACCTCTTCGAATTTTTACCAGATCAACCGATGGTCAACCTTAAACCCAGTCTAATAGATTCCCATGGGATTACAAGTACACTTCGCGAACATTACCAGCTAATGATTGTATTTTTTGATACGATTCCAACTGCTTTACCCTTCAAGCAAACCATACACTTAAGCGACCATTTAGGCAAAAAATCGCGTCAGACCAGTCAGCATTAGCCGATTTACGGTCAGACACGATCGTGATTTCTTTATTATAGATTCCTTTACAGATTTCAATCCGGTGGTCTAAGTCCAACTTGCAAGTACTAGGCTTAGAGTAGCCAACCACCAGATTACTCAGCGTTTTGGTCCAACAACACAATGGCCTTTCCAAAACTGTCTGCCGCTTGCAAATAAGCATGGGCCGCCGGTACCTGATTAAAGTTAAAAATCCGAGCAGGGGCGACCGACACATGATATGCTGCGATGAAGTCAAATAAATCTTGCAACAATGTCTGAGAAACATCGCCAGAGGAAAAGCCCGTTAAATAACACCCATTCGGAATATCACTAATCGGGTCAAAATCAGGAACGGTCCACAGCCCACCTAATTCGCCCGTCATATTTACAATGCCGCCTTCGTTGAGATGCGACAACGAATCTTTGACACTGAGTGGACCAATCAAGTCGATAATTTTATCAAAATGAGCCGTTGCGGCTGGTAAACGAGCGCTATCCGGAGCGACAATGACCTCATCAAAGCCAGCATCAATCAATTGTTGGCGCTTAACTAGCCGCCGAGTAGTCCCGGCCACATGGATCTTCGGATTATAAGCCTTGATCAGATTTAAATCAGCAATCCCAACCCCACTAGTAGCTGCTCGAATTAGCACCCGGTCCGTCGCTTTAAGCTGCAAAGACTTAAAAATGCCATAGGCCGTGTAGTAGGTCTCAGGGGTTGCCACCAATGAGGCAATCGATAGATTCGTTTTGATCGGATAAACCTGCTCGTTCGGTAATAATACGTATTCGGCATAACTACCATCATATGCCCGACCCATCTCACCCATGATTGAAACCACACGTTGCCCAGACGTGAATGTTGCTGGCGCACTGGTCTCATCGACCACACCAACTACTTCGATTCCGAGCACTCGTGGGAACTGCACGCTCGGTGACTTGCCTTCCCGCGTAAAGATTTCTGAGTGATTGATACCAAAACCTAAAACTTTTACCCGGGTCCACCCCGGTTTGACGTTCGGTTTAGGAAGTGTCGTTAATTGTAACGCTTCTGGTCCACCTGGTTGGTTCACGACGTATGCTTGCAACTTTGCTACCTCCGTTCGTTTTTAATGCCAATTTAACGATAGCTGAGATTCACGCTTTTCGCAATTAATTAATCCCCTGCGGAATATCACCGTTAATATCAGCATTGTAATCATTTAGTCAATCGTCGCCAGAGGTCGCCGGCCACCGTCAAACCGATACCAGTCATTAACACTAATACGATCACTATTAAAGTTAGCCAGCCACTAATAGCCGGCACTCCCCAATCACTGCTAGCTAATCCGATGGTCAACAAACAGTTCAAGCCGATGGTCACCCCAACTGCGCGACTAGGCCGTCCCCGCCAAAATGGACCACTAGTACGAGTCATCAAGATTGTTAACATTGCACTAAATATGAGATAGACGTAAAGACTAGTGCTCAACTGACCAGCAGACAACCCCAAACCATGCAGCCAGACTATCAAACCAACACCCACAGCTGTCCAACCAGTCGCTAGGAACCCCGCAATTTTGCTTAAGCGGGGCATATCCCACTGTTCGGGACGATGGCGAATGGTTGTGCGATCAGTGCCAAGGACCAATGTTACTAAATCATTCAGAATAGCCACTAATACCATCGCATTCAGCGACAATGGCACGTAATCTAGCCATAAATAGCCGATTGTTAAAAGCACGGTCAGTTCGACCGTCCGAGTGAGTTTGGTAATTGTCCAAGTCAGCATCCGCTGGTAGACGCGATGACCACTGTCTAAAATCGTCAGAATATTTGCCAAACCACCCGTTAACAGGACGAACTTAGCACTTCGTTTGGCTAAATCAGTGGCATTGTCAACGGCAATCCCAACCTCCGACTGCTTTAATGCTGGCGCATCATTAACACCATCGCCCGTCATCCCCACCACGTAACCCGCGCGCTGCATAGCTTTGACAATTGCCAATTTGTTCTCTGGAACAACTTCGGCAATCCCGGCAACTTGCGCTAACGGTCGCGAGTGCGTTTTAAAGGTCTGGTAGGAAACTACTTGGCCCTTTAATCCAACCGCATCAGCCACAGCCTGCGCTGTTTTTAAATTATCGCCTGTCAGCATAATCGTTTTAACGCCCCGGTGTTGAATCCTTTTTAAGGCCGCCGCACTATCTGGGCGCGGTTGATCTTGCAAAATCAACACACCTTGTAAAACATTATTAATCATGACCGCCACTGAACGGCCCCGGGTCAAATCCAGTTGGTCGATTGCTAAAGCCGGTTGCTGTGCGGTTAACTCGTACAAACGACTAAGTGCACCAATACGTACCCGCACAACTGTTGGCGCTTCACCAACTAGCGCTTCGGCATAACCAACACTTGCATCAAATGGCTTAAATTCCTGCTGTGGCAGCCGTTTCAACTGATAGCGATGAGCAAAGTTCACAATTGCTTGATCCACCACGCTAGGATGTCGCGAATCGGTCGCGCTAGCTGCTAACCGCAACAATTGCTGATCTGATCTGGCCGACAAATTTTTAAACTGCACGACTTGCGGCTGATTTGTCGTTATCGTTCCCGTTTTGTCAACAAGTAATAAATTCAAATTGGCAGCTTCCTGAATACCCGTTAATTCACTGACCAGAATCCGCTGCCGGCTAAGTTCACGGGCTTCTACCGAATTTGCAACTGCAAAACTTGACGGCATGGCAATCGGAATCGTCGCAATGAACAGCATCGCTAGAAACGGTAACATCTGAATCATATCTGCATGGCGAATTAACGCTATCCCAACAATGATGAGTGCTAGAGCACTATCTAACAATGCCAAATAACCAATAATTTTACCCAATAATCGTTGTAAATGACCAGGCGCATTGTTTTGATTAATCAAACTGACTGTTTTTCCAGCCCGACTATGACTTCCAGTCGCCAGTACGCGTGCTAAAGTTTCCCCGGCTACCACCATTGTGCCTGCAAAGGCCGTTTCACCCGACGTATGGATAACTGCAACGGATTCACCGGTTATTGAGCTTTCATCCGTATGAATTGGATTCGTCAACACACGAATATCAGCCGGGATTACACTCCCTACCTGTAAACTAATCAGATCACCCACAACTAAAGCCTTCGCATCAATCAACTGCCAATGACCAGCACGGCGTACCGAACTGGTTGGCGTCAATTGATGCGCTAGCTCCTGTAAAACCAAGGCCGCACGTCGCGATTGAATTGCACCATTGACGGCTGCAAAGACCAGCATTAACGCAATAAAGCCAGCCTGAATTTCTTTACCCAAAACAACTTCAATAACTAAGGCTCCCTCCAAAATCCATGCCGATGGTTCCCATAGACGACTGACTACGGCCTTAAAAAAGTTAAACGTTGGTTCTGAGACATCATTAAATCCATCTGCCGCTAGTTTAGCGGCTGCTTGTTGCTCCGTTAAATCTTCAATCATGTCTGCACCTCGAATTTGACAAGCACCACTGGCAACCTAACTGTCGAATCAGGTTTATCACGAATAATTAGTCAAACATCACGTTATTTGGGAAGTGGGCCAACCGAGCACCGTCAGTACCTAATTCTTCCTCAATTCGCAATAATTGGTTATATTTTTCAACGCGTTCAGAGCGGGCTGGCGCACCAGCTTTTAGTTGAGCCGCATTGGTGGCCACTGTGAAATCAGCGACGAAAGTATCACCAGTTTCGCCAGATCGGTGTGACATCATCGTGGCATAACCATTTTTGCGAGCTAGCCGAATCGCGGCCAAAGTTTCGGTAACGGTCCCGATTTGATTTAATTTAATTAAAATATTGTTAGCCATCCCCCGCTGAATTGCTTGCCGAATTAATTGCGGATTAGTGCAGACCGGATCATCAGCCACAATTTGAAGCTGGTCACCATGAGCAGCTGTAAAGCTTGCAAAGTTATCCCAGTCCTCTTCCCCGTATGGGTCCTCAATTGAAACGATTTCTGGAAACTTCGCTAATAACTGCAGATAATAATCACCAAGGGCTGCCGGCGTGTACGTTTTGCCCTCAAAGTCATAATTGTGGGTCGTTCGATTATAAAAATACGAGGCCGCCGCGTCAAAAGCAATCGCAATTTCTTTACCAGGTGTATAACCAGCTTTAATAATCGCATCATGTAACATTTGCAAGGCTTCTTCTGAGTTTTTAAGATCAGGCGCAAAGCCACCTTCATCACCTAAACCAGTCGTGTACCCGGCATCTTCGATAACTTTTTTCAAAGTATGATAAGTATTCACGATCTTTTCAAAACCATCCCGAAAACTGGTTCGTTCGACCGGTGTAATCATGAATTCTTGAATATCAATGCCATTATCCGCATGCTCCCCACCATTGATCACGTTATGAAATGTTTGGGGTAGCTCTAAATCAGTGCCACCTAAGTAACGATAAAGCGGCTGCTGTAATGCGTTTGCCGCCGCTCGTGCCGTTGCCATTGAAACACCCAAAATAGCATTCGCACCCAGACGCGCTTTGTTAGGCGTACCATCTAGGTCAATCATGATTTGATCAATATGGGCTTGGTTAAACGGGTCAGCACCATGTAAAGCATGATTAATGACCGTATTAACATTATTAACAGCCTTAAGAACACCTTTGCCGGCTAAACGATCACCACCATCGCGTAATTCAACTGCCTCTTTTTCTCCAGTCGAAGCTCCCGATGGTACTTCCGCGCGTCCTAGCGTCCCATCTGACAAAATAACGTCAGCCTCAACTGTTGGATTACCCCGTGAATCAAAAATTTCGCGAGCCTTTACCGTTTCAATAACTTGTTTTTCCATATCAATCTCTCCTTCTTAACCAAAAAGAAAAGACGTCTACTGTCTGAAAAACAAACAGTAGACGTCATCAAATTGATTATCAATTATTATGTGGCGAACGTCATCGCCGATTAACTTTTGAACAACTAAAGATTACACCTTCTCAAAACAATGTCAATCTTTTTATAACATTTTTATCGTTGACCAGCTTGACGCGTCTTCATTGCCAATATCATGGTCCCCAATTCAATCAGCACTAAAATCAGCAATAACCCCAACGCCATGGTTGACCCTAACGCTGTCCGATGCGCACTCGTTCCAGTCGTCTGTACTTGAACTAACGTGATAACGGCGGACACGACCGAAGTCCCAATGGCCCCTGCAAACTGCTGCATGGTATTGAACACGGCATTGCCATCAGCTTGATGCTCAGCTGACAACTGCTGTAAGCCACTCGTCATCGTATTACCCATGGTTAAGCCAATACCAATCATTAATAAAATGTAAATGGCTAAAATCAAACCGCCTGACAGGTGCATCCCCAACACCGTAAACAGTGCCATGGCAATAACCAAAATTGTTGAACCCGTTAGGACTGGTTTGGCTGCACCCAGACTGTCTAGAATCCGTCCACCTAGTGGGGCAAAAACAGCCCCGATCGCCGCGCCAGGTAGTACAAACAAGCCAGCTAACAAAGCACTCTTGCCGTTCACTAACTGGATGTAGTTGGGCAATATGAAAGCCAACCCGAGGGCACAGATTTGAACCAAAAAGTACGCCATTAAGTGCAAATCATAAGATTTTGTGGTAAAAATCGCCAGATTGATTAGCGGTTGTGCTGCTCGACGTGTGCGGATAACGAATCCCACAAGACCAATCATACCGACCACTAGCCAAGCCACAAAAATCAGTGGTTGCGTGGTAATCGTGGCTAACTTGCTAAATCCAATTGTAAAGCCAACGAATAAGAGGACGATCATCAGCCAACCGACCACATCAAATCCAACTTTAACTGTCGGCTGGGCTTGTCGAATCGCATATAGCCCTAACACAAGTGAAATCACGAGTACCGGGATTAGCAGTACGAAAATCCAATGCCAATCCATCCAACTAACGATCAAGCCCCCAAAAGTCGGCCCCAGTGCTGGGGCGATTGCGGTAATCAGCGTGCCAATTCCCATCAAGGTCCCTTTCTGCCGTGCTGGTGCCCAATCAATAATAATATTAAACATCAACGGTAAAGCAATCCCAGTTCCCATTCCCTGAATGATTCGTCCAGTGACTAAAACGGGAAAACTGGTCGCGGCCGCGTCAACGACCAATCCCAGTATAAATAATAAATTGGCAGTCACAAACAACGTTTTAGTGCGAAAGCGGCGTTTCAGAAACGCCGAAATTGGTACAATAATTGCGACTACTAACAAGTAAGCCGTGGTCATCCACTGGACCGTCGCCGTATTGAGTGCAAATTCTCGCATCAACTTAGGGAAAGTGATATTCATCGCAGTCTCCACGATCACCCCGCAAAATGAAAGTAATCCGGCAGCCACGATAGCGAGAATCAATTTGAGGTCAACACGTTTTTCCATACTTAAAATCAGCTCCTTAACCTATAGTTCGAATACGAACTAATTAACTATTTTAGCATACTATTCTAAAATTCAAAGTCCTATTTTAATTGACTTTTTAACAATTAGTTCTTATAATTCACTTTAGTTAGAACGAACCATAGCATCATTAAGGAGCCTACCCATGCAAGATTCATTAGGAATCATGATTAAGAAAGCGAACAATGCATTAGCCAGGGACTCAGACCATTATGCAAAATCACTGGGACTAACTGGCATGCAAATCAGTACGATCAACTTTATTGCCAACAATGAACAGCATCACGACCTCTTCCAACGGGACTTAGAATTAGAGTTCAATATTCGTAAAGCAACCTGTTCCAGCCTCGTTTCCAAAATGGAAGCCGCTGATTTACTCATTCGCGTGCCAGCAAAGGACGATGGTCGCTACAAACGACTACTCCTAACACCCAAGGCCCGCCAATTAGCCACCAAGATCGAACGTTTCTTTGAAACCAGTGAACAACGAATGGCGACAATTTTAGGGGTAAATACCGCCGAAACTTACGAAGCCCTGCGACAAATTGCCGTTGCTTTTTCAACACCGACCCATGCACCTGAAAATTGGTACTAACCATTCAAAGACCCGCTGACAGTCACTGACTGCTAGCGGGTCTTTGATTTTACGATCAATCAACACCGATTACTCGGCCAAAAAACGTGTAAACAGCTGTTGATAAATTGCAATAAAGTCATAAAACATCTGTTTTGGTAAACTTTCATTGACCTGATGTTGGGTCATATTACCCGGTCCATAAACCGCAAAGGGAAAATCGGCTGGTTGACGCTTAGCCAAATTAGAAGCATCGGTAATTCCCGGACTTGAGGCAACGACAACATCGCGGCCAGCATAGGGCTTGCCAATGGCCTGCACTAACTTTACTAACCGATTATCAGCCGTGGTTGCAATTGGTGACTCATTCATGATAGCGGTCATCTTAATGTCAGCACCTTGCTGATTATACGCTGCGATCAGGTCCGTTAATTTTTGGGTCACTTGGTCATTATCGTATTCCGGAATCGTCCGCACATTAACGAGTGCAGTCGCTAAATCGGGTAACGAATTTACTTGGTCCCCACCGTTTAACACGTCAATGTTAAATCTGACCGGTCCCATCTCGCCTGCCGGAATCGTTTCAAAATAGTCATTGGCTTCATTGAGTAATTTAATCAGCGGGACTAAAGCATTATAGCCGCGTTCGGGTGTCGAACTGTGTACCGCCTTACCCTTAGACGTCAATTTTAAGTCATAAGACCCCTTCTGCTCAGCCGCTGTTCCATAAACCGTTGAAGGTTCAGCAATCAGTAAACCAGCTGCATCTTGCATCGCCCCTTGTTGATAAAAGGCAGCTGAGCCAGCTTCACCAACTTCTTCGCCCATTGTCGCCAACAAGCGAATGGTGCCATGTTTAGGGCCACCTTGCTGCTGAATATTGATCATCGCAGCGACTAATGCGACTAAACCAGCCTTCATATCCGTGACGCCCCGACCAAATAACTGACCGGATTTTTCTACTAAGGTGAAAGGATCGGTGTCCCACGCCGCCAGGTCACCTGCCGCAACCACATCCATATGACCGGAAACCGCTAAAACAGGCTGCCCATGACCAATCTCTGCAACTAGATTTGCACGATCACCGGTAATGGGGTAAATCTTAGCTGAAATATCATACTTCGCCAACAGGGCTTGCAAATATTTTGCGACCGTCAACTCATGGTCGTTAACTGATGGAATCTTAATCACATCCGCTAGAATCTTAAGCGCTGCATCGTCTTCAATCGTTCGCATATTTTGCCACCAACTTTCTTATGATAATTTCAGTCTAACACTTCTGAACCTTCTATTTTACCCAATAGCCTCTGCTACGTTATCAAATTTTGTTGAAATTAATATCTTAGTTATCAATCATCATGTTCGTGTCAAAATTGAGGTTCGCCCCGTTGTCTGATCATTAAAATATTCATACTGAACTAGTTCGGCATACGACCCAGCAATGTTGACCACATTCGTATAGCCGCGCTGAAGTAACGCGCGGACCATATTGTAACTTCGCTGTCCAGTCTGGCAATGAATATAAACTGGCTGATTGGTCGGAATTTCCACTAAGCGCTGCCGAAACTGACTCAGTGGAATATTATGAGCGCCCTTGATGTGCCCATCAGCGTACTCTTGTGGTTCACGGGCATCGATGATAAACGCCCCCGCCAAGACCAGCTGTCGAACCTGCGTCACCGCAACCTGCTTAAATTCATCATTCAGGACGTTTTCCGCCACCAAGCCAACCATGTTGACGACATTTTTGGCGGTACTGACCCATGGCGAATAACATAATTCAACATCTGTCAGGTCACTGACTCGACCGTGCATCGTGATTAGACTAGCGATAATATCAATCGTTTTGTCAACGTCCGATTGACCAATGGCCTGCGCGCCCAAAATCTCACCGGTCGGATAACTGAATATCAACTTAAGAAAGACGGCTGTTGTCCCTGGCATCACGCTGACCCGATTCTGTGGTGCCACCGTTGCGAACCGATAATCAAGTTGCTGGTGCTCACACTCAGTAGCGTTCAGGCCCGTTGACGCCACGTTTAACGTAAAGACGTGAAGAACCTGCGATCCGATCACACCCTGATACTGTGGCGTCCGCCCGTATAAATGATCCACCATGTGTCGGGCCTGCATTTGTGCAGGAAATGCCAATGCTAGCCGCGTAGATTGACGTGTAAGCCGATTAGTCACTTCAATGGCATCACCCACCGCATAAATGTCGGCCACGGACGTCTGGTAACGATGATCAACCTTGATACCACCGGTCACGCCTAACGCACAACCCGCTTGAACCGCTAATTCAGTTACTGGTGTAACCCCGATTGCCACAATCACTAACTGGCTGGTCACGGCGCGTCCCGAGGCGAGCTGCACTTGTGTTGCATCAATGGCCGTCACTTGTTCTTGCAGTATCACCTGCACACCGTGATCGTATAGTTCCTTGTGTACTAGCTGAGCAAACTCGTCATCCAAAGTGCCCAAGACGTGTTCGGCAGCCTCAATGATTGTGATCTGATAGCCAGCCTGTTGTAAATTCTCAGCCATCTCTAGTCCGATAAAGCCGCCGCCAACAATCGTCACATCATGAACGTGTTGTTCAGTCAGATACGCTTGAATCGTTCGGACATCTTGAACATTGCGGACCGTTTTAACATTGGGCCGGTCGATTCCCGCAATCACTGCGGGTAATATCGGTCGAGCACCAGGTGAAAGAATCAGTGTATCATATGGGACGATCGTCGTTGCTACCTGTCCTTGCCGTTTGATCATCACTGTCTTAGTCTGCGCATCAATGGCGACAACCGTTGTATTCACTTGAACGTCAATATTGTACTGTTGCTCGAATTGCATCGGTGTCTTTAAAATCACGTCATCGGGCTGGTCAATCACATCACTGAATGTGTACGGTAAGGCACAATTGGAAAATGAGACATCCGGCCCCTTTTCAAAAATTGTAATCTGGGCGAACTCGTCCAATCGACGCACGCGGGCCGCCGCTGAAGCACCACCACCAACGCCACCAACAATGACCACTTTTTTCACTTTCATCTGAACCATCCTTTCGTAGGTATGCTGTAGCCCTGCCACTAATTAGCTTAATTTTAAGGGTTTCAAGGCGTAACCACAACATCAACGCCGATTAATTCAACCGTTTTCATTAATTGACGTCATTGGCTTTCTATTTAAGCTAAAATAAGTTAGTATGTGTTTAACACTTAAAAAAGCTTAAGGTGATCAATTATGAACCAAAAAACACGCTTAACATTGATTCTTGATGAATTAAAAAACCACCCATCACTGAGTTTAAAAGACATTATGCAATTAACGGGGACTTCACGCGACACTGCCCGGCGCGATATTGTCAAACTCGCAGCTCATAATTTGGCTGAACGAAACTACGGCGGCATTAGTCGGCCGAATACGTTTAATAAGCTAGATCAATACCTGGACCGGGATGATGACTTACTGCAAACTAAACGAGCCCTGGCCCACACTGCCAGTTCGTATTTACTAAATGATGCGTTATTATTTCTAGATATCTCAACCACCGTTGCCTGTCTACCACAATATCTCCAGTCCAAGCACCCCGGCATGATCGTTACGAATTCCCTTGACATTGCTGACCAGGCATTACGACATAGCAATTTTCAAACGCGTATCCTGGGTGGCACATTAGATGCACAACAACGGTGTGTTCAAGGCGCTGACAGCATTCTAGCACTACACAAATTTCGATTTACGACCACGGTCTTGAGTTGCGCTGGGTTGACCGCAGACGGCGTTTATTACGCTTACGAATCTGATATCGCTTTAAAGGAAACGTTACGCGCCCAAAGCGACCGGCTAGTGCTGTTGTTTGACCACACCAAGGTGAACGTCAGCCACAACTTCAACTTGCTAGCTCTCAGTGATTTTGATTACTTTGTGACTGATCAGCCACTACCGGATAACCTAGCTACTAAAATTGCACCTGATAAACTTATTTACCTTTAGAGGAGGATCATTAACATGCCATCTTCACTATTAACTACTCAACGAGCAATGTTAGCCCTGATTCAAAGCGGATTAGCCTACACGACTGACCCGTTCGACAAAGATCGCTATCAAAAGTTACAAACCTTATTGATTCAACAAATGGCCGCCGCTGCCAACGTCGCCACTGCTGACCTGACGGCTGCTCTAACTCAGGACTCTGGCTACATTACCCCCAAAATCGACGTTCGCGGCTTGATACGCCATGGTAATCAGCTACTACTCGTTCAAGATATTAAAACGAAACTATGGGCCTTACCAGGCGGCTTTGCTGACGTGGGCTACACGCCGACTGAAAATGTGCAACGCGAGGTGTGGGAAGAGACTGGCCGTCACGTCGCGGTTCAGGGGCTCATCACCGTTTTTGATACTGCTCTACGTGTCGATATTCCCCAACCATTTCAGTATTATAAATTGGTCTTTGCTTGTGAAATTACTGATGGCCAATTTGAGCCTAACATTGAGGTCGCCCAAACAGCCTACTTTACGCTCGACAACTTGCCACCGTTGTCCCAAAACCGGACAACCGAAGAACAGTTGGCACAGCTAATGGCATCTTCCACTACCATCACAGTCGACTAAATGACTGCTGAAGCGCCAAAAACATCCCGACTAGCCTGTCTGCTAGCCGGGATGTTTTTGTTTCTTTATGACGTCTTTCAATCAAGTTAGGCCGCTATTGGCATCAACAATTATGAAAAAGAGCGTCGGATTAACATTAATTTACATCAACCTAGTAATTACCATTTTCACAATATGGTGGACTTTAAGTCCCCTATCATTACATATCCACCAATCCAACTAAGGTTTGTTGAAAATTCAGTCGCCGAATATGCCGGGGAATGAATTGGCGAATATCATCATCATTAAAGCCTACTTGCAATTTATTACGACCAACAATAATTGGCCGCCGCAACAACTGGGGTTGTTCGCATAACAGCCGGAGCGTCTCATTGAATGACATATCTGGCAGCTTATCAGCAATTGCGGGATAACTTTGTGAACGGGTAGAAATAATATCTTCCAATCCATTCTCAGTTAGGCACAGAATTTGTTTTAACTCACTAACAGTAGGGGCTGCGCTACTAAAGTTCTTCTCCTCAAATGCAATATCATGATCCCGGAACCATTGGCGGGCCTTTCGCGATGAGTTACATCCTGCTTGCGTAAACAATTTAATCATAATTATTTCGCCTCCTTGATTAGTGTTTTTATTATGATAATTATAACTTGTTTATTATTGTATCAGGTTATTCATAACTTTGTAAAGACCTGAACGAAGTAATCGTAAAAAATTCATTGTTTTTTCATATTTATTATTGTTTAAATAATATAAATGTTATACGAATCACCGTTGATTTTCATGCTGATCAAACGCGCGCAGCAAGCGTGACGCCAGCAAATAAGCCACTTCGTACTTCACCGTCAACTGCCACAAGAACGGCCCAAGCTGATCGTGTGCCGGGGTTAAATTCGTTAGTAAATTCAAGTAACGTTGCTTCTCGGCCAGCGTACACTGCTTTTTAAAATAGCCCCAGACGTGCTGATAAGCCGTTGTCAACGTGGCTTTAGTTGGCGTAATTTGTTCGGCTTCTGCTAATAATTGTTGGTAGCGTTCCTGTTTTGCAGCTGACCAATCATTGTGCCGAGCTAATTGTCGGATGGCATTATAATGCTGCTGTGAGTGTGCCATGACCCAGTACTTTTGGTAAGCCCAATCTTGTTGCCATTGTGACATTGCTCCCATCTCCTCAATCTTTTGATGAATTTACAAATATTGTACCGTCTGGCTCAGAAAAATAGAACCAATTTACATTAGTACACTGGTAACAGTCGTAAGTTTTGAAACTTAGCACAAAAATGGCGATAGCCCAGTTACCCGTTGGTGCAACTTAGCTATCGCCATCAAAACTTATATTTTATGAGTACTACTGTTGTCAATTAAAGTTGATCAGCCAGAACTGATGTTACTTTTCGCCTGGCCGAGCTGAGATCATGAGCTCACGTTGCGGATAATCTTGTGGATGTTCCAACATATCGGTGATCAATGTCGCCAATGAGAATAGACTAAGTGGCCCACCGCTAACAGCATTTCCAGCTGGTTCAACAATTAATTGATCCGCTTCATCATTGTACTTGAAAAAATGACAGGCTAGCAATGTATAGTCCAAATCACTATTCCTGATGACTGCGGCCCCGGCCTTTTGCCCCGCCACATAGGTCGTCTCAACTTCACGACTAAACCCAAACTCGCGGTGGGCTAAGGTGTACATTGCTTCTGAAATCTGATCATAGTTGATTTGAAACTGGGTCGTCCAAAATAGCCGTTTGACCCCAACTGCATCCATCGCTTGCACCAATGCCGTGGCAAACTGCGCCGCGTGGGTAATGCCCACCGTTGAGAATACGACGTCAATCCCTCGCAGCGCACGTTTTAAATCATCAACATTGCTCGCATCCCCGATTAACTGCGTGGCTAACGAGACATCATGCTCATGTCGGTGATGATCCAACAAAGTCACGTGGTGCTGCGGCATCACGGCCACTCGACGATACACTTCATACCCCAATTTACCCGTTCCAATAATCAAAATATTCATTACTGATCACGTCCTCACATCACTCGCTAATTTATTCGTAGCAACGGCCGAACCACAAATGACGCCAACAGCGCATATCCACACCCTATGGTTAATCAGTTCGGTCGCTTAAGGCTTATTATACCGGTTCCAAGATGATAATTCGGTCATTATTTAAACTTAATTGTGATTCGATGACTGATTAGCCTTATTTTGAATAACAGGGTCAATGACAGCCACCGGTCAGCCCTGAGTACGGATAGCTATTAATAACTTTGAAATAAACTAATGTCCTACCATTTTATCTTGGCCAGGATGACCAAGGCCCAAAGACAATTTATTATGCCCGCAGTTGGCTATGAAAAAAGCACCGCTAAGTTTGGGGTAGGAACCGATCCTAAACTTAGCGATGCGACTTAACTCTGTTCGCGATTGCTGCGCCAACTAACGATCAATTACCAGTTTAGCCGCGAAAGCTCATCCATCATTGCTGAACGCCGCGGATATTGTTGCTGCCAATCATGTACAATCGCCTGCACGGTCGATTTACCAGCCGGGTAAGCAAGCATCCGTTTCAATATGCCAACTAATTGTTGATACTTTCGCCGAGTTCCAGTAGTAGTAGCCATTTTCCGCACTTCATGATCATATTTCGCTAATAGCAGATCTGAAAAACGTGGTTTCAATAACGGCTCATAGATCCGTAAATCCCAGAGTCCGTCTGCGGCCACGACCGCTTTTAATAGCGGGTTCAATAAGTTTTCTTGCACGTACAGTGGTTTCAATTCTTCGCGATCGCTGTCAACAGTTGCTCGCGAACCGCCGGCCAATCCGTGGTCGGGTAACTCTGCTTCAACTCTGAAAATAGCATCTCCTCCGCTGGCGCATATTCAGTCAGCAATTGCCATAATTCCTGACGATACAGTTGCTGTTCACCTAATTGCTGATAAGCGTCCTTTAGTTGGCGACTAAGTTTCGCTAACATGCTGGGATCGTCCGTGACCAACTTTTTACCATCCTTTAGCAATTGGACCGCGTGCGCCTCATCTTGATGTTGAAGACAGAACTGGCTATAAAACAAGCGAACTTGCGGTATCGCCAAGTTAGCGCCACAAAATTTAATAATTTGCTTATCAGGCACATGAGCCGCAGACATCATTTGTAAATAGTGCTTTAGCCATTTTTTTATCTGCCAGTCATAGTCCCAGAGATCCGGGTGTTTTTGCACCGCACGGAACCGCTTAGCGGTATACACCAGCTTTGCATCAATAAACGCTGGCGTCTTGAAATATGTGAATAATAAATCGTCAAGCGTATCTTCAATAATATTCAACGACTTCGTTAATTGTTTGCATAACCAATCAAACACCTGCTGCTGCACATCCGCGTCGGCTTTTGTTAAGACAGCTTCCCACAAGTCGTCACTAGCACTCATGATCATCATGATCTCACCATCGGAATCATCAATGTCGACGTGGTCGATTTTAAGCATCAGATGCGCTAAGATTTGAAATACCAAACCATACTCGCCGTGATCGACCAACGGTTGCACCTCTTCTTTTAGGAGAGTTAAGGCCTCATCACCGAAGTCCGTCGCCGCGTCATAATCGATAAAACCACCGCCATCCGCGTTTGTGTCAAATAAATCATCAACACTCGCGAGATATTCAGGTAAATCTGTCACAACATTAGTCTCACCCATGACCGTCCGGAACAGCTGGACGAGATGCTTGTCATGGGCCAACACCACACTCAAAAAGTCCCGGACTTGCCGATCAGTAGCCCGCTCAACCAGCTTAGTGGCAGTCTGTTCAAGACTGTCGAAACTAGTTGGTGCTTTGGAAACTTGCTGTTGACTGGCAGGTTTATCAGCCGCCATCGCTTGGTACAAAACGGCCGCCATGTGCTTGCAGTACGGATGACTATTGTCATACGGACACTCACACGCGCCACCGTGAAAGTCACCATTAGCGAGATCAATCACCACGCCATAGTCCTGCGTGCCCGTAACCATTGCCGTAATTTGTGTTTTGGTCCGTTTTAAATCAGTGACATACCCCTGTAAGTAATAATCGTACCCACGTTCAGCGATTGCCGTTGGAAAATAGTCTTCCCAGTCCATATTGTCACTCCCGTTAACTCGTTTGTCCTAACCATACTGCGGTATGGCGGATTGGGCAAGACCCGGCAAGCAATTTCTCACCATATCACTCAATACCGACCCTCATTTAGCATACGCCGTGTCATAACTTTATCTGTTGACACTAAAAAGCTTGTTTTTTCACCGTGGTTTGTGGCTCATTGGCCGCACCAATCCATGACCAAGTCGCCGTTGCAAGTAGACCCACAACTGCTCGAGCGAAGTAAACACGATCTGATCGCTGGCTTCAACAATTGGCTGATTAGGATCCCACGCCGCCGTCAAACATTGCACCCCGGCCGTATCAGCTGCTTCAAAATCTGAGCGAGTATCGCCAACGTACAAGAGTTCCGCGGCGTCTAACGACTTAGTGCGCATCAATTGTCGCAGATTGTCAGCTTTATTAGGTCGACACTCAGAACCATACAACCGCGTGGGGAAATAGGACGTCAGGCCAGTCACGTCCAAGGAAATTTGACAACTCTTAGCCGCCTTACCCGTAATCAGAGCTAGCGCCATCCCTTGCTGCTGCAACAGTTCTAAAAGTGTGACGATTCCCGGATACGGTGCTGACACCCGTAAATGTGCGCGAGCGTATTCTTGATAAAAGGCGGCCAAAGCGACCGGCCACCGTTGACCAGCCACTGCTTTGACCATCCCAACCTCATTTAGCCCAAACGTCTGGACGATAGCTTGCTTGGTCAGTTCGTGCTCAACGTACGGTGCAACGCTACGACGAAAGACGTCAATCACCATTGGAATCGTCGGCGCGAGCGTGCCGTCAAAGTCAAAGGCGATCATCTTAAGCATGCGGTTCACCTTGATTAATCTGCCGAATCACACGACAAGGATTGCCTACCGCCAACGAATTAGCTGGAATGTCTTTGACGACCACACTACCGGCACCAATCACGGATCCCCGACCAATTGTCACGCCGGGAATAATAATCACGCCACCGCCAATCCAACAGCCATCCTCGATTGTGACTGGCCGCGCTAACGTCTGGCAAAAATACTGATCACTATCTGGCTGCCAGTCCGCACGTAAACGTTCATGCAGTTCGACCGGATGGGTAGCCGTATAAATTTGAACATTTGAGGCAATCAAGACATTATTGCCAATGGTAATCCGATTACAGTCGATCAAGGTACAGTTCATATTGATTGAAACATTCTGACCAATCGAAATATTACACCCGTAGTCACAAATAAATGGGCTCCCCACCGAAACATTCGATCCAATCTTGGCAAACATAGCCTGCAATATCGTACGTTTCTCACTTTTTTGGTCATAGGCGAGCTGGTTATACTGGCTTAAAAGTTGCCGTGTACGCCGTTTTAGCTCTAAAAATACTGGTGCGTGTGCATCATAGGTCTGACCGCTCAAACTCCGCTGTCGTTCATCCATCATTAAGCACCCTTTCACTTCCAAGCTTAAAAAACGAATCGTTACTATTCAAGTCACGATTCGTTTCTTTAGTTATAGTCGTTTCGCTAAGGTCTCAATCACATAGACCACGGGGACCTGGGTCGTTATATTATAATTACCATTAATTCTCTGGTGAGCCAATTGATATGAAAAATTCCAATCGGAAAGCTTCGCTAGCGTGGATTGGGACTGGTTAGTAATGCTTAAGACTGCGCACCGGCGTTGTTGAAAATGCTGAACAAGTGCAATTAGTTCTGGGGTTTCGCCACTCTCAGATAACGCAAAAACGACCGTATCGTGAATCTCAAAAGTATTCACTGGATAATTACTATCCTCAAGTCCAAACGCAACCTTACCAGCGTTGGTAAAACAGCGCGCGGCATAGCGGGCCAAACTTCCTGAGGAACCAATGCCGACAAAAATAACCAGCGTGGCTCGACGCAAATACGTGAGCGCTGGCATCAACTTACGTTCATACGCGCTAGAATTAGTTTTTGCAAAAAAGTGTGCTAGCTCACTGACGTCGCTCTTGGGCTCGTAGGTGGACAACTGTTGTTGTTCACTTTTAAGAGCCCGTTTAAAATCACGATAACCTTCGAACCCATTTTTAAGACAAAAACGCAAAATCGTCGAGGTCGACACGTGCAACTCGTGAGCTAACTCACGAATGCTCATGTAGCCGACCCTATCCATATTATTAATAACGTACCTGTAAATTTCCACATCAGTTTCATTATATTTTTCGAGCTGCTCATAACTAAACATCCGCCACTACCCCCCACTCCAATAATCCGTTGCTTGGTCACCATAATGACCTGGTTTGTTCGACCCTCATTAGTCATACAATCGATTGGACGCGCGACTACTATCAATAGCCTACTATAATCAGCCACTCTGATCGCGCTAGCAAACGACCAACACCGTTACCAGTAATCAGTCTTTATCTATTTAAGCGCGAATACCCCGTCATTACAAGTTGGTAGCAACCAAAAAACTAGGCTAATCACTGACAAACGTCAGCTGACTACCCCAGTTTCTTTAACGTCAATTTTAAAAATGCGAACTCGCCAGTGCCTGTCCATCAGACTGCCCCACTTTAATGTGTGGGCCATAAAAAATCAATCAGTAACCGGTCGACCTGCGCATTTTCATGTAACTGGCTGTGTTGCGCATGTTTCCCAGTAATCTTAACCTCGCGATAAGAACGCGCACGCGCCGCAACTAAGTACCGTAAAGAGCGTGATGAAGCGTTACTGACGGACCCATCCGAATGCGTCCCATCGCCCTTATCGCCATAAATATTAAGGACTCGTACTTGCTGACGTGGATAAACCCGCCGCAATCCTAATAACTGGCGGTAGGCCGGTCGCAATTTATTCGGTCGTCCCGCAGCATTCAACGTCATCTGGTTAGGGCTGTCGTCCATGCCTAAAATACCATTGAAATGTCCAGCAATTGCGACTTGTTGCCTAAGCTGCGGCAACCGCTCATTTTGCGCATTCGCCAATAGATAATAGGTAATCGCCATATTACCCATGGAATGACCAACCATGTTAAACGACGTGATGCCATAAGTTCGTTGGAGCGCCACCACCACATTTTTTGCCCAGCGGCCCACGGTTGGATAATCTGAAGACCGGTTATTAGCAAAGTTCACTTCGACAATTGGTCGATAATCACCTGATCTAAAGTGGCCTTTCAAAGTCACCGTCCCGTTTTTAGCAACCATTGCGCGTACAATAGTTTGTGTTTTGCCGGCTTTAACGATGGCATCTGCCATGTGCGTCTCAGCATGGTAACTACTGCCCCACCCATGGAAAAACAGTGTTGGAATGTAGCGATGCCCCTGAGTCGTAACCGGTTTAGTCACCCCGGTCGTCTCTGCACGACCACAACCAACTAATAATAGCAACAGGCCTGCTATCAGCCCCCATAATCGTATTCTTTTCAATAACTTTCCCCTGAATTCTATTTAATAATCTATTCACTGTTAGTTCGTCATTTAAATTTGTGCTACCTCGCATCGGAAGGCGTTGTCGTCTGAGCGTTAACGCCTATTTTAGCATTCAATCAAGGCTCATGACAGGAATTACAACCAACTAGGCCGGTCACCCACCGTACCAGGTTTATCGACCCCTAAACTGACACGCTGATAATTTTCAGGATGCGCCATTAATTTAAAGACTAAATCGGCAACACTTGCTCGTGATACCTCAGTTCCTTTAAAAGGTTCTGCGCCAGTCGTCAATTCATAATCAATTTCGGCAACATCCGTTAGCCAGGCTGGTCGGATCTCCGTATAAACCAGTTTGGAAGCACTAAGCAACCTCGCTGCTTCTCGAAAACCGGGTAGGAAATCGGCAATGGCTTGTTCGTTCCACGCGCCAAATTTTCCTGGCACCTCATGATGGGCGCCGAGTGCGCTAATGAAGATCAACCGTTGCCGCTGAGTTCGGGCCATTGCGGCCAAAATGCTCTTCGTCTGGGTTGCTAGATCAGTCCCACCAACATTGGAATAGACTATGTCCACCGGTGCCATTGCTGTGGCAAGTTCATCCGTATCAAGCACGTTGCCATCAATCAGCGTGACCCGTGGTTGCTCCCGATACTGGGCTAAACGTTCCGCTCGACGTAAGAACAATACCAGTTCATCGTCAGTTTCTGCTAATAACCGTTGCGTCAGCTTCCTGGCAATCCCACCATTAGCACCAATAATCATTATTTTAGTCATTTCTATTCACCTTTCTTAGATATTCGTGGCATCACTTGGACCGTCGCCTGCCACGGCCCACTTGCCAACATCGGCATTAAATACGGACTACCGGCATATTTTTGTCGATAAGCTTGGTCAATCTGGTTATTTAACTGCTCATCACAAATGGGCACAAAATTCACCAGATAATTGCTCTCGGCCAAGTGAATCCGACCAGCCCTTTGGGTTACGGCCGATCGATACCAGCGTGAGCGCGGACCGTTCCAAGCACGGATAAATAGTTGCTGCCCTACCACGACCGACCAAATCCAGGTCGGCGTCCCGTATGTCTGCCCATCACTGTAAAATGGGGAGACTTGGAAATCATCCGCCGTGCTAAAAGCGGCTAACTGTGCTCTGGACCACTGTATCGTGGTTGCAGTGGTTGACACTACGGGCTGATTACTTTTGTTCATCGTTAACATTCCTCCATTCCGGCAAAATAGTGGTGCTTAATTCAGAGCATTTCGGTTAAATGGTGCACTACCTTGATGCTTTACACGTTGTTCTCTGAAAACCAACTATTCTGCACTAACCTCAAGCTTCATCTTAAAGCTTGACAGTGACCATGTCGAATGCTTATATGGTATCTGGAATTATACTTAATTGTAATAGAAAGAAGTGTTTTAGATGGAATTACGAGTTCTACGTTATTTTCAAGCAGTGGTCGCCGAGTTAAATATCAGCCGGGCTGCTGAACGCTTACACGTCTCGCAGCCAACAATTTCACGACAATTAAAGGATTTAGAGGATGAACTGGGCGTGACCCTATTTGAACGCAATGGCCGTCATATCAGTCTCACGAGTAGTGGCGAATACTTTGCCACGCAGGCGAACCAAATCATCGCCTTAGCCGATAAGACGCTTGCCAACATTAATACAGCCAAAGAAATCAGTGGCACGATTGAATTAGGGAGTGCCGAGATGCGCAGTTTTTTGACGATTGCTCAGTCAATTAAGAAACTACAACAACAGTATCCGAAAATCAGGATCAACGTGACGAGTAGTAACGCGAATCAGATTCGAACCAACCTCAAAACCGGGAACTTTGACTTTGGAATCGTCACGGAACCAACTGACAAACACGACTTAAACTTTATCCATCTGCCTGGAGAAAGTCGCTGGGGATTACTGGTTCCGCGGCATTCGCCGCTAGCTGACCATGATCACATTAGCTTAGCTGATCTTGAAGGCCAAAAGATCATTGTTTCTGCACAACACGGCACGATCAATCAACTTCAGGATTGGTATGGTGAAAGCACGCCCAAATTCACCATCGTCGCCACTTATAATTTACTCTACAATGCCTCGTTATTAGTTTCTGCGGGCGTCGGGTACGCGCTGGGGATTGATGGCATCATCAATACGAACCAATCCGATTTGATTTTCATCCCACTAACACCTCGAATAACTGCCCGCACTAGCCTAGTCTGGACTAAGGGCCAACGCTTGTCGGAAGCCGCCAAGACTTTTTTAACGCAACTGGCGACAGACCTGGAGCAACCAGTGCCTACTGACTGACGGTATTGTCATCAGCAACGACTCAGCTTGCACCAATAACCACAACACACTTCCCAATTGATGGCTGCTGAAGACGACGCACATCTATTTCACGCTAGTTCGAACTAAATAATTGAATTGAGCACAACTAAAATGCTAAGCTAGGTTATTCAGTTTCAGGGAGGAATTATTTAAAATGAAAGCAGTCATTATTAATCAGTACGGTGGGCCGGAAGAACTCCAGATGGCCACTATCGAACGTCCCAGCATTGATCAGGACGAGGTCTTAGTCGCTGTTCAGGCAACGAGTATCAACCCCATCGATTGGAAAGCTCGTCAAGGGTTGCTTAAGAGCATGTTTGACTGGCAAATGCCAGTTGTCCTTGGTTGGGACGTCGCTGGGACCATTATTGAGGCTGGCGCGGCCGTGACCAACTTTAAGGTTGGTGATGAAGTCTTTGCCCGCCCAGACATTTATGCGGATGGCCGGCGCGGGACCTACGCTGAATATGCCGCAGTCAAAGAAGACAAGTTAGCACTAAAACCAGCTAGTCTGTCCTTTGAACAAGCCGCTGCCTTGCCGTTAGCGGGGCTAACTGCTTACCAAGTCATACATGACCAATTAAAGATTCAAGCTGACGAGAAAGTCTTAATTCAAGCCGGTGCCGGCGGAGTTGGTTTAAATGCCATCCAGATTGCTAAGTACCTCGGTGCCGAGGTTGCGACCACTGCGAGCGCCAACCACCATGCGCTGTTGAAACAAATCGGCGCTGACCACGTCATTGATTATCACACGACGGCTATTCAAGATGTCCTTACAGACTACGATGCCGTCTTTGATACCATTGACGCCATTGATGAGGGCTTGGCAATCTTAAAGCCCACTGGCCGACTCGTGACGATTGACGGGCAACCAACGGCGGCTCAAAAGTCCCAAGGCCCCACTGTCTCCAGCTGGTGGTTACAACCCAACGGCCGGGAGTTAGCCATCTTGGGGCAGCTCGCCGTTAAAGGACACTTACAAGTCATCATCGACCAAGTCTTTCCGTTTAGCACAGCTGGTCTCCAAGCCGCCCACCGGTATAGCGAAAACAGCCATAGTGCTGGCAAGCTCATCATCAACGTCGGCACTGAAGCTTAATACGGTATCGGCTCCAGCCTCAGCCAATTGACCAATCGCCATATTGACTGTCAAACGACGCATTAAAACCTTAAAAGGGCGCTTCAAGAATCCACTACGAATTCTTGAAGCGCCCTTTTTTAAGCCCCATCGCCCGAATAACGCTAGTTGTCACCCCTGCATTTTCAGCCGCTTGTACCATATGTTCCTCAGCGTGATAACTACTACCGCCACCGTGGAAAAATAACGTAGGCGTATTTGACTGTACATACTTCATGCGGCGTTGTTGTGCCATACATCCACTGAGCCCCAGTACTAGCAAAACCACTAGCAACCCCGACAGCCATTTCACTTTTACTTGCATGTCCTGATTCCTACTTTTGACTGGAATCTATTATACAGGGTTCCTGTCAGCGTAAGTCAAGCTTTTTCACCAATTATGGGATGACGAACAGTGCTTTCATCATTTGGATGGCATAAAAACAGACTTGGGCAATGACCCCAAGTCTGTGATTTAATGCGCCTGTGCTGCTTTACGTTAGGTCAATGCTTATCACTACTATTCGACCAGTTACCACGAGCTGTAATTCGTGGTGTTTGATTGCCTCGCTGATATTCTTGTTTGACGGCTAGTTGCCCCACCAAGTTTAAATAGTTGAACGGTTGATTAAAATTCGGCTGAAAGAACATATCCACGTAAGCCAAATCATCAATCGTATTCTGATTTTGAATCATCACTGAAATCGTGTTCGCGGCTTGAGCAATGTGTGGCGGCTCCAGAACTGCGCGCCGAGAAGCTGTCTATCTTGATAATTATAAACTAATTCTATCGTGACTTTCGCCGTAGTCGGCATATAAGCTGGCCGCCAATCGCCTTGATAGACAACATGTCGTACTGGTAACTTCCGTTTTTGCGCTGCCACATAGGTTAAGCCAGTCGTGGCCATGGTGTGATCAAATATTTGCATGGCCGAAGTAGCCTGCGTTCCCATATAGGGCTGTAAATCTCCGAAAACATTGATGCCCGCTAGCGCCCCTTGTCGCAATGCGTTGGTCGCCAACGGTGTATACGCCGGCTGTCCCGTGGGATTATAATTGACCACACAGGCATCCCCAGCCGCATAAATATCCGGGTCAGAGGTTTGAACATAATCATTGATCAAGATAGCCCCATGGCGGTCCATGGCGACCTGTCCGCGCAACAACTCTGTATTCGGTATAAAGCCAGCACAAACGACGGCCAGATCAACCTCATAATCGCCTTGCGCGGTCTCAACGACTAACTGATCATTCGAACCGCTCGTGAACCCAGTCACCCGTTCATTTAGGTGGACATCGACCTGGTGATGTTGTAAGAGTTTAATGGCAGCATCCGCCATCTTGGGACCAAGATAATTATTCAAAATATGTGAATGCGAATGAAATAACATGACTTGTTGATCCATACTAGCATAGCTTTCCGCTAACTCGGTCCCCATATATCCGGCCCCAACAATTGCAACGCGTTGGTTTGCCTGTAGGGATTGGTAAAGTTGTTCCGCCTGCGCGTAGTTTTTGCAAAGTAATACTTTCTCATGATCAATACCCATAATTGGTGGCACAACAACTGATGAACCAGTTGCCATAATCAGCTTATCATAAGTATCATCAAAGACCTCACCAGTCTGCATATTGGCGACCTGCACCGTTTTATGGGCCGTATCAATTCGTAAAACATTATGGTGAGTCTTAATTTGAGCACCTAACTGTTTCAAGTCAGCTGGCGACGTATAAAACATGTCTTCCAAGTGCCGGATGATACCTGTTAAATACAAATAAATCCCACTCGAAACAAACGCAACGTTATCATTCCGCTCGTAAATCGTCACCGCCGTCTCCGGATGACGTGTTAAAATTTCGCGTGCCGCTGCCGTACCAGCATGGGTACTACCGATGATCATTACTTTCATCTTACCGGATCTTCCATTCTTTCAGATTTGCCACGTAATTAGTAATCGGGCTCAACATTAACCACCATTCAATTAATTATATCGCGCACCAAATCATTTGTATATGCACTGATAGAAATAAACCTGGTTTAGTCCTCGTCTAAACAGCGCTTGCTTTACAACCATTGGTTAGCCTTCGCCACGTGAATCGCTTCTAATCGATTGTGGACCCCCAGTTTACTAAAAATAGCAGATAAGTAATTGCGGGTCGTCCCCGCTGACAAGTATAAATTGGCCGCAATCGTCTTCGTGGGTAACCCCTTCTCAGCCTCGACCAAAACTGCTAGTTCCCGTTCGGTCAATGGATTGTTGTCTGCTGACAACATATTCGTGACTAGCTCGGGCGCATAGATGGTGCGGCCGGTCATCACAGCTCGAATTGCATCAATTAGGTCATCACTCGGACTATCTTTTAACAAATATCCCGCGACATTGGCTTTAACTGCTCGTTCAAAATAACGGCGTTGCGCAAAGGTCGTCAAAACAATTACTTTCGTGGCTAGCTGCGAACCGGCCAATCGATCAGCAACATCCAAGCCGGTCATCCCTGGCATTTCGATATCCAGAATTGCGACATCTGGTTGCAATTCTTGCAACTCCTGCCAGGCGTTTATGCCGTCTACTGCGCTACCCACCACGTGTAGATCATCTTCTAATTCCAGTAATTGGGTCAAGGCAGAATTCAACATACTTTGGTCTTCTGCTAAGTATAAAGTTATCATGCTGGCTCACTACTCCTTTGGTAAAGTTAAAATCAACTGGGTGCCGCGCCGACTACTCGTGATGGCAAAGGTGCCCTTTTTAGCTTGCAAGCGGGTTCGCATCCCGGCAATCCCGTTGGCGCCCTGACGCATCAAGGTTCCACCTTTACCGTCATCTTTCAGCTTAATCTGATAAATTTTTGCCGTCTCGACAAAATCAATCCGCACCTCGTGCGCGTGTGCGTGGCGCATCACATTGGTCATGGCTTCAACTAACACCGCCGCAAAACAACTTTGGACCGTTGTCGGCCACTTGGTTGCCTGTGTCTCACCAGTGGTCGTCGTCCAGACACCAACCACTGCTAGATTACGAGTTTGGGCCAATAGGACTTCTGTGAGCGATTGTTCATGCAAATTATTGACGATTTCGCGAACTAACTGTAAATTTTGGCGACTGGTTTGTTCGATTTCGTCCAATTCTGGTGCCACTTTCTCCGGTGCTTTGACGAGTAATTTTTTAGCTAATTCCGTTTTGAGTGTAATCATTGAAAAGCTTTGTCCAAGGGTATCGTGCAAGTCACGCGCGATTCGTTCACGCTCGTTACGTTCCACAATTGTTTTTAATCGGCGGTTAGTTTGGTTGAGTTGGCGCTGTCGTTCAACTGACCGCGAAAAGGTATACGCGAGTATGGGTGATAACAATGGAAAAACTAAGCCCATCATGTCACCATTATGCCACCCAAACACACCAGGATATTGTAAATAGTCTCGTATACAGCCACCAATTAAAAAGGCATAATACCCTAAAGCAAAACCATAAAATTCTCGTTTAGGACGACGACCAAGTAAAAAGCTCACTTGCCAGCCGGGAAAGATGATCATAAAATTGTTAGCCGCAAATACCGCAAACAGTCCCGTCACAACTAACTCCGCCGGCATCGTCACTGCACGCCAATGCGGCTTCTCAACAACCAAGATGTACAATACAAGAAAGCCACCAACTAACATTAGCCAAAACCAATCATGCCAAGATTTAACGGGTATATAAGCCGCAATTGTATACGGCAAATAGGCGAGCCACACGTAGCTCGTCCATTCAATCGTCTTCAATTTATTTTTATGATGCGTCAACAACGCCATTCCCCCGTTTAAGTACCCGCTGAATCACCCAACTAACAATCACTAATAGGCCGCACACCCACAGCCCGATACCAAGCAAATCGATTAATTTTAGTGTACCATGGGTGCCCCAGTTGACCAACAAATCGTTCACATAATATGTTGGCAGTCGTTTACCAATCACCTGTAGCCAGCTTGGTAATAGGCTAATGGGCCACCATAGACCACTAATAATGGCCATTGGAAAGGTAATTAAATTACTAGCGACACTCAACGTTTCGGCACGATTCAAAAATGAGAGTCCAACGCCCATAAGCAATGTCGGCAATTGACCAATCAGGGCAATTCCAAGTATCCCTAGCCATTGAAACACGGTTAAATCAACGTGGTTCACAACGACCGCAAGCGCGCCTAAAATAACGACCGTTAACGCATTCATTCCCAAACTCATCATGCCAATCGAACGATAGTACGGTACTACCCCGTGTGGCGTTAACCGTAGCCACCGTAATAGTCCCCGTTCCCGATCATGCATTAGAATCTGGGCAATACTGAACAGCGTACTGATCGTCCCACTATAAACGATCATACTGCCCATATAAGACCGATTAAAAAGTGCGATTTGAGCCGTTGTGCCACCGGTAACCATTACTTTTGTAAATAACAAGTAAAAAGCTGCTGGCATCACCAAGGCAAAAAACTGAAACGCTGCGTTTCGAATAATCAAACGCCGTGCATCAAATCTCAGTTGAGCCATTAAAATTTTCATGCTGAGACTCCCTTCGTCAGATGAACAAAAATATCCGTCAATGATTCACGACTAATTGAGACTTGATGCAACTCACTGATTATGGGCATCATCGCTTGCAGCGTAGCGTCACCGTCTTCACTACTCATGCGTAGTTCGTCGCCTTGCTTAGTAACCGCAGTTACTGCCGTTAAATTTGTAAACCGATCCGCTGGCAGTCTCGTTTGGCAACGAATCTCCACTTGTTGATATTGTTTTTGCAACACGGCAAACGAGCCTTGAAAGACAAAGCGCCCGTCCTTCAGCAACATAATTCGATCAGCGATGGCTTCAATCTCCGGTAGGTAATGACTGGTAATGATAATGGTTTTACCAGCGGCCTTCAAGCGCCTAATCTGTTGCCAAAATGTCTGTTGCGCATTGGTATCCATGCCAACGGTCGGCTCGTCTAAAAATAACAAATCGGGATCACCTACCAGTGCCAAAGCAAAGGTGACTCGTCGTAACTGTCCTCCAGATAACGCCGTCAAGCGTTGCTGGGCTATGTCTTGTAGTTTCAAGGTGGCTAATAATGCTTGCCAATCAAATTCAGGCAGACGTTGAGCCGCAGCTAGCCTTAACATATCACGCACCGTCACGCCTTGAATTGCCATATCACCCTGCATCATTGACCCAATCTTTAATCGCGCCGCCAGGCTACCGGCCGCTTGCCCGAACACCTTGAGATGGCCCTGCTGAACTCGTTTGATTCCTAATAACAAATTTAACAACGTCGTTTTGCCGGCCCCATTTTCACCAATCAAGCCAACAATCTCGCCCGGCATGATCGTCATATTAATATCAGTCAAAACTGACTGTTGACCATAACTAAATGCGACCTTAGTTGCTTCAATCAACGGTGTCATTATCCCCGCCTCCTTTAATGACTATAGTGTACGCCAGCGTAATCGGGTCGAGTAGTCGCGTTTGTCATAATGATCAGGTGACAAATGTCATTATTTCAACAGTATTGATAAGTTAGCATAATTCTTTAGAAAATAACCCAGACAAAAAGTGAGCTTCTGGATTTACATCAAAAGCTCATTTGAATCACAATTAATAACGCTAGTTACCGTGCTTTCAATACCCAATGTGCCAATTGCGAAACGATAACGATTCCAATAACACCAATGATACGCAAACTCAATGGCAGTGTTCGACCATAAATGAGCCAGGCAGCTAACACCAGTAATTCACCGCCAAAAATTACAAATTTCATTCCAACACATCCAATCCACTTTTCGCTAGTATACGAGCCAGCCAATACAATGTCGATTGATCTGCCATTCCTAACTGAGGGTGGTCGCTGATTAACTGTGATTTCACTTCGTTTAGTTGTTACTCGCCTACGTATGTATGTCTTTAATCCGCCATTCTCCAGTTGGAAAATGATTAGTCCATCAAAAGTTCAATACATTCAAAGGTCATTCCAACCGTTAAATTAGTTTTGGCACTGACACCGGCTCTTATGTTAAACTTAATCAATCACAACGAAAATAAGGAGGTCGACCATTGTTAATTAAGTCTTTCCCGCCTGCCGAGCGAACACCGCAATTGATTAGCCAATTAACTCAACTCTGGCGACAGTCCGTCGACGCCAGTCACCACTTTCTAACGCCCGCTGAAATCACAACCATTGAGCACGAAGTCCCCACAGCATTACGAACCGTTCCACAACTGCTCGTTGCAGTGGATGATCAAAATACCCCAACTGGTTTCATCGGTATTGATGGTTCACTAGTAGCCATGCTTTTTATCGCCCCAGCCGCTAGTGGCGCTGGTATTGGAACCGCCTTACTGCAAACTAGTATTCAGGATTATGGTGCCACAACGCTTACAGTGAATGAACAAAACCCACGGGCGCGTCAATTTTATGAACACCGTGGTTTCCAAGTCACTAATCGCCAACCAACTGATGATCAGGGCCGTCCATATCCACTATTAACTATGACTTACAACTGTGACCCATTAAACGACTGACTTGACAAGGTCGTTTTTTTTATAAATAATGGACTTGTCCACTATTTATAAAAAAAGGAGTGCTGACTATCGAGTATTTTAGTCTAACTAAATATATTGCGGGTATTTACCGCGAATCCAAAAACAGCATCAACACCCAACTACAGGCGCTGAACATTCGGGCGACCGAAAGTGACTTATTACTGGTTGTTTACGATCACCCGGCCCAAACTCAAAAGGACTTGGCTGCCAGTCTGATGCTCGATCCTAGTTTATTAGCTCGAACTGTTCGTCAACTTGAGCAACGCCAACTCGTCATCCGGTTTCGTGATCCTGCCGATCAGCGTAGTCTACGAATTAACTTGACACCGGCTGGTGAACAAATTGCTATCGCCATTAAGAAAACATTGATTGACTGGTGGCATGACTTCTTCGCTGCTCATCCAGAAGTCAACGAGCAAGTGTTTACGAACCAATTACAACAAGTTTACCTCGCCTTACAAGAGAAAAGAGATTGAAATCGTCATTGAAAAAATTCATTAAACACTTTGGAGTCCTCGTAATTGGTATCCTGTGCATGTCAGCTGGCGTCGCACTCTCTAAATTATCCTTATTAGGAACGTCCCCAATTTCAAGTATTCCGAATGTCATTAGCAATATTACGGCAATTCCAATTGGCCAGTTGACAATTGCTTTTATTTTCATTTTAGTTCTACTAGAAGCCATCGTTTTGCGCCGGCAGTTCTCCTGGCAAAACTTATTACAATTAATTCCGGGTAGCCTGTTCGGTTGGTTCATCGATGCTTTTGTGCGGTTTTTCCATAGTCTTCCTAATCAAACATACATCGAGCAACTCGGACTTGTCTTAATGGGAACGGTGCTCTTATCGTTAGGTGTCTTTTTAGAAGTCAATTCACACGCCATTATCATGCCTGGTGAAGGACTTCCGAACGCCATCGCACTGATGCATCAACTCAAGTTTGCCAAAGTCAAAGTTTATAATGATTTCATTCTGATTGGCATTTCACTAGTCCTGGCACTCAGCTTTACTCATTCTTTAGCGGGGGTTCGGGAAGGTACCCTCATTGCAGCCTTTTTAACTGGGCGACTCGTAAATTTCTTTACCGAACATGCAAATCGATTTGTTGATTGGATGACACCAGCCGCTGACGCGAACAACTAATTTCCAGAATTATCAAATAAAAACACGGTCACTGGCTAGTGATCGTGTTTTTTGGCTTGTGTTCACGCCAATTCGTTAGTCTACCAGTGCCCGAATTTTTTCAGCCACTAATGCAGGTGAACATTGGTGACTGGTAAGCCACTCAAATGGCCGCCTAACTTGGTACAATTATTTATTGAATATTTTGACCTGGCACTGCAATTAAAACTTAAGTTATCATCGATTATCTTTAGATATTGTCCTATTAATACTGGTGAATCCGAGTACCATCACGACTGAAAGTTGGCGCGGTAAGAATCCACCGAAAATTGGTGCAAACTCAAACTGTTTCCGGTTGATCCAAGCCGGCAGTTGCTGAATTTTAAAATCAAGACGCTTTAACCATAGTTATTGCTAAATAATAACGAGTACAACAAGTAATAATTAAGATTATATTAAATAGTGTAATACCACACTATTACTCTATGATTAATAGTATACTTTGTTTGTAAAATACCTTGAAGTGGTTATTATTAGCCGCTTAAGGTTTAGGGGGATTCCAATATGAACACACCACTACTGACCGTCACGCAATTAAATCAATACTTCAGTCACCAGCACATTTTAAAAGCCCTGACCTTCACCATTCAAAAGGGGCATATCGTCGCCTTAGTTGGTGCAAATGGTGCTGGCAAAACGACACTGATGAAATCAATCTTAGGGCTCACTTCCTTTACTGGTCAGATTTATTTAAATGGTCAGTCAATTACGCCATGCCATCACCAAGCTTTAAGCGCTGTGGGCGCCCTAATTGAATATCCCGGACTCTACCCATTCTTGACTGGCCGGCAACAACTCTCACTGTTCGCAACCGGTGCCAATCGTACAGCACGCGTTACCAAAATCATTGAAGCACTTAGCATGCAAGCATTTGCCGATATACTAACGAAACACTACTCACTCGGTATGCGGCAAAAATTGGGTGTAGCCTTGGCTTTGCTCAATCAGCCCGCACTAGTCATCTTAGATGAACCCATGAATGGTCTTGATCCACAGGCCACAAAAGAATTACGCGATTTAATTTTATGGGCGCAAGCTCAAGGCACCACCTTTTTAATTTCAAGTCATCTCCTGAGTGAACTGCAACGGGTCGCCAATGACGTCTTAGTTCTTGATCACGGGCAACTGATCGCCAATATGAGCATGCCAGCGTTTCTTGCCCAACAGCGCCCCACTTATGAATTAGTAACTAATCAAGATCAACGGGCTTATCAGCTATTGCGTTCTGCTGGATACCACCTAGTTGCAGCAACACCAATTCGTGTCTTAATAACGCCCGGATTTCAGCTTAATCCATTACTGCAACTACTTTTGACCAATCAGATTCAGTTACAGCGGATTCAACCCCACACTGAAGACTTAGAATCATCCTTATTAACCATGCTGAAAACGGTCAACCACTAAGGAGGTCAATCTAATGTTCACATTGTTACGACAAGAAAATCGAAAATTAATGCACTATCGTGTGATTCAACTGTTTATTCCATTTATAATGATTTTTCAATTCATAATTGCGATATATGCCGCTCACTACCCACAGCTACTAACGCCATATGATGCATTTGTAAACAACGACTACGGCTTTATTCCGATACTATTTTTGACAATCACAATTGGCAGCACTTATTTAACGAATGAACGGCAAAATGGCACGTTACGAGCGCTACTTTATCGCAGTTATTCGCGGACCCAAGTCTTAGTCAGCAAATGGCTCACGATACTCGGTCTGATGATTGGCTTATCTGGCTTTAGCACCCTCATGAGTCTCGGACTGAAGTTGAGCTTCTTTCGGCGCTTACCTAATTACGGTACAATTTGGCACACTTGGGGTCTGAACATGCTATCAACAGGACTGACCCTACTATTTTTAATGAGTGTCGTCTTACTATTGGGCACCCTATTCACCAGTTCAACACCAGCCATTCTGACCGGCATCATTGGGTACTTTATTGTGACCATTTTCAATCAACTTTGTTTTTATTTATACGCCAAAGTCAGCTGGTTAAAGTGGAATCCGCTCAACATGATCAATCTAGGCGAGCAAATCCAAACACCACAGCTACAACAATTAACCCGACTAAATCTATCCACGCTGACGATTGGTTATATCGCCTATCTACTGTTATTCTTAACACTTGCCAACTATTCTTTTCAAACTCGTAACGTTTAAAAGCATCCAGTCGGTCAAATAAGATTACTAACCAGCTGGATGCTTTATCGATTAATTGTTAATTTCATCATATTAGCGTAACTGGCGCACAACTTGCCAAAAATAACGACTCCAGCGTGGTTGATAAATCCAAGCAATCAGACCAATTAATGTTGCTGACCAAACTACTGCTACATATGACCAACTCGTCTGTGGTGCCAGCATAACGTCGGTAATCAATTTAGTCAGTATGATGCTCAACCCTATCAGCATTGGTACCCGCCAAGCCGGTAACAAAATCGCTTGGTGGTTACGTTCCGTGATTTGCTGGGCGCTCAAATACCGACCAAGTATCCCGCCCAAGCCCCAGACTAGACATCCAATTGCGATACCCAACAACCAGTGTTGATTGAGGAACGCCAACAAATAATTACCAGGTTGGCCGAATGACCGTATCAATACAAACCAACTGATTGGTTTAACGATTGCATAGCCGACGAGCATTGCCATTACCAGGTTAGGCGTGACCAATAACACTAATGCAGAAGCGGTCATCAAAATCAGTGCAACGAGCGTGGTACTGATTACATTGCCGCCCCAGACCCACCAATTGAATTGCGCGAAATAAATTCCGGGAATATTCTGTACCAGCACCAGCAGAACCATTAATTTCGCCAAACTATACGCAATGATCGTCGTTAAACTATAGCTCAAAAACGTCGCACCAAAAATAGCTGCTCGGCGAAATCCTAAGCTCTGTAACCACTCATTCTGATGCCGGTAACGTGGAATGGCAATGAGTGCTATGCCCACTAAAATACTGATTCCCCATAGAAAATCATTTGGTTCAACATTACTCCCAACGCGCAAATTCGCCAATAATCCCCGCCGATCAGCATGATAAACTTGTAAATATTGATTCAAGTACTGCTGTTTCGAAGGTGCTACTAAGCCATCTACATCCTGATACTGTTGCCGCCGGTGGTCGTATTTAAGACCTGAAATTAGCATGTCATGATTCTGATCTAGCATTTGCCAGTGTTGATTCATTCTGAAGCCAGTCCACGCCCCCAGTGCTATAAACAAAATCAGCATACCAATGAGAAGTGGCGCATGCTGCCAAATAATCAAGTGCCCCAATTTTTTATTCATCTCACAACTTCCCCCAGTTGATGGTAACGACGGCCAGCACGATAGACGAGCATTGCCATCATAGTCAGCACGATTCCGACCAATTCATACCACGGCGCAATTGTTCCCATCAAAGGCAGTAGTAGGATGTCCCCAAGTGTTGAGCCAATACTCAAACTAATCAAAGCACTGGCGATAACCCCATTAAATAGCGATTGTTGCCGCAATTGTGGTGATATCCGCTGACCATTGACGACAGGCCATCCAAGTTAATCCTAGTAGCATCAGCAAGCCCACTAATGCCATGATTGCCGCTACCCCGTAGTGAACATGTAACCAGATACTAGGCAACGACTGAATGTGAAACCACCGCAACCACATATTTGTCCGCGTTAACATTCCCGACGCCCAACGCCAGGTCAGAGTGCTGATCAGGATTGCTAACCATAACCGCTGATTAAAGCTCCCCACCAGCCAAGCAAGCATAATTAGGCACCCACTGACCATCGTCACTGCCACACTACTTCCCAAGAGGGCGGCCCCGTTACGGTATTGCTGATAAACTTGGGGGATTGCAGCCGTGATCCAGCCATAATAAATCACTTGACTTACAAAAACGGTGACCATTAATAGCAGCCCGAGCCGCAGCTGTTGCCACCAAATTTGCCAACGCGTAACACCTAAACTAGCCATAAACTCGAAGCGGTGTGTGCGACGACCCCAGAATGCAAGCAGCAAACCGCTGACGAGTCCCAAAACATAATACAAACGGTTGGGTTGTTGGGCCCGCACTGCCTGATTGGGATCCGTAGAAGTGTATTCGCCAGGCCAAAAAAACTGGTCAAGATGTTCATAATAAACATGCAGGCTAACCGCCGGACGACCGGCAACTTTATAGTCTTTCGGGTGTTTAACAAAATCCGCAGCGTTGATCCGTTCACCACGTACACTCCGGGCATGTTCCACCTGCCAAGTATGTGTCACATTAATTGCCATTAATAAGCTCACTAACAGACACGTTGCCGTCACAAGTCGCACCCAAGGCCGATTTTGTTGCCACCATAACCGTCTCAATTTTACAGTTGCCATTCTACACACCACCCCAAACAGCTTGCCGGTCGCCCAATTTAACTCGGAAAACATCTGTAATGGTCAACGGCTGGACGGCCATCATCAATGGTTGATTTTGTTGGAGCGCTGTCTCAATTGTCGGCGTGTAGTCCGCAAAGTACACTTCTAAGACCCGACCGTAAACTTTAATCAGCTGCCCATGCTCTTTCACAACCGCTGGTATATGCTTATCTGCAAAAACAAGCTGAAACTTGCGGGCCGTTGCCCGTAAACTTTCTAGGTCGTAATCAGCAACTAATTCATGATGTTGCAAAAACAGCACTTGGTCGCATAAACCGTCAAGTTCATCAAGATTATGTGATGAAATCAAGAAACTGACGCCGTGTTCGGCGACCTCCTCAACCATATAGGCTACAATCCGCTCGCGCACGATGATATCCAAACCATCAAACGGCTCATCCAAAATAATATATGGCACGTGACTCGCTAACGCTAGCAAGATTTGAAATAACATCTGCTGACCCTTTGATAACCGCTGGTAGTAGCTTTTGGTTGATAAATGCTCGGCCGCTAATAACGCTGTTAGTTGCGATTGGTCAAAGTCATCGTAAGCCAACGCGTATGTCGTTATGATCTGTCGCAACCGTTGACCACCAAAAAAGTGACGTTGTGTATCAATATAAAATAATTTTTGCCGACAGTATGGTTGCTGCAAAGTCGACTGCCCCTCAATCACTAATTCGCCTTCGTCCGCCAAATAGTGATCAGCCATCGTCCGAAAGAGCGTCGTCTTTCCAACGCCGTTCCGCCCGACCAACCCAACGATTCGACCTGGCTGCCAAGTAAAAGTAATCCCCCTTAATATTTCACGATTATCAATCCGCTTACTTAATGCTTTAACTTGGATACTCATCCCGTGACTCCCCCTTTTGATAAGCCGTGGTCACCCACGCCTGAACTTGCTGCGCACTGATTCCTAAAAATTGTGCTTCCGTTAACAGTGATTGTAAGCGCGTCTGAAGATCATCAACCGCATTCGAATCAGTTGCAATCTGACTCGATTCACTCACAAACGTCCCCCGACCTTTTACAGTATACACGGCTCGCTGATGCTCCAAGATTTGATAAGCCTTACTGACCGTGTTCGGATTAAGGTGCATTTCTGACGCCATTGCTCGAATTGAAGGCAATTGATCCCCTGGTCGTAAGACTTCCTGAACGATCTGCTGCTTAATCTGCATAACTAACTGTTCGTAATACGGTGCCCCATTAGTTGCAAACGGCATTTTATCACCTCGGTATTGTGTACTACGTGTATTACTACAACTAGTACACTAACACACTAATTTGAGTTTGACAACTCAACAATCATATTCCTGGCACAAAATGATTACCTCAAACGTGAGTGCGACATCATTACAGTATGCCAAATTACTGAAAAGAGTCTTAAATTTGGTTGCCAGTTCATCAGTGCTTGTTCATCCTATTCCGACCTCCGGGACCCCTGCTCGCATGACAGATGAACAGCCACTCAACTTAGTGCAATTGGTCGCCGAATTCAATTACTGCTTGGAACATTGAACAAACGTTAATGTGGTCTCAGTTGTTTGGAATCTCAGTCATAATATGGTGACTGAGAATTAATGAACGAATCACAGTTCGATTATCAAACTGACAGTTACTGATAAAATTGCTGTCTCTAAAATAGCAACGACCAAGCCAGCAAAAGTTGGGGACATCCCTGTCAGCCATTCGAATACCTTCCCAACTGGAAGGCATTTCGGCCAATGCTCAGCACTGCCAGAGTGTGTGGTTCAGACGGCTTGAGACTGAGGATTAGCCCAACTAAGGCGTTGAGCGGTAAACTCATCGCGTCGCTACCCGGAAGGCTCATCGGACCCGAACACGTTTCGTCAATATGGCATTAAGACGTGGGTTGCGGCTTAAATCAGTGTCCACCACGTTTTAACATTTACATAAGCAAAAAAAAACGCCTGACCAATCAGCACCTTTAGCTGGTTAGTCAGACGTCATCATCTGGTGATTATTCCAAGAAATCTTTTAACTGTTTACTACGTGATGGGTGGCGTAACTTCCGTAGCGCCTTGGCTTCGATTTGGCGGATCCGTTCACGGGTCACACCGAAGACTTTTCCAACTTCTTCCAGTGTCCGGGTCCGACCATCATCAAGTCCGAACCGTAAGCGTAAGACGTTTTCTTCCCGGTCCGTCAAGGTATCAAGGACACCTTCCAGTTGTTCTTTCAACAATTCATAAGCCGCGGCATCCGCTGGTGAGGTTGCGTCTTGGTCTTCGATGAAGTCACCTAAGTGTGAATCGTCCTCTTCACCAATTGGCGTTTCCAATGAAACGGGTTCTTGTGCGATCTTCAAGATTTCACGAACCTTTTCCGTTGGCATGTCCATTTCAGCCCCAATTTCTTCAGGAGTTGGTTCGCGCCCTAAATCTTGTAACAGTTGCCGTTGAATTCGAATTAATTTGTTAATAGTTTCGACCATGTGCACTGGAATCCGAATGGTCCGCGCTTGGTCAGCAATTGCCCGCGTAATTGCTTGGCGAATCCACCAAGTCGCGTACGTTGAGAACTTGAATCCTTTACGGTAATCAAACTTTTCAACGGCCTTCATTAGCCCCATGTTACCTTCTTGAATCAAATCAAGGAATTGCATTCCCCGACCCACGTAACGTTTGGCAATCGAAACGACCAACCGTAAGTTGGCTTCGGCTAATTCTTGCTTGGCAGATTCATCACCTTGTTCGATTCGGAGTGCTAAAGCGACTTCTTCGTCAGCCGTTAATAAGTCGACACGACCAATTTCTTTCAAATACATCCGCACGGGATCATTGATTTTAATTCCAGAAGCCGAGCCAGCATCACTAAGTTCCTTCTTAGAAACTTTTTTGACACTTTTGACCGCTCGAGCATCAGGATCACCTTTTTCATCAACAACACTAATCCCAGCATCTTCAACCTTTTGTAATAATTTATCAATGCCACTAGCATCTAGTTTGTAAGGCGCTGCTAATTTATCTGATAATTCATCATATTGAATGCTACCAGTTTTCTTATATTCCTTAATTAATGCTTTAACGGCTTTGTCGTATTCCGTCGTTGCTTTTGCCTTTGCCATGTAGTAGCCTCCTATTTAGTATGCATCTACCAGCTGATCGGTTGCAATACCGAGCCAACTTTAAGTATATCATTTTCACGCCTAGTTATCAGCTCGTTGGACCTGCTGTTGTTGCCGATATAGGTCAATTAATGCCAACGTTAACTGCTGAACCAAATCACGATTACCGATCTGCTTGGCTGCCGTTAACTCGGCCTTCTTACTGTTGATTTGTTCTACCAGCGGCTGTTGATTCATGATCACATTGACTAGATCAGCAATCTCTTCCTTGGAAGATTCATTGGCCACGTCCATAAATTCCAAACTCGTGACGACAGGCTGTAAATCTGAATCCGTCATAAAATCCGTAAAGTTGCCCAAATCAAATTGATTATGCGTTTTAAAATAAGCCTCCGCATACACCAAGATTTGTTGATACGAATCATGAACAAAATGAAAACCAGCAATCGCCATCACCCGTAACCAAACATCGTGGTCATTCAACAAACGGTACAGTAACAACCGCTCCGCTTTCTCTACCCGACTTAACGGACCACTGTTCGTACTGCCATCCACCGTGGCTGGGGGTGGCCCTAGCGGCGCAGGTGCTGGTGGCGGAGCTACTTGCGGTTCATCCGAGTGACCACCACGTCGAACGGCCTGCTGACCGACCAGTGATCGTAACTGTTGCTTTAAATCATCCTTATCAAGATCAAACTCCGCCACTAATTGGTTTAAATATAAATCCTGTTCGACACTAGAGGACAGTTGTGCTAATTGTTGCAAAACCGCCTGTAAATAAGTCAATTGATCGGGCGTGTTTTGCAAGTTCAAATCATGTTTTAAATACTGCATTTCAAATGCAGTGGGCGTTTGCTTACCATCTTCAAATACTTGGACAAACTTCTCCTGCCCCTGAGCACGCAAATACTCGTCGGGATCCATCCCATCAGGCATTTGGATTACACCCAGATTAAGGCGACTGTTACCACCTAGCAATTTCAGAGCACGATCAGTCGCCTTTTGCCCCGGCATATCGCTATCGTAACAGACATATAAGGTGTCGGTAACGCGCTCAAGCATGTAAATCTGCTCATCAGTTAAGCTCGTCCCCATTGATGCGACCCCGTTCTGAATACCAGAACGATAAGCCGCAATCACATCCATAAAGCCTTCAAACAGCACCACCGACTTTTGTTGTCGAATGGGGCCCCGTGCTAAGTCAAAGTTAAATAATACTGAACGCTTGTTGAACAGCTTCGTTTCCGGACTATTCAAATACTTAGGTTCATTAGGTGATTTTTTGAGGATTCGACCTGAGAAAGCAATCACCCGACCACTCGCGTCTTTAATCGGAAACAAGACCCGGTCAACGAAGCGATCACGTAAGTCACCCGCTTGATTTTCAATGAACAGTCCCGACTGCCGTAGTAGTTGGTAGTCGGTCTGGTGTTCTTTAAAAAAATCTAACAAGAGCTGATTAGCAGGTGCATAGCCGATACCAAACGTTTTAATCGTCTCATCATCCAGCCCGCGCTCGTGCAAGTACTTAAGCGCCGGTTCACCCAGTTCAGTATTCACTAAAATATGTTGATACATCTTAGCGCTATCCGCGTACAACTTTAACAGATCGGCTTGTTGCTGATCCTTAGGTGCGGCCGGTTGTGACTGCGCCGTATAGCTCGCCGGCAAGTCAATGTGCCCAAAATCGGCCACCTTGACGACTGCTTCCGGAAAAGACAAGTTTTCGAGATCCATAATGAAGCTGAACACATTGCCCCCACGGCCACAGCTAAAACAGTGAAAAATCTGCTTTTGCTCATTGACCGAAAAGGATGGCGTGCGCTCTTCGTGAAAGGGACACAGGCCAAATAAATTCTTACCAGCCTTCTTCAACTGAACGTATTGTCCAATAAAATCCGCAATGTTGACTGCTGAGCGGACTTGCTCAACCTTTTCCTCGGGAATTCGATTGGCCACTTTGCCACCCCATTTCTACTAACTAAAGTCTGACAAACCAACCAAATCATTGCCGCAATCAAAAGCCGCATCACGAAATTTGGATGCGACTTTGTGCGTGCAAACTTTTACAGAATATATATTACCACAAGTTTGACAGCAGTGCAATAATAAGTTGCCCTTATTAGACATATTTGTCAAATTTGTTTGTCAGCAAGCTAAAAAAGAAGCTACAGCGCGCTTGCTGTAACTTCTTTTGATTATCCACAGTCCGTGCTTATTTAACGATTAATTGATTCAAGTCACCCATCACGTTGATCATTTGGGCGATCGTCAAGAGTTGCTTCAAGTGATTATCCCGCACCTTTTCATCCTTACTCATCACCATCGTCTGTTCAAAGTAGTCGACGATCAATGGTCGTAAGGCGGCCAGGGCTTTGAAACGGTCCTCCATACTCATCGCTGGGGTAAATTGCTTTTGCAATTCAAGAACAGCATCGTACAAGTGTTGTTCCGCCTCATTTTCAAATAAACTTGGATCAACAGTCAAATCACCGGCTGCCAACTTAGCTTTCGCCGTGATCCGCAACAGACGAGTAAAGGCTTCAATTGTGTCCTTAAACTGCGGATCATCTTGATGCGCATTCAGCACATCGGCTGCTTTGAACATTTCACGGATATCCTGACGACTCCCTTTGATAACCGTATCGACGATATCGTAGCGAATCTTACGGTTGTTAAACCATTGTTTGACGCGATCCGTTAAGAAATCAGCAACTGGTGCCGTTTGCTTTTCGAAGTCTAAGTTGTACGTAGCATCATGGGCCACTAATTCCTTTTGAATATCGGCCTCGAGTTGACGAATTGGGAAATCCCAACCTTGTTCCCGTACGATCCGTACGATTCCAAACGCTTGACGACGCAAAGCAAACGGATCATTAGAGCCACTAGGAGTCAAGCCAACGGCAAAGAAGCTCGTAATGGAATCAACTTTGTCCGCAATAGCTAACACCGCGCCGACCTTGGACTTAGGTAAGTCGCCATCAGCGCTGATTGGCATGTAATGCTCACGAATAGCTTGACCGACTGCTGGATCTTCACCCTTCAAGACAGCATACTTGTCACCCATGACCCCTTGTAATTCAGGGAATTCGCCAACCATCCCTGTCACTAAATCAAATTTATAGATTTGCGCTGCCCGGTGGAGTTGGTTCTTTTCAGTCTCAGTCAAACCAAACCGATCAGCCAAAAAATCACTGATAACCATGACCCGCTGCATCTTCTCATACATCGTCCCGATTTTATCATGGAAGCTAACCTTTTTGAGTCGTTCCACATATTCTTGAATCGAGTGTTGTTGATCTTCATGATAGAAGAAAGCTGCATCTTCTAAGCGTGCCGTCAATACTTTTTGATTACCTAAAGCCACGTTTTCCAAGTGATCCGTGTTCCCGTTTCGAACGGAAACAAAGTGTGGTAATAAGTTATCCTCGGCATCCGTTACGTAGAAGAACCGTTGATGATCACGCATCGAAGTAATCAAGACTTCATCCGGGATCGTTAAGTATTTGGTATCAAAATCTCCCGCAAATGCAGTTGGATATTCCACCAAGTTATTAACTTCTTCCAACAAGTCTTCATTAACTTTGATTTGCCAGTCGCGTTCATTCGCCAAGGCCGCGATCTGTTCACGAATCGTTGCCTTACGCTTAGCGGCATCCGCAATAACTTGAACACTAGCTAAGTCAGCTTCATAGTCCGCAGCAGTGGCAATTTCAACGTCATGGCCCAAGAAACGGTGGCCCCGTGAAACACGGCCAGCCGCAACGTCCAGAATTTGAACCGGCACAACCTCGTCATCTAATAATGACACGATCCAACGAATCGGCCGAATATACTTGAAACTGTACGTCGACCACTTCATCATCGTTGGGAAATTCATCTTGGTGATAACATCCTTGATTCCGGCCGCCAACACTTCGGCCGCCGTTTTACCGGCCGTAAAGGTTTGTACAAAGACATACGGGGTACCCTTAACATCTTTAAAGACGATGTCATCAGTTGACGCCCCTTGGCCCTTAGAAAAACCAATCGCTGCCTTTGTCCAGTTGCCATCCGCATCCTGAGCAATCTTCTTAGCTGGACCCCGAACTTCTTTTTTCACATCAGCCTGCTTGTCAGCTAAGCCTAACACCTGAACCGTTAACCGGCGTGGTGTTGAGAAGGTTTTAACATCTTCAAAATCAAGCCGGGCATCCTTTAAGAACTTGACCATTCGTTCTTTAAGTTGCAACACACTCGGTGTAACGACGTGGGCCGGCATTTCTTCCAAACCAATTTCAAGTAAATAAGTTTTCGCCATTATTTCGTCTCCTCCTGTGCGTGTTTTAATAACGGGAAGCCACGTTTTTCACGTTGCGCCACGAATTCCTTGGCAATCGACTTCGCCATGTTTCGGATTCGATCTAAATAGCCGGCACGTTCCGTGACTGAAACCATACCGCGAGCATCCATCAAGTTGAAGGTATGACTACATTTAAGACAGTAGTCGTACGCGGGGTGAACTAAGCCGTTCTTAATTTGCCGCTTGGCTTCCTTTTCATATTCATCAAATAACATTAATAATAATTCTTCGTTGCTATCTTCAAAAGCGTACTTAGAATTTTCAAATTCTGGTTCCAAGAAGATGTCGCCATACTTCACGCCATCGCCCCATTCAAGGTCAAATACGGAGTTTACATCCTGAATGTAAGATGAGAGTCGTTCCAAACCATAGGTGATTTCAGAAGTGACGGGATCAACTTCAAGACCACCAACTTGTTGGAAGTACGTGAATTGGCTGATTTCCATCCCGTCGAGCCAAACTTCCCAACCAACACCGGCACAACCCATTGATGGGTTTTCCCAGTTATCTTCCACGAAACGAATATCGTGTTCTAGCGGGTTAATGCCAAGTTTTTCCAAGCTTTGTAAGTATAAATCCTGCACGTTTTCTGGTGAGGGTTTCATGACCACTTGGAATTGGTGGTGTTGGTACAACCGGTTGGGGTTCTCACCATACCGACCATCGGCAGGCCGGCGTGAAGGTTCAACGTACGCCGCGTTCCATGGTTCGGGACCGATTGCCCGTAAGAACGTGTAGGGGCTCATCGTTCCGGCCCCTTTTTCTGTATCATATGATTGCATTAACATACAACCTTGATCCGACCAAAACTTTTGCAAGGTTAAGATAATCTCTTGCACTGATAACTTTTTGCTCATTAGTATCCTCCCAAAATTAGTGACTGAACGGCTGATGGCTTTGAAACGGGGGCATCGCTATTCCCAGACTTATGGCACAAAAAAAGTCCCCTGTCGTCGACAATAACGACATAGGGACGATTGGTTTCGCGGTTCCACCCTACTTCTGAGTAACCTCAGCAGCTTAATTACACGGTATTAAAGCTCCGAAAGCGCCAATTAACGACTTTGACTGACCGTTTTTCACCATCACGGTCTCACTGTAAGTCGAATCCGTTAACCTTCTCTCATCAACACTTAACTATTCAGTTCTTCATCATCATAGCTGATGGTCGTTCGTTTGTCAATCCTCATTCTTCCGGGGCGCCAACGGTTGGTACCAACTGCCCATCTGATCGATGAAGCGTTTAGATTTCAATCGAACGCCCACTGAGTTCTGATAGATTTCATCCAAAATCCGGCGTAACTCCGCTGCTGTCCGCGGTTTGACCTTGATCGAATGAACCTTAGCCAAATCCAACACGGAAAACTGACGTAGATAAAAGATCGCTGCTGAACTAGCATGCAAGCGGTGGGGATCCAAATGCCAGTGCTGTTGACAGAGCAAACCGCCGTAACTTTCAGAATAATCTAACGGTAAATCACTTCGACCGCAAACCGTACACCAACGCAACTCTGGGGCCACCCCAAACGGTTGCAGTAACTGAATTTCGACCACGTTAGCCACCAACGCGGGGGCCACATCTTGATCAATCAGTTGCAGCGCACTGGTCAACTGTTGGTACCACCGCCCCACCGGTTGATTATCTGGAAAAGCGACGTCCATTAAGTTCATAACGTACGTGGCATAAGCGTTCAAAGCAATATCTTGACTAATATGTTCAAGATACTGTACTGACTTGACACTATTAATATACGAGAGACCTTGATCACGTAAATCACCAACGTATTCCCCCATCGTGAACGGCAATAACTCCGCCGCCATTTTGAAGCCACGCCGACGCGCACCGCGGATAAAAAACATCTTCTTGCCATACTCGGCAGTTAAAAACTTGATTAGCATATCGCGTTCCCGGTAGTCCCGGCGAAAGAGCAAAATGCCGTTAAAATTCGTGACCATTTGTTGGGCCATCCGGATCACCTAGCGATTCTAATAGTCATCTTGCCGATAGCCATAGCTGGCTAGCAAGTCTTGACGGTCCTTCCAGTTCTCTTGGACTTTTACCCAGAGCTCAAGGTAGACCTTATCCCCAAGTAAGTGTTCAATATCACGCCGAGCTAACGAGCCAATCTTCTTGAGCATGCTACCACCCTTACCGATGATGATGCCCTTTTGCGAAGACCGTTCAATAATAATCGTGGCCTGAACGTGAATTTTTTCTTCATCTTGACGTTTGATCGAATCAATCACGACCGCCGTTGAATGGGGAACTTCTTGACGAGTCAATTCAAGAACCTTTTCACGAATCAATTCAGAAATGATAAACCGCTCTGGATGATCCGTAATTTGGTCGGACGGATAATACTGCGGTCCTTCCGGCAATTGGCCCTTCAAGGTCGTCAGTAGTTCATCAACGTTATTTCCTTCAAGCGCGGAAATTGGATAAACTTCCTTCCACGGCAAAGCGTCTTTATACTGATCCATAATCTCCAAGAGATGATTTGGATGGACTTGATCAATTTTATTAATCACTAAATAAATCGGTTGTTTAACCGTTTTAAGACGATCGATAATAAAGTTATCCCCGGCACCACGCCGTTCGTCCGCATTAATCATGAATAGTACGGCATCCACTTCACCCAAAGTTGACAAGGCGGACTTGACCATAAAGTCACCTAATCGACTATGCGGTTTGTGAATCCCAGGGGTATCAATGAAGACCATCTGCGTATCCGCAGTGGTATAAATCCCCTGGATACGGTTCCGCGTCGTTTGGGCTTTGTCAGACATAATGGCGACTTTTTGCCCAACGACCCGATTCAATAGTGTTGATTTACCGACATTGGGACGACCAATAATCGCCACAAAGCCGGAATGAAATGCTTGTTGTTCTGCCATAATTAATTCCTTTCAATCTTGTCCAATCGTTAACCAATTACTAGTTTAACCAACTGACAATTAAGTTCCAAATTTTAGGTGCAAACAACACTAACCCAACTAAGACGGCAAAGGCCGCGGCAAACACTACCGCACCAGCCGCAATGTCCTTAATTTTTTTAGCTAGGGGACTGAAATTAGGCCCAGTGATCATATCGGACAGGTTTTCTGCAATCGTATTGTTAATTTCACATAAGATGACCAGAAAAATCGCTAATGCTAGCCACAGCCATTCGTTAACGCTCAAGTGAACCCACCAGCCAGCAAACAAGGCCACCGCCCCCAGTACAAGGTGTGTTCGCATATTACGTTCTTCAATCACAACCGTTTTAAGCCCAGTCCACGCGTGTAGCCAGGACTGCCAAAACGAGTGATTTTTGCCAACCTGTAGCCGATCTGGTCTATTTTTCGAGGCCATAAGCGTCCAAAATCTGGCGTTGCAATGTAAACATTTCGGTTTCATCCGCTGGCTGAAGATGATCATACCCATTTAAATGTAAAAAGCCGTGAACGACCAAGTAACCTAGCTCGCGCGCCTCCGAATGGTTCAAAAAAGCGGCTTGTTCGCTAACCTTATCAACTGATATCATAATATCCCCGAGATTTAGTGGCATTTCCGCCGCCATCTCCGGATCCATCACAATCAAATCATCCTCGTCATCGTCGTGCATCGCAAAACTAATAACATCAGTTGGACGATCGACACCCCGATACTGTTCATTGATTTTTTGAATAGCATCGTTATTCATCAGGGTCACCGAGACCTCGGTATCATCCCGTAACTTTAACGTCTGACCAGCAAGATCAATTAAATCCCGAATCAATTGCAACTGTTCTGGCTGCGCTCCCGTTGTTGTTTGGTCGTATAATTCTAAATCCATAAGTGCCCCCTAGCGTTGTTCCACACGGTCGTACGCCGTAATAATCTTGGCAACGACCGGATTTCTGACCACATCATCCGCCGTAAACTTAACGAACGCGACATTGCTAATGCCGCCCAAAATCTGTTCGGCTTGAATCAAGCCACTCTTAGTATGGTGTGGTAAATCAATTTGTGAGATATCACCATTAACAATCATCTTGGCACCGAAACCTAGCCGCGTCAAAAACATCTTCATCTGGGCATTCGTCGTATTCTGTGCTTCATCCAAGATGACGAACGCATGGTCAAGCGTCCGCCCCCGCATATAAGCCAGCGGTGCGATTTCGATGATACCACGATCCATTAAGCGCTGGGTATGTTCAGCGCCATAAATATCGTACAACGCATCATAAATTGGCCGCAGGTACGGATCGACTTTTTCCTTTAAATCACCAGGTAGAAAGCCAAGACTCTCACCAGCTTCAACCGCTGGCCGCGTCAAAATCAGCTTCTCGACATCGCCCCGTTTTAAAGCTGCAATTGCCATCACAACGGCTAGATAGGTCTTCCCAGTCCCGGCTGGACCAATACCAAACGTAATATCACTTTTAGCAACGGCTTGCACATACTGCCGCTGACCAAAGTTTTTGACACGAATGGGCCGTCCACGATTGTCCTTAATTAAGGTCTCTGAATAGAGGTCTTTAAAGTAATCCAAAGTCCCCCGGTTGACCATCTTAATAGCGCTAATAACATCTGGCGCCCCAATCTGAATACCTTGTTTAATTAAACTCGTTAAATTATCTAGTACTGCTTGCGTATTATGAACAGCAACCTCGTCATCACTGCTGATCGTCATTTGATCCCCAAACACGTGCAATTGAACGTGTAACCCATCCTCAAGCAAAGCTAAGTGGGCGTCTTCTGGTCCTAATAACGCGACTGACTGGGCCGGATCAGCAATGAGAAATTTTTGTTCATATTTTGAGTTTTCGGTCAAAAACATGGACTCCTTTATTGACAGATTTAATCACCATTATTTAATAATGGCACCCGCAGTTAGCGTGATAACCACGCTGATTTCAGCAGGTATTTGTTAGTTAATCATAGCATAAAAGCCCCCATCGAACCAGTACAAGGACGCCTCGGCATTCGACAACGATTTTCTGAACAGCATTTTTCTTTCGAGCGATTAAATTGGCACGCTATCAATCAACGTAAGCCCAGTTAGATCAGTCCCTGCACCCATTGCTGATACTTAATCTGAACAACCGGTACTGCATTTCTGATCAACCAGAAGAAACAAAAAAAACCGGAGAAAAATTTCTCCGGTTAACCGTTAATTCAATAATGATTTAACTGTTTGGTTGATCAGCTTGCCATCTGCCTGACCTTTAAGTTTTGGCATCACTGCCCCCATCACCTTGCCAAAGTCACCTTTACCAGTAGCTCCGACTTGTTGAATGGTGTCAGCAACAATCTGTTGAACTTCTTCGTCCGACAATTGTTTTGGCATGTACTGCTCAACAATTGCAATTTCTGCTTTAACGCCGTCGACTAAATCTTGACGACCCGCATTTTCGAATTCACTTAATGATTCGCGCCGTTGTTTCAGTTCACGTGAGAGCACGCTTACTTCCTCATCAGCCGTTAAATCATGGCCAACATTAATTTGTTCATTCATCAATGCTGACTTAAGCATCCGTATAACGCTGAGGGCTTGCTTATCGCGTGCCTTCATCGCAGCTTTTAGATCACCATTGAGTGTATCGATTAAACTCATTGGTTTTCCCTCCTCGTTAGGTCATTAGTAATCAATACTAATTACTTGAAACGACGACGGTTCTTACGCTTACGTGCTGCTTCAGATTTTAACTTCTTCTTCACACTTGGTTTTTCGTAGAATTCCCGTTTGCGGTATTCTTGTAAAGTACCACTCTTTGAAACGGTACGCTTAAAGCGACGAAGAGCATCATCAAGAGATTCGTTTTTACGAACGACTGTTTTTGCCATGTTAAATTCCCTCCCTCCGAGCTCAAAAAGTAACCGTTAAATTATGCATACTTACACATAACGCAACTGTTCTAGTAAATTATACATAAATTGAAAAAGGCCGTCAACCAAAGTTTACAATTTCCTTAAAATAAATCGTTAAGAGCAACGTCAGTTCGGACAGTAAATCGTTTTCATCCCCCGCCAGCTATGCTACACTAAGACTATTATCGAACCGAAATGAGGTTATTCTATGTCAGCAATTAAAGTCTTTATTTTATCTGATTCTATCGGTGAAACAGCTCATAACGTGGCCTTAGCTGCCGCTGCACAATTCTCCGACTATGACATTCGCTATCAGCGTTTCCCATTTGTCCGCACCGACTCACTGCTCCAGACGGTTTTGTCGCAGGCACTGAAGGAACACGCCGCCATCTTTCATACGTTTGTCGATCGCCGGCTCAGCCAAATCGTTAACCAATTTTGCGAAGCGCACGAGTTGCCTTATTATGACGTCATTACACCAGCTTTAGATACTTTTTCACAGATTACGCACGTCCAACCGTCCAATCACCCCGGTACCGTACACGCGTTAAACACCAACTACTTCGACCGGATCAACGCGATCGAATTTGCGGTCACTTACGATGATGGTAAGAATCCGAGTGGCTTTTTAGAGGCCGACGTGGTCTTACTGGGTGTCTCCCGGACCTCTAAGACTCCCCTGTCACTCTACTTAGCTAATCGTAACCTGAAAGTCGCCAACTTGCCACTAGTTCCTCAGGCTCAAATTCCTGACGAAATTTGGAAAGTTGATCCGAAAAAGATTTTTGGCCTAACTAACGATCCTGAAAAGTTAAACGATATTCGACGGCAGCGAATGGTCCAATATGGGCTTAATCCCGACACCATGTATTCCAACACGGATAAAATTAAAGCCGAGTTGGAATACGCCGACAAGATCTTCAAAAAGATTGGGTGTTTAGTTATCAATGTCGCTAATAAGTCAATCGAAGAAACCGCCACTTTAATTACCGAAAGCTTGAATACTGACGACACTAACAATGGCTAGTATCACTAATTGCCAACTCACCGATGCCGCCTAAGTTTTCCTGACAATCAGCGCGTGCCACCTTCTAACGGTCAGCGCGCGCTTTTTTGCATCATTTTTCTTATCATTAATTAGGTCAGCTACTAATCATCAGTCGTGTCACTCACACGAGCTCGACACCACCGTCAACGTGCAACACTTGCCCAGTCATAAACTCATTTTGCATCAAATAAACATACGCCGACGCGACTTCGGCGGGCGTTGCCACGCGTTTCAAGGGATTACCAGCACTGACGGTCGCAGCCTGGGCCGCCAATTGTGCGTCCGATAGTTGGCGCCAAAGACCAGTCGGCGTCCAAGTCGGTGCAACTGCATTGACGCGATAGTCAGGCGCCAACTCTACGGCAAGTCCAACGACCATCGTATTAATGGCTTGATTGCCAACAATCGCTCCGGAGGCATTATCTGGCCGCCCACCAGCACCCGAAGTAAAAATCAGCGAACCGTGTTGGTTAAGATGGTGGCTGGCTAATTGGGCCACTTGCAGATTTGCAAAAAATTTATCTTCAACCGTCTGCCGAATCGCTGCAATCGAATTGTCCAAGAACCCCCCACCCATTGCACCACCTAACATTGAGACGACGTGGTCAAATGCGGGCTGAGCTGCAAAAAAAGTTTTTAGTTGCGCCAGATTTTGTGCGTCTAACGCCGTTCCAGTCAAATGGTCTGATGGGCCTAATTGGGTGATGGCAGCTGTTACGTGCGCCGCCGTATGACCGATAATATGGACATCGGCGCCTTCCTGTAAGGCTTGGCGAGCAATTGCCATGCCGAAACCCGAAGTACCACCAATCACTAATAGCCGCTGTTTTTTCAATTGCATCGTCATTTTCCTCCTTCTAAAACAAAAAACGACAACCGACTAGCGATTATCGTTCAATTCTCATTAACGTTGCTGTTCAATATCTTCAATCAAATGCGGATTAAACTGCCCGGCCCGAAGCATTGCAATCTCATACTTATAAGGTGGCAATTGATGTTTCTTATCTTCCCCGACATACGGCGTTTCTAAAATCTTGCTGATGTCTGGCAATTGCGGATGATGGGCGACCTTATTCAAAGTATCAAAGCCAATCGTTCCCATACCGATATTCGTGTGCCGGTCCTTGTGAGCACCTTGAGGATTCTTAGAATCATTGAGATGGATCACTTTCAAACGATCCAGCCCAATCACATGATCAAATTCATTCAGGACACCGTCGAAATCGTCCTTAATCGCGTAACCGGCATCACTAGTATGACAAGTATCAAAGGTAACCGATAACTTTTCATTATAAGTCACCCCATCGATCATCTGCGCGAGTTCTTCAAACGTCCGGCCAACTTCAGTTCCTTTGCCAGCCATCGTTTCTAGCGCGATTTGAACGTGCTGCTCTGGCCGAATAACCGCGTTCAGTCCCTTGATGATCTGCGTAATGGCAACATTCGCTCCGGCACCAATATGTGCTCCCGGATGGAGCGTTAATTGTGTTGCGCCAACGGCATCTGCACGCTGGATCTCTTGATAGAGAAAGTCCGTTGCAAACTCAAAATAACCCGGCTTTTTCGTATTACCTAAATTAATGATGTATGGGGCATGTACGACGATCTGCCGGAGGTCATGAGCCTCGATTATCGGCTGTGCTTCGTCAATTTTCAGTTCGTCAATTGGTTTACGCCGTGTATTTTGGGGTGCGCCCGTATAGATCATAAATGTGTTGGCGCCGTAACTTGCCGCCTCATTGGCAGATCCGAGCAACATGTCGGGTGCCTTCATCGAAACATGTGAACCTAATCTAAGCATTGTAGTCCCATCCTTTTCGCAAGTTTACTAATTCCTGTCATACCTTAAAGTTGCCGGATACATATGATACCGGCATGATCACTCATTATCCAAATAAATCTGTCAAGTTATTCTAAGCGGTTGTGGTCACCCGTGGATAAAAGTACGCCAAGGTCCGCTCAATCGCATGACCGTCATTACGCGTATTCCATAACTGATTAAACTGGGTTAACTGTAACGGCGCACCCGGCATTGCTAGGACATGATTCAAGTCCACCACCGTCCGGACTAATGGTCCCGGCGCCCAGTCCCTAAAATCAGCTTGCAGGCCCACTTCTTGCTCATAGTGGTTCCAGTCAAAGACATAAAAAACGATTTTTTGACAATTTGGTAACAACGCGTAGTCAAACACAACTGAGGAGTAGTCACTGACCAAAGTATTAGCGACCGTCAACAATTCATCGGTACTAAACTCAGGTACCAATGTCACTAGGTCCGGGTAACGGGCTTGCAAATCACGTTCCTGCTCGGCCAAATGGGGATGTAACTTAATAATCAAGTGTTGATCGGGCCGCAACTTTAATTGCTTAAAATCAGCCGGCAACGCAAATTGAACACCGGCTCGATAAGTCGGCGCATACAAAATAACTTCCTGTTGTTTAAACGCCGGATACTTCTGATAAATGGCCGTTGCGGTTTGCATCACCCAGTCGGACTTACAATACCGATCCGAACGAGGATATCCCAAGACCCGCATCCGCGTCTGTGGGACGTGATAACTCGCTGCAAAAATCGTTCCCATCTTCTCAGAACCAACCACGTAATCAGTAATCTGATCATACACGGTCTGAAACCGACGCCGATCATCTGCGGGCCGCTGTGCCGTCTGTGGATCACCCCAACCAAATGTTTTGACCGCGCCAGCAGCATGCCAGAGTTGAATCAGTCGTTGTGGGGACTGCCGCGTCAAGCCAGCGGTAAAGCCATAATAATTATCAAGATAAACGTCCGCTGCCCGGGTAATGACGGGAATTCCCGTCAAGGCAAATCGAACTGAATCATGAAACGGCCGTGTCGCAATTCCCGCCTGTGCCAGTTGTGCCGCCCCGGTGGCTGCACTCGGCAAGTAATAAACAGTCAAGCGCCCGGGAACGCGCTGGTTCAACTGCTGAATAAAATCCAAATTGTCCGCAAAGCTCATCAAATAAATCACCTGATCATTTTTGCTAAAGTGCGCTAGCCACGATACAACTCGCACCAGCCAGACATAAATTACTTTCTTCACACTGGCCATCCTTTCATTTCATCATTAATTATTGTAAAGCGTGCCCTACGTGACAATCAAAAATGTGCCAGCTCAATTACGCTTAAAAAGTTCAGATTGGCGTCAACTTACTTGAGCCGTCTGCCTTCGTCCACTAAATATAAACAACTATTTTTCAAGTCTGTTCCCCATTAGTTGTTCATTAGCTCTGGGTCTAACTGATATGGACTTATGATCCAGCAATAACACAATGCTTGTATTATATAACAGATGCCCACACTTCGGCTAGTCGGGTCACTATTAATAGTGGTATAAAAGTCGTCCCCGAACGCCTAATCAAAAAGTGCTTGCAAACAAGTCCCGAAAGTCCTGTTTGCAAACACTTTTAATCTGATAAATTCATCAAGGCTTCGGTTCATAAAAGTGACCGAGAATCTTGACCGTATCTGAAATACTAACGAAAGCGTGCGGGTCAGATTCGGCCATGGCCGCCTTCAATTCGCCCATTTCGTAACGCGTGATGACTGTAAATAAAATCGTTTTATCATCATGTTGATAAGCACCTTCAGCGTTGTGTACGATGGTAACGCCACGACGAATCCGATTTTGAACGCTATCAATCACCGTTTTAGGGCGACTCGTAATAATCATCACTTGCATCTTCTGTTGGCGCGTATACGTCATATCCATGACCCGACCATTTACAAACAACCCGAGTGCAGAATAAAAGGCATATGGCCACCCGTAAACAAAGCCAGCCGCAATGACAATGATCGAGTTGAACGCCATGTTGATCGTCCCAATACTGCGACCCGTTTTACGGCGTAACACGATACCGATAATATCGAGGCCACCGGTTGAAATCCCATTTTTGAGGGCCGTTCCGGTCCCGAAACCATTAACAGCACCCCCAAAAATCGCACAAATGATGGGGTCATGGGTCAAACCAACTGGGGCAATCAGTTTGATCATAATACTAGATAGCGTAACAGCTAAGAACGTATACAACGTAAACTTATGCCCAATCGATCGCCACGCAATAATAAACATTGGAACATTCAAAATAAACAGTAACGCCGCAGTTGAAATCTGAACGGGAAGAAACTTGCTCATCAAACTATTAATCAATTGTGCAAGCCCAGTGATCCCTGAAGAATAAATATGCCCCGGCGTCCAAAAGTAGTTCATGGCAATGGAAACTAAAATGGCGTATATAAAAGCAGTTGACGCTTTCACAACATCACGATGGTGTTTGGATAACTGCTGAAAATCATCCATGAATTAAGTGTGCTCCTTTACGTTTTTGCTTTCGTTATTGTAACACGCCGATTCGCAAACGGCCGGTCTTTTGCAGTATTCTGCTAAAAGTCTCACGTTTCTCAGCAAACTCCCATTAATCAATCCGACTAATTTCCAGAACGAGCCCCGCTACGATAGTTATTATTAGATCACACCTATCGCGATGACCAGCAACTCACGCTTAGTCCACTTTAGGTGCATCGGCCCACTGCTCGGCGATAAAATCAGCGCGGCCACCCGCTTCTTGTTCCGCAAATACCACTGGATTATTTTTATAAAAGCGTTGGTGGCGTGCCTCGGCTGGATAAAATGGTTTGGCATCCTCAATCGCCGTTACGATTGGTTTACTAAATCGTTCGCTCACCTGTAATGCCCGTTTAGACGCTTCCGCGATCCGCCGTTGTTCCGGACCATTCACAAAAATGACCGGCCGATAATTATCACCACGATCTTGAAATTGCCCCATTGCATCGGTAGGATCCGTTTGATGCCAATAAATATTGACTAATTCCGTGTAACTAATGATATCGGGATCAAACGTAATTTTGACAGCTTCAGTATGACCCGTCGTATGCGCTTTGACGTCTTCGTAAGTGGGATTTTTCGTGTGTCCACCAGTATAACCCGAGACAACACTGTCGATTCCGGGTTGACTATCAAAAGGCTGAACCATGCACCAAAAACATCCACCCGCAAAAATTGCTGTTTCCATGAGAATTCCTCCAATTAAATATTAATATAAATTTAACACTAATTAAAAAGAACGTCCATTTCTGGACGCTCTTAATATTTTTATTCGGTTGGTTCATCATCCGTTACGGGATTGGTAATATTCAAATCCAAATCAGCTAATTGCTGGTCAGAAACCCGCGATGGTGCATTGGTCATTGGTTCTGACGCCTTGGAATTCTTAGGGAAGGCGATCACTTCACGAATGTTGTCGTTACCTGATAATAACATCGCGAACCGGTCTAACCCGATTGCTAAGCCACCATGAGGCGGAAAGCCCATGTCAAGGGCATCCAGTAAGAACCCAAATTGTTCTTGGGCTCGTTCCTTAGTGAAGTCCAATGCCTTGAACATCTTTTCTTGTAATTCGCGGGTATGAATCCGGATCGACCCGCCCCCGAGTTCATAACCATTCAAGATGATATCATATGATTGTGCATGGGCTTTGTGTGGATCTTCGCCATCATTCAAGTAATGAACATCTTCTTCATTGGGCATTGTGAATGGATGGTGAGCTGGTACCCAGCGCTCGATGCCTTCATCATATTCAAACAATGGCCAGTCAACGACCCATAGGTAAGCGTATTGATCTTGATCAATCAAGTCAAGTTCCTTAGCAATCGCGGTCCGTAAGTAACCCAGCGTGTCAGAAACTACTTTGAAACTGTCGGCAGCAAACAATAATAAGTCGCCTGGTTTAGCAGCAGCAGCACTCGTAATGGCTTCAAAGTCACCATCGTTCTTGAAGAATTTCGCAACGGGACCACTAAAGCCGTCGTCAGTGACCTTCATCCAAGCTAAGCCCTTAGCCCCAAACCGTTTAACGTACTCCGTGTACGCATCGATTTGCTTTCTAGAATATTGATCAGCACCGCCAGGAACTGCAATCGCCTTGACCAGGCCACCATTAGCGAGTGCATTATCAAAGACTTTAAAACCGGCGTTAGAAACGGCCACGCCCATGTCTTTGAGTTCCATACCAAAGCGCACATCCGGCTTTTCAGAACCAAAACGGTCCATAGCTTCTTGCCAAGTCATCCGCGTAAACGGCGTCTTGATGTCAACACCTTTGACGTCCTTCATGACTTGCTTAATCAAGCCTTCAGTATAGGACTGAATCTCTTCAGCCGTTAAGAAGGATGTCTCCATATCAATCTGGGTAAATTCAGGCTGACGGTCACCCCGCAAATCTTCATCACGGAAACAGCGTGCAATTTGATAGTAGCGATCAAAACCGGCCCCCATCAGCAATTGCTTAAAGAGTTGTGGTGATTGTGGTAACGCGTAAAAATGCCCTTGATAGACCCGCGAAGGCACTAAGTAATCCCGGGCCCCTTCTGGCGTCGACTTCGTTAAGAACGGCGTTTCAATATCATAGAACCCGTTGGCATCAAAATAGCTATGAACTGCTTGGGTGATGCCATTACGAATTTTCAATCCACGTTGCATTTCTGGCCGACGCAAGTCCAAGTAACGGTACTTCAAGCGCAATTCATCTGATACGTTAATGTCATCTTGAATATAAAATGGCGGGGTTTTCGCCTTATTTAAGATTTTGGCATCGTGAATCTCAACTTCAACTTTACCAGTCTTCATGCGGTCATTAACAGCGTCAGCATTCCGATTAACAACGGTTCCTTGCACTTCAATGACGTATTCGCCCCGTAACTGATCTGCTACCGCCAAAGCATCCGCTGAAAATTCCTGACTAAAGACTAATTGCACAATTCCTTCACGGTCCCGTAAATCAATAAAAATCAAACTCCCAAGGTCGCGGCGTTTTTGTACCCAACCTTGTAAAGTGACCGTTTGGCCTAAATAATCCTCATTGATGAGACCCGCATATGTGGTCCGTTTCATAAACGCTTCCTCCTTATAAATCGGCAAACTTGCCGTTCACACTACTTATCTAAAACTTGATGAGCATCTTGATAGATGTCCGCCATCGCAACCTTGGTTTCCTCACCAGTAGCCATAGCCTTCAAGTTAACGACCTGATCAGCCAGCTCGGTTTCGCCCACCGTCATCGTGTAACGGGCATTCAAGCGATCAGCACTCTTGAACTGAGCTTTAGGCTTGCGATCCAAGTAATCCCGTTCGGCCTTATAACCGGCTGCCCGTAATGCCTGTACCAGCTTCAAAGTCGTAGCACTAGCAGTGTCGCCAATTCCCACAACATAGACGTCCAACTGATCATCAGTTGGTACCGCAATGTTTTCAGCATCCATCAACACTAATAGTCGTTCAACACCCAGGCCAAAGCCAACACCCGAAACTTCAGGGCCACCTAATTCCTTAACCAATCCGTTGTAACGACCCCCAGCACAGATCGTCGTGTAGCCCTTGCCTAACGCTTTTGAGTGGGTCATAATTTCAAAAATCGTATGGTTATAATAATCTAATCCCCGGACCATCGTGGCATCAATCTCGTACGGAATTGCTAATGCATCTAAATACGTCTTAGTTTGATCAAAATGCGCTTGAGCTTCCGGAGACAAGTAATCTAAAATCGATGGTGCATCGGCCACAAATTGTTGATCTTCCGGTGCCTTACTATCTAAAACCCGCAATGGATTCTTGTGTAACCGTTCCTTGGAGTCATCACTCAATTCATCAAAGTGTGGTTCCAAATAATCAATCAAGGCTTGTCGGTAATCATCACGCGTTTGTTGATCACCCAACGTGTTGATGACCAGTTTCAAATCAGTCAAGCCAAAGGTTTTAAGTAAGTTATAGCCCATTGCAATTACTTCAACGTCTAGGGCGGCACTTTCACTACCAAAAGCTTCCACGCCTAATTGGTGGAACTCACGTAACCGACCTGATTGGGGCCGTTCATAACGGAACATTGGTCCCATGTAATAAACCTTGTATGGTTTGAGAACTTGCGGACCGTACAACTTGTTTTCAACAAACGCCCGGACGACGCCGGCAGTTCCTTCTGGGCGGAGCGTAATGTGCCGGTCACCCTTGTCATGAAAATCGTACATTTCCTTCGTTACAATATCAGAAGTATCCCCCGCTGAACGTGAGAAGACCTCGAAGTTTTCAAACATCGGTGTCCGGATCTCTTTGAATTGATAAGTCTTGAAGACGGCACGAGCCGTTGCTTCAACGTATTGCCACTTTTCACTATCGCCAGGCAAAATGTCGGCGGTGCCTTTAGGCCGTTGATATCTCATTAATAGTTCCTCCCTTGATTGCAATCGACAAAAAAAGCGCCCTTGATTATTTACCAAGGGCGCTATTAGCGCGGTACCACCTTTTTGAGTACTAATTGATAACGTCTGTAATCACAGGCGGAACGCTGCCGTTCACCTCAAAAGCGTCTCCTCATTGCGCACTATCCGGAATTCTCAGCACTTACCGGTCTCTGGTTATAGTGGCGTACAATGCTCTTACTTTCTCTGCGGTCGATTGATTAATATATGGTTAAAGTTACACGAAAATCACTTAAAAGTCAACGATTCTAGTTAAAATTATCTCAAGATTTCGTCGGCCAGCTGTTTTTTTGGTATACTATTTGCAGCACTTCAAATTGTAATTATCTTAAATCTAGTTGGTGACAAAGCATGCAAGTTTTAAAACAATTTTGGCGTCAAATCACAGTCACGGTTATTTTTATTGGCCTAGTGATTGGCTTTGTAGTGCTATTAGCGACTAATAACACTGCGACTGTTAACATTGCCAACGTCAATATTCGTAGCGGTCCAGGCATGAGTTACGCGATCGAGGACGCTACGTCTAAGGGCACCAAGGTCCACATTATGAAACGCAAAAATAATTGGCTATACGTCCGTTATGCGGATCATAAATTCGGCTGGATTGCTAGTTGGTTAGTCAACGAACATAACAGTCAGTTGACTAAAACCACCAAAATCTCTGAAGCCACCATCGTTTTAGATCCCGGACACGGCGGTTCTGATTCCGGGGCGCTCTCGAGCAAGGGCAAGATGGAAAAAACGTACACGTTACGGGTCGCTAAAGCTGTAGCTAAAAAGCTCCGGGCTGCTGGCGCACACGTTGTTTTAACCCGTGATTCAGATGAATACGTCGGCCTGAGTGCGCGTCCCGCAATCGCAAACAAGCTTCATGCAGACGCCTTCATCAGCTTCCACTTTGACAGCTCACCAGAAAAAAACACGGCTTCTGGGATCACGACCTATTACTATCATAAGTCAACCTCACTAGCACTAGCCAAGGCGTTAAACAATAACGTCTCGACCTTGCCAATTCCTAGTAAAGGAACGGACTTCGGTGACTTTCTGGTCATTCGTGATAATTCACGACCATCCGTATTGATGGAACTGGGTTATATTAATGATAAGTCGGACTTCAAGACGATCAGTTCTAAAAAGTACCCTCAAGAAGTAGCGCACGCGGTTTACGCCGGATTGAGTACCTACTTCGCCAATCAATAATAATGCAGTCAGCATGAAGTCTTTGAAAGTGGCCGTTATTCCAGTGACTGGGATAACGGCCACTTTTCGCGACTATTCAATCGATGAATCGCATATCAACTGACGCGGTTTACCTAAATAACCGTCTATTTGCCTGCACTTTAGCTCCGTACCGGACGTCTAACCTCATTTCACACTCTTACGGATCAACGCCACTAATTGTTAATAACAATTAATTGCGTTACAGTGATGGTAACCGTATTTAACATCGCAGCAAGGAGGAGTTAACATGCACTTAACAAAAACTTGGCTCGCACAACTACCACTCACTGACATTCAGCAAGTGCAACCAGTGAGCGGTGGCGACATCAACGCGGCCTTTCAAATCATCACCCGTCATCACCAATATTTTTTGAAGGTTCAGCCGCACAACGACGTTACTTTCTTTGACCACGAAGTCGCTGGATTGCGACTACTTGGTGCAGTGACTAAGACACCGCGTGTCATCGCCAGTGGCACGATTGCCACAGACGGTTATCTCTTATTAGATTGGCTAGCGACCGGGACTGGCAGTCAGTCCGCACTGGGAGCGGCTGTCGCCAAAGTTCACCATCAACACCACGCCCAATTTGGTCTTGACCACGACTTCACAGCTGGCAAGTTACCGAAAATTAATCATTGGCAGACTGATTGGGCAACTTTCTATACACAACAACGTTTAGATGTATTAGTCAATTTGGCTAAGGAACACCATTTATGGTCAGAAACGCGTGAAATGCATTATCACCGCTTACGACAACAACTGTTGCAAGATTCCCACATGCATACGGTAAAACCAAGCCTGTTACATGGCGATTTGTGGTCAGGTAATTACTTATTTGACACGACCGGTACGCCCGTTTTGATCGATCCCGACGTGTTTTACGGTGACCGAGAGATGGATCTGGCCATGACGACGATTTTTGGTGGTTTTGATACTGATTTTTATCAGGCTTACCAAGCAGCCTACCCGGTTGCGCCCGGTATGCAAGACCGCCTACCAAGCTACCAACTCTATTATTTACTGGCCCACCTGAACCTGTTTGGTGAAACATACGGACCAGCCGTTGACCGAATTCTCATGCAATATTAATACAAGCCTCGCGACCCGTGCAGCTCATTGAGAGGACTCGGTCGCGAGGCTTGTATATAATTTTTTAGCTACAATCATCAGTTATCACAATATTTCGAGTGTCTAGACTAGTCGACAAAGGTCAATAAGTCGTTTAAATCCGTAACTTGAACTTCCGGAGCACTAGTCACCGTAATCAGGCGGTCAATATCAAATAAATATCCGGCAATCCCAGCATTGTGACCGGCATCGATGTCCAAGTTGCGATCACCCACCATAACGGCGCGTTGACAGTCGACCTGGTGTTTATTCAATAAATAATTCAACGCAGCTGGATCAGGTTTACGTGGGAATGGCTGAGCAGCCGTGACCGCATCTGTGAAATATTGGGCTAAAACCGCTCGTTGTAAATAGGCTTGTGCGCTTTCGTCACGATGGGTCATCAAATAATTGTGACCACCAACTGCGATAACTTTTTCAAGCACCGCTTGAGCACCCGCAAAGGCGGCCGGTGCATGCTGTAATTGTGGCTCCCAACGTTGATAGCCCGCCCGTAAATCATGCCAATCCCAACCATACTGAGCCGCAACCATTCTTTCCGCATAACCAACTGACTGTTGCCGCATCAGCTGGTACGTTGTATCAGCCGGAATAGTCCCACCTAACTCGGCAACTGCTTTTTGGAAAGCTTGGACCATGGCTGGATAAGTATCTAACAAGGTTCCATCGAGGTCCCATAAAAACTCACGCATCTCATTCACTCCCGCTAATAATTGTAATAGCCAAAAAGCTGAAAGTACCGGATTGGTCTTTCAGCTTTTACTTCAACGTTGATCAGTATCATAACAAATCGTGACCGGCCCATCGTTAACCAAGGAAACTTGCATATCGGCACCAAATTCACCAGTCGCAACGGTCACGCCACTGGCAGCTAATTGCTGATTAAATGTATCATACAATTTGCTAGCCAATTCAGGATTACCCGCCGCTGTAAAACTTGGTCGATTACCATGGCGCGTCTCCGCGTATAACGTAAACTGCGATATCGACAAGATTGCTCCACCGACTTGTTGAATATTCAAATTCATTTTTCCATCTGCGTCACTAAAAACGCGGAGGTTTAAAATCTTATGCGCGATGTAATCCAATTCGGCTTGACCGTCGCCATCTTGAAAACCAACCAATAGGACGAAACCGTGGTCAATCGTGCCTCGAACTTTCCCATCAATACTAACTTGTGCCTGCTGTGACCGCTGAACAATGACTCGCATAGAAGCCTCCTAAAACATTTTCCGTTCGACAACGTAAAGATCCTGAACATTTTTCAGACTGTCAATGATTCGTTGGAGATGTTCCAAGTTGCGAACCCCCAACGAAACACTAATAATGACCATCTTGTTGTGATCGACCTTACCGTTGACATTGGTCAAAAATTTCGTGTGATTATTGATAACTTTCAACACATCGTTGAGCATGCCATTACGGTTATAACCTTGAATTTCCAAATCAGAATTGTAGTTCGTTCGGTCACCCTCGGGATTCTCCCACTGAACATCAATCAACCGTTCACCATTTGCTTCTGCGCTCTTAACGTTCGGACAATCAACACGGTGAACCGAAACACCGCGCCCCTTCGTAATATAACCAACAATCTCATCACCCGGAATTGGAGAACAGCAATGACTTAGACGTACGAGTAAGTTGTCGACGCCTTGAATAATCACCCCACCAGAAGATGAGACCTTTTGCCGCTTCCGATCCTGCTTCTCCTGATCCTCATTATGATGATCTTTCGATTTCTTCTTCGCTGGCGCTTCCGTAGAGTCTGCCAAAATGGCCTCCTCACGTTCACGCTGCCGATTAGCCTCGCGCTGTTTACGAACATCACTCGTTAACCGGTTAGCAATCCCTACCGGTTGGACGTCACCAAACCCCAAGGCCGCGAACAAATCATCCTCACTACCGTAGTGCATCTTTTGAGCGACCGCCGTCACCTTGTCCTTAGTCATGATTTCTTTTGGATTAAACTCTAAATCACGTAGCTGCTTCTCAAGCAAATCACGACCCGTAATGATGTTTTCCTCACGGTCAGCATTGCGGAAGAACTGTTTGATTTTATTACGGGCCCGCCGCGTATAGACTAATTTCTGCCAATCACGGCTAGGACCAGTTGAACTAGTGGACGTTAAAATATCCACGATATCACCATTTTTGATTTGGTAATCCAATGGAACGATCTTGCCATTGACTTTCGCACCAGTCGTATGGTTACCCACTTCCGTATGGATCGAATATGCCATATCCAGTGGTCCAGCGCCCTTTGGTAATTCTGTCACGTCACCCTTGGGCGTAAAAGCATAGACCCGGTCACTAAAGAGGTCGCCCTTGACGCCCTCCATAAAGTCGGCAGCGTCCTTACTTTCATCCTGTAGCTCAATGATTTCTTTGACTAAGTTCAACTTGTTGCCCGACTGAGTCTCTTGGACCTCGTCGCGTTTACCTTCCTTATACGCCCAGTGTGCTGCGACCCCGTATTCAGCGACCCGGTGCATTTCAAACGTCCGGATCTGTATTTCGAGGGGCTTACCTTCAGGACCGACCACCGTGGTATGCAAAGATTGATACATATTGGCCTTGGGCATCGCAATATAATCTTTAAAACGCCCCGGCATGGGCTTCCATTGTGTGTGAATCGCACCTAAAACTGCATAACAGTCCTTGATTGAATCCACGACCACCCGAATTGCCAGCAGATCGTAAAGTTGGCTAAACTGTTTGTGTTTGTCCCGCATCTTCTTATAAATTGAATAGATATGCTTCGGACGACCATAAATTTCAGCTTCTGGTAGTTCCAGATCATGGAGCGCCTTTTGAATGTCTTGAATGGCAATCTCGATGTACTTTTCACGGTCCTCACGCCGCGAATTCATCAAGTGGACAATGCGATAATACTGTTGAGGATTCAAATAACGTAGTGAAATATCTTCTAGTTCCCATTTAATTGTGCTGATCCCTAATCGATCGGCAATGGGGGCGTAAATTTCCAACGTTTCATTTGCAATTCGCCGCTGTTTATCGGGCCGCAGATGCTGCAATGTCCGCATATTATGCAAGCGATCAGCTAATTTGACAATCATGACTCGAATATCTTTAGACATCGCCAACAGTAATTTACGGTGATTTTCAGCAAGCTGTTCTTTGTTGGACTTGTACCGAATCTTACCCAGCTTGGTGACCCCGTCAACAATAACGGCCACGTCATGACCAAACAGTTCTTCAACGTCTCCTAAAGTAACACCAGTATCTTCCACAACGTCGTGTAAGAAACCCGAAGCGACGGTTTCAGGGTCCATCTTCAATTCAGCTAAGATACCAGCAACTTGAATCGGATGCATAATATACGGCTCACCAGATTGGCGATACTGATCCTTATGCACATAAGTTGCAAAATCACACGCCCGTTTAACTAACGCGACGTGATCACTATTCATATACTTTTGAACCATGTCCAGGACATCCTGGGCAGTCCAGGTAGGTTGTTTGGGCATTTTATCACCACGACTTCCACAAAGATTCTATTTAATAAAAGGCACGTGAGGTTCCCACCCAACGTGCCTTGACAACCGTTTTAACGCAAACTCGCGCGGGGACCAGTTAACCCATATGCTAAGTAGGATATGCCTAAATCAACTAACGCTAAGTAATAGACATACGTTGGGAAAAATAGATAGAGCCCGACAAAACAGCCCACTGGGAATAGCCAGACTAACCAGCCCGTCCGTTCAGTCCGACGAATCCACCAGCCAACGACTGCTGCCAGCACAAAGTCAACTACAAAGAGTAGCCATACAATCTGATGAAACCGGCTAATACTCGTAAATCGTAGCAACCATGGTATCATCACCCCAACGACAAGCGCAATCAGCCAATACTGGCCATTAAACTTACGAATTTTTTCCGTCAAACTAACTCCCTCGCTTACGCTTTATTGCTAAATGACTATGATTATTTATTGTACACCACCGACCGCAAAATTACACTAGTTCGCACCAAAAAGAAACGCTACTTAGTAAGTAGAGGGGTGCCGTTTCGGCCCGCATGATTCGTGGACCCAGGCCCACTGCCGCGATACCAGCAGTTTGTAATGTCGCCACTTCTTGTGGTGCCAAGCCCCCTTCAGGACCAAAAATCGCCAGCAGTCGTTGTGGTGCGGTCATCGTTTTTAACGTCTGCACCAGTTGGCTGCTCTCACCTTGTTTGGCTGATTCCTCCCACGCTACGACCCCGGTATCATATGACACGTGTGCTAACAACTGGTTTAAATCCGTTGCGTAGCTCACACTAGGAATCATCGTCCGGTGTGACTGTTCAGCCGCGCCCTGCGCAATTTTCGCCAAGCGGGCCAACTTGCGGGCCCGCTTATTCGCTGCCCATTTAGCCACTGCCCACTGACTATCGAAAAACACGAAGGCGCTCGCACCTAATTCAGTACCACGTTGTACGATCTGTTCGGGTTTATCGCCTTTAGACAACCCACAAGCAATAGTCACTGGCAACGGCAATTCAACATGGGGCGTCGTAACGGCCGTGATTGTCGCTGTAGCTGTTCGACCATCGCTTTTCACCAAATCCGCCAGCACGACTTGATGTGTCGTCGTAACAAATTCCGCAGTGTCCCCCGGTTGTGCGCGCATCACCTTGACCCAGTGTTTGACCGTCTCACCCGTGATAGTGAACGTTTGCCCAATCGTTGTCGTAATCGGTGTTGATAAAAAGTATCGTTGCATTTCAGTCCTCCACTAATCTTCAGCTGTTGGTAGATAAGCCACGATACCGTGCCAGTCACCCATTTGCGTATGTTGTGTAATTTGGAAGCCCGCTTCCTTAATTGTCGTCATGACGACCTGGAACTTATCATCGATGATGCCAGAGGTAATGAAATAGCCGCCCCGTTTTAAGTTTTGACGGGCTTGTGGTACCAACGGAATAATAATTTCAGCCAAAATGTTGGCAACGATAATATCAGCCTGCGTGTCAATCCCAGCTAGTAAATCATTGGCAGCCACGTGAACATCTTTGGCAACTGGATTCAAGTCCAAATTCGTTTGAGCTGATGCCACAGCGACATCGTCAAGATCGTAAGCTTCTACTGCACCGACGCCCATCGCTTTGGCCGCAATACTCAATACCCCGGACCCAGTACCCACATCGATCAAGTGTTCACCACCATTGATCACAGTTTCAAGCGCCTGCAAACAGAGCTTGGTTGTCGGATGCGTTCCGGTACCAAAAGCCTGACCAGGATCTAGTCGCAACACAAGCTCACCTGATTGCACTGGTTGGTACTGTTCCCAACTTGGCACAATCGTCAAATAGCGCGTAACCCGGACGGGGTGATAGTATTTTTTCCAGGCCGTCGCCCAGTCTTCATCCGATAAAGCCGTCATACTGACTTCATTAGGTGCTGGATTCAACCCAAAATCAGTCAGCTGACTAACCCGCTGCTTGATCGTTGGAATGACTTCCGGTACAAACACCGTCTCAGGATAATAAGCAGAAATCTTCGCCCCACTGGTAACGTGTGGAATCGTCGCCAAATCGATGATCTCACCATACCGATCAGGCTTTAAATTCTGATAATCCAAGGCATCATCAATTTTGACGCCACTGGCCCCGGCTTCCATTAAAATGTTTGCCACCGCTTCGACAGCTTCATTAGAAGTACTGACCGTTACTTCAGTCCATTTCATATCTTTATATTTTCCTCCCATCGAAAGCTAGAGCGCCAAGCGCCATCGCTTAAGACTATCACGTTTTTCTTAGTAACAATTATATAACAAGCCTGATTAACTTGACAATCACCTGGTCATCCAACCATGATGTTCATGATCGATGGTCCGGCGAGAAATCTTGGATACGAATGGATTGCCGGCCACAAAGTACCGCAATGGTGCCGTTGTCCATTCACCCTTGTTGACAATTCCAATTCGCGGAGTCGCCACAACTTGTTCCGGTTGGCGATAATGACTCAAATCCAATGATAAGGTCGCCGGTTGCAGCGTTTGTCCATTTAACGTTTTATCTAACCCAAGCGCCTGCATTAGCTTGCCCGGTCCGTTGGTCAAGTTCGCAATGGGCACTGGCCGCTGCTGTTGCATTCGTTCAAGCCCCGCATCTGGTTCAATTCCGCGAATCAAGACACATTCTGGCGTACCGGCAGCTTGTGTCACAATATTCAGTAAGCACCAGGCCCTCATTTGATAAATATAAATTGTTCCCGCTGATTGCCAGAGTGCGCGATTGCGCGGCGTTTGGTGGTTCTGATACGCGTGAGCTCCTGCATCACGGGCACCAAGATACGCTTCTGTTTCTGTGATCCAGGCGGTCAATACACCGCTAGATGTCTGTAAGCGCAACTGTTTACCCAGTAGGCTCACCGCAATTTCAGGTGTCGTACGTGTGCTTAAAAATCGTTCGATTGCTATCATAACTTGTTTTACTCGCCCCTAATAGAAAACGGACTAGCCACCTTGCTAGTCCGTCCTCATGTTCATTTAATCATTATTTGCGGTCTTTTTGGTTAGATGCTTATTCAAATACTTAATCATGTCGGCTTCATGCTTAAAGATCCGCGGGTGCTTTTGCTTGTGCAACCGAACCGCGATCTCATTGATTTTGATTCGCCCGGTCCAAGTATGACTGTACTTAACGACCACCCGATTGTTGCGATGGTCCTTACCGAATTTCAACACGTAAACGCTGTCGGGCACCATCAGCGGTCTAATATATGTTTTATCGTAGTCATAATGTATTGATCGCAGAAACTGTTTCGTGCGTTTTAACATGTCGTTGATCTCTCCTTCACAATGTGAAATTGATTAAATAATAAATTAATTTATCGTTAGTATATTTTCATATCTAGCTATTATTATAGCAGACTTTAAACAAGTAGTGTACCAATTTGCCATTGGTTTAGCAAGTATCGAACTTTAATTCTTATAAATTTGCTAACCATTTCAGAATTGTTTTTGCCGCGTATCCGAGTATGGTAAAATATGATTAAATTAGTAAGGTTATCAATATTAGGGGGAATTTACTGATGATACTCATCGAAAGAATTTATCGTCGTGGTCATGAACAGTTGACAACGGTCGACCAAATCGAAAAATTTCAAACCAATGACGGTTATGTCACATCCAACGAAGTCCTCGCCCGCGAAATCGGTGCGGATAGTGAAAACTGCTTCTACAAAAATCAAGAAGGCAAACGCAAAAAAGTCGTTGCGACCAAGGACGATCAGGGCACTTGGCATTTAAAGACCATCGGCACAACTGACCCGACTAGCGATGGCTTATTACAACTACCGCATATGGATGATGTTTGGGGTTAATTGGTGCTTACAACCATCTTAATCAGATTACAATTGCATCTAAACAATAACGCAAAAAATGGTAGTGACATCAATCGATGTCGCTACCATTTTTTATAAACTTAATCAGTTCGGCTTTTCGTCTTCGTCGGTTTTCAGAACAGCCATGAACGCTTCTTGCGGGATTTCGACTTTACCGACAGCCTTCATACGCTTCTTACCAGCTTTTTGCTTTTCAAGTAGCTTCATCCGCCGCGTCCGGTCACCACCGTACAGATGGGCCGTCACGTCCTTACGGTAAGCTTTAATATTCGTCCGAGCAATGACTTTAGAACCAATCGTTGCCTGTACCGGAATTTCAAAGTTTTGCCGGGGGATAATCGTCTTGAGCTTGGCGGCAATCTCGCGTCCACGCGCAGGTGCAAAGTCGCGATGTGCGATAAAACTCAGAGCATCAACTTGGTCACCGTTTAATAAGATATCGATCTTAACGAGGTCACTGGCACGGTAGCCGTCTAAATCATAATCTAACGAGGCATAGCCGCGCGTGTTCGACTTTAATTTATCAAAGAAGTCAAAAATGATTTCGGACAACGGAATGTGATAAACCACGTTGACCCGATTACTATCCAAGTACTCCATCGTATCAAACTCGCCCCGTTTACGCTGGGCTAATTCCATGACCGCACCAACGTAATCATTAGGCACCATAATCTGAGCTTTCACATACGGTTCACGAATTTCCTTGATTGCAGACGCCTCAGGCATTTCAGCCGGGTTTTCCACCTTTTTCTCCGTGCCATCAGTCATCCGCACATGATACGTTACGGACGGCGCCGTGGTAATTAGTTCAAGATTAAATTCCCGTTCGAGGCGCTCCTGAATGACGTCCATGTGTAGCAGTCCCAGGAATCCACACCGGAACCCAAAGCCCAGTGCTTGTGATGATTCCGCTTCAAATTCCAATGCGGCATCGTTCAATTTTAATTTTTCCAACGCTTCCCGTAAATCGGTGAATTTGGCATTATCAGTCGGATAAATCCCAGCGTAGACCATCGGATTCATTTCACGGTAACCCGCCAATGGCTTTTCGGCCGGATTTTTCGCGTTCGTGACCGTATCACCTACTCGGGTATCCTGAATATCCTTGATGCTAGCCGTAATGTAACCAACATCCCCCGCCATCAAATAATCCCGTGCTAACGGTTTCGGTGAATTAACGCCGACTTCCGTCACTTCATATTCACTACCACTGTTCATCAACCGGATCCGATCTCCTGGACGAACGATGCCTTCATGAATCCGAACACTCAGCACCACGCCCCGATAATCATCATAGACGGAATCAAACACTAGGGCCTTGAGTGGCGCATCAAGATCCCCCTGAGGAGCCGGAATCTTATGCACGATTTGCTCGAGCAGATCTTCGATACCAATACCGGCTTTCGCTGAAGCTAGAACAGCATCTTCCGCATCAATCCCAATGTCATCTTCAATTTCTTTGCGCACCTTTTCAGGTTCAGCCGATGGCAAGTCAATCTTGTTGATCACCGGGACAATTTCCAAGTCATCATCAATGGCTAAATACACGTTGGCTAGCGTCTGGGCTTCGACCCCTTGCGCCGCATCCACGACTAAAACCGCCCCTTCACAGGCTGCGAGGCTCCGTGAGACTTCATACGTGAAGTCAACATGTCCAGGTGTATCGATCAAGTGGAAGATATAAGTCTCCCCATCCTTTGCTTGATAGTGTAACTCTACCGCATTCAATTTGATCGTAATCCCACGTTCACGTTCCAAGTCCATTGAGTCCAACACTTGGTCTTGCATCTCACGTTTGGAAATCGTATCAGTTAGTTCCAGAATACGATCCGCCAACGTCGATTTGCCGTGATCAATATGGGCGACGATTGAAAAATTCCGAATATGTTGTTGTCGGTCTTGCATTGTCGCTTTATCCATTGATTTTCCTACTTTCTTCCTAAATCCTAATCCCTACAATTATACCAAGTTAGTGGCACAAGCACAATTTTTCTATCAGACCGCTCCAGACACCCCGCTGCGCCACTGAATAAATGACGTAACAAAAAAGTACAAGCCAATATGGCCTGTACTTTTTAGTAGGTTATTCAAAATCCTTGATTTCACTGGGTTTGAGTAATTGCCATTCTTTTGAATAGAAGTCGTCATTAATCTGATAATGAACCGGCTTCGTCTTCTTAGTCAAGAATGGATCAACCTTTTGATCCACGGCTAACCAACCACGCCAGCCAAGATGAATCGTATCAGTCATGAAGTAGTCCTTACCACCGTCCTGGGTCAGGTCCAAGACGTTATTAAACCCTTGACTCTTCAACTGGTACTGAATCTTCTTGTCAAACTGAGCAATCATCTTCATTGACAGTCCGGTATAAGCAGACCAGCGCTGATTGATTGGTGGAATGATGAACAAGACATCGGTGTGTGTCTTTGCAAACTGATTCAAAACCAGTTGAAAATCGGCAAATTCTGGTGACTTCGTGTAATTCAAGTGTCGCTGTGAATCTTTGAGTCGCTTGTAATTACGTTTTAACTTCGTGTTCCAAAATTGATTGCTGATTTCAAGACTGTTCGAGTCCGTTTGCGCCGCACCGATTTTACCGGCTAATTGGTTTAACTGATTAAAGTTATATGTCGCTGGTAACTTGTTAGCTTGCGCATTGACAGTCCGTAAATTTTTGCCCGCAATTCCAAAACGTGAGAAGAACTCATCCTCACTGCCAAGGACACGTGCCTTATAGTTAATATACGTCATTTGTGCGCTCGTTGGTTTAAACCCAGCTGCCACACGTGCCAGGGCGCCTTCCAAAATGCGATCAGAAGAACCTGATGGCATCTGTAACAAACGTTGAGCGGCATACCGGTCCATTGCCGTATTCTGCTCATCCTGTAACCAATCAATGGTCTGCAGTGGTGAGTAATAGTACGAAAACGCATCTTTCCGCGTTCCTTGTGGCACAAACCATTGTGGCGAAATTACAAAGACGGCCTTCTTATTTGTAATCTGCTTTTTCACCGATTGCATCGCGAAATACTGCGTCAACGACTGGGTCCCCCGCGCACCGAGTAGAAATGGTCGGTAATTGCGGTGATATTTTGTTGCCAGTACGGACGGATGCATTGGATCAAATCGTGACCATTCTGAAGAACCAAAGAACGGGACATAGCCATCATCCAGCGCCTGTCGTTTAACTAACCGACCTTTTAATACGTTGGCTGACAAGGAAACGGCCGCTTTTTTCTCAGTATCCTTAGAAATATGGTTTAATCCAAATGAGAACGGTGAAAGCAGTACGGCCAATAATAAGACGGCTGCCAAAATAATTGGCCCAAAAATCTTAAAAAGGCGTTTGGCAACGTTCATTGCAAGTTCTCAACCTTTGCAACAATCTTAGCCGGTGTATCCCATTCTGACCGTTGAAATTCAGAGACCGGCACTTCGATTCCTAATTGATTTTGAAGTTCCAATAAAAGTTGGACGGAACCCATTGAATCTAAGATTCCTTCATCAAACAGGTTAACGTCCATGTTACTGGAAACATCTTCCCCCGTTAAGTCTGCTAAAATTGATAAAACCGTTGCTTTTGTATCATCCATTGTCATTACGCTCCCTTATTGTAATTATATTATGGCCGGGCTCCAAAGAATAACGTGTTCAAGAATCCTGAGAAGATCAAGAAACTGAAACAAACGACGTTAAACGTTAGGAAAATCGCAAAGTATTCCGTAAATTTATTAGACGGCAACTGCGCTTGATGTTTCTTCTTGTACCGTAACCAAGCATCGTTGACAACCATTGCTAAACCATGGAATAGCCCATAAACGATGTAATACCATGTTTCCCCGTGCCAAAACCCCATGATCAACATATTAATAACGTATGCCACGTTGGCCGTTGTGATCCGGCTCTTAAAGACCTTGTGTTTCATCATAAAGAATACCAACCGCATGTAGATGAAATCACGGAACCAGAAGGACAACGTCATGTGCCAACGATTCCAGAAGTCTTTGATGTTCTTTGACTTAAACGGTTGATTGAAGTTCATCGGAGTTTCAACACCCATCAGGTAACTGATACCGACGGCAAACAAACTGTAACCCGCAAAATCAAAGAATAAATCCATACTATAGACGTACATCACACCGACTAACGCCCATGACATGCCGTGAGCTTGCAAGGCCGCGTGTTCAACGACAGGTAGCATCCGCGTACCAAAGATATAAGCCAAAATGAACTTATATAAGAATCCCAAGAAAATGTAGCGGACCCCTTTTTCAACTAACCCGAGATACTTTTCACGGGTCGGGACACTATCGTAATCCTTAACGAACCGCCGATACCGGTCAATCGGCCCAGACGAGATCGTTGGGAAAAACAGCAAGAACTGGCCAAACAGTACCGGATGGAATTCTTTAATCACCCCATCACGGGTCTCCATGATCATCTGGACCACTTTGAAAGTCAGGTAGGAAATTCCTAAGAAACCAATAATTGAATTAGCACCATGTGCCACGGCTGGTGTGATCTTAACGACAGCTAGTGGAATAATCGCTAAAATCACACTGACAACGAAAACCCAGCCCTTATTAGGTGAATCTGGTCGTTGTCGATACTTTGAGTACAACCAAACTAGTGTGATCTGATAGACCAAATAGATAATTAACGCGATCCCAGTGCGCCACTTAACACCGCCAAAGGTCAGCATTAAGAAGATAAACGATATCAATGATTCATACCAATGGGATCGCCGACCATATAACAGACCAATCATTAACGGTAACAACGCGATAAAGAGCAGCACAAAGTACGTTGGGTTACCATATGGGTCAAAAGAAATCATTCTGGGTTAACCTCTTTAATGATCGACTTGACATCAATCTTACCGTTAGGCGTTAATGGCAAGCTCGTTTGATAGACGAACCGTTGTGGAATCATGTATTCCATCATCATTCCTTGTAGGTCCTTTTTAATTGCAGTGGTCAAAGCAAAGTCACTTTCGAAGTCATTCGGCTTTGGTACCACGTACGCAATCATTTGCGTTACTTTGTGCTCTTTATCGTATTTTGGAACGGCAACGGCTTGTTTAATATGCTGTTGCTGTGCTAAGAAGTGATCCACTTCTTCTAGTTCGATGCGGTAACCATGCATTTTAATTTGAAAATCAACGCGGCCACGATAACGGAACAGACCGTCCGCATCCATCGTGCCAATATCACCAGAATGATAGGCGGGTTGCCCGTCTAATTCAAAGAAAGCCTTGGCAGTTTTTTCAGAGTTGTTCAAATACCCCTTCGAAACGGATGGTCCGGCGATAATCAGTTCACCTTCCGTGCCATTTGGAACCGCCTCACCATTTTCATCAACCACAAGTATCCGCGTATCAGCTTTGGCATAACCAATTGGTAGCCGATCATACTGCGCTAATGCGGCATCCGTAATTTCAATTTGAGTTACCGCGACGCAGGTTTCAGTTGGCCCGTACGTATTGAAGATCCGGGCATCTGGGAACCGTTTCTTGAGTGTCGCCGCCGTCTTATGTGTGAGTTCCTCACCACAGAACAAGAAGTGCGTCAAAGTTGGCAAGTTTTCAGCATTAAACTTTGGTTCTAGCAAACAAATGTCCATAAATGATGGTGTTGAGACCCAAACGTTGATTGGTAACGTCGGCAACGCAGCAAATAATTGTTTGAAATCATCTGTCACGGCCTTCGGTAATGCGTATAGTGTCCCACCTAACGCTAAGGTTGGGTAAACGTCCATCACGGATAGGTCAAATGAATATGGTGGTTGCGACAGCGAGTTCGGCTGGTCAGGCAATCCGAAGTCATCACTCAACATCCAGTCAACGTAACTGACCAAGTTATCATGACTAATTTGGACCCCCTTTGGCATCCCAGTGGTACCAGAAGTAAAGATAATATAGTAATTATCATCGCCACTAACGACATGATCCGCTTGATAATCAACGGGAGTCGCAAAGATAGCCGCCAATTGATCTGGTGTAATCACGGGGGTTGTCCCGACACCGGTTGGCAAATCAGCAACAGCAATAACGGCAGCTGGCTTAGCAATCTCATTAATCATTGTTAACCGCTCATTTGGTGAATGTGTATCGATTGGAATATACGCCCGACCTGACTTAACAACTCCTAAGAAAGTCGCAATCATTTCAAACGTCTGACCACCAAACACGATAATTGGATCCTTGGCTGGTAAATCGAGCGTGTCAAGATGCGCCGCCAAGGCATCTGAATAAGCTTTTAATTCCGCATAAGTGTGCGTTACACCTTGCACATCATAAACCACGTTATTGGGTTGCGTCCGTGCATAATCATCAATCGTTGTAATGATGTTCTTAATCATAATTAAAACTCCCCCCAAACAATAGTGTTACTGCATCCATTTTTAAAATTCGTTGTAAATAAACTTCGCTTGGTTGATCCCACTATAACCGTAAAGATAAACCAAGGCGAGCATGACAGCAAAGTAAAATACTGTAAGTGCAATGAATTGAACGACCGGACGTTGAAACCAGCTTTTCAACTTTGCAAACATGCCATCACCTCCTCCACTAACCCAATGTCAGTTACTTAATATCACCCTTCATTAATTCCGTAAAAATCTTGTTGGCTGTTGCTTGAATACCAGCAGCTTTGCGATAGTAGTTACTCATTAATACAACACCAGTCTTCCCATCCGGTGAGAGGAAGATGCTGGATTCATAGCCATAACCAAGTCCGTGTGACCGAATACCATTACTCATGTTATAAACACCACCGCCATATTCACCTGTGGCTGTGCGCGTGTGCAAAATTGCAACGTTCTTTTTTGACAGCAACTGCCCTTTAAGAATGGCACTTTCAACGGTAAATAAATCCGCGGTACTCATATAAACTTGCCCAGTACCTAACTCATTGGCCATTTGTGATTTGCTTTCTGGCATTGTTTGATCATAATTCGGAAGTGTTTGGTCTGCAAGCGCTCGGTAACCAGTTGTCGCATCTTGACCTTGACCATGAATCAAAAAGCCCGTTTCATTCAGATTCAACTTGTCAATAAAATGTGTTGTAAAGAAGTGCTGATATGATTGACCAGTTACCTTGCGAATAATGCCAGCTAGCAACAGAAAATTAACGGATGAATAATTATAAATTCCATTTTTATCTGGGTAGTAAAAAACATTGTGAGCCGCAAAATCAATCACTTGATTTTCTGGTAAGAATTCTTTTGAACCGCTCTTCAAACGGAACCCTGTTGTCATATCTAACATTTGGCGAAGCGTTGTCTGACGCCCATGCTTTAAAGTTGGATAATACTTCGAAATCGGATCAGTCAGCTTAACTTTCCCCGCCTGCACCAACTGCATAATGCCAACCGCCGTCATTGACTTTTGAATCGATAAAATTTGATACTTTGAATTGACTTTATTACGTTGATTTTTAGCCTTGTTTGCGTAACCAAAGGCACGATTATAAATGACATGGTCATTCTTAACAACTAATGCTGACCCCACAAAATGGCTTAGGTTTAAAGCCTTAGTCACTTGCTCATCCGTGTTCTTATTATTCGAAAACGTTGTCTGGTTAATCTTACGACTAAGCTGGCTATTTTTTAATGCCGCTTTCTTATTCAATGCTTTGTCAGTTTGACGCTTTTTAGCAATCGCTGCTTGCCGCTCTGTATGATAAACATAGTAGCCGCCACCAGCACCCACAATCAGCAGTCCAAGCAAAACTGTTACTAAAAGTTTGCTTTGCTTCACAATGATTGACCTCCCCATTAGCTATCAATTACGAACCGATTGGTGATATTAGCTACGCCGCCAATAGGACGTAAGTTCAAGTTATAGTGTAACAACCTACCGACCAATAACGGTTAGGCCGGCTCAAAAAGATCAAAATCCTGCATTTTCGTTCGCTGATACGACATATTTGTAACGGTTTTGTAACATCAACGTTACGTCCCCCGTAAGCTAGCAGCGTATTACTTCACCTCCTTGACTAATTCTAGCACTCACTAATCCCCGGACGACAGGATAACGAAACAGTTTGCACAAAAACCGCGTTACTGAAAGGTCACTTAATAAACAGGCCAGAGTGCTTGATTGACACTAAAAAAAGCTGAACAATCCTCATCACATTTTTGTGATGGGCATCGCCCAGCTTTTTGTATATTTCTGGAATTAGTTCGCTCGGTTAAACACCCCGGAGCTTGTCAAATAACGAACTCTTGCCATTGCCAGCAACTGATTTGCCGCTAGCTTTAGCAAAGGTCTTCAAAGCTTCTTTTTGACCCTTGTTCAAGTGCGTTGGCGTTTCAATATTAACGGTAACGCGTTCGTCGCCGTTGCCATTGCCACGTAATCGTGGTGCACCTTTACCACGTAACCGGAAAGTTGTCCCCGTCTGAGTACCAGCTGGGATCTTCAACTTAACGTCCCCGTGAACCGTCTTAACTTGAACTTCATCACCAAGAGCGGCCTGAACGAAGTCGATCGGCAACTTGAAGTAAATCGTCGCGCCATCCCGTTCAAAGTCCTTACTTGGCTCAACTCTGAAGATAATGAATAAATCACCATAAGGGCCACCATTCGTTCCCGCTTCACCTTGATTTTGAAGCCGCATTTGTTGGCCTTCTTCAACTCCAGCAGGAACCGTCACTTTGATGGAATGACTTTGTTCAGTATGACCAGAGCCACCACAAGTGGCACACTTGTCCTTGATTTCTTTACCAGTTCCATGACAAACGTCACAAACTTGTTGGCTCATCATTCGACCGAGTGGCGTATTAGTCTGTACCTGAATATAGCCAGCACCATGACATTTCGAACAGGTCACTGGTGACGTTCCTGGCTTGGCACCAGAACCACCACAAGTCTCACACTGTTCCTCACGATTGTAGGTGATGGTCGTCTTCTTACCAAAGATCGCATCTTCAAACTTCAGTGTCATCTCATACTGTAAGTCTCGGCCTTGTTGCGGGGCCGTTGGGTTAGAACGCCGTGAACCACCAGCGCCACCACCGAAGAAGGAACTGAAAATATCTTCAAAGCCGCCACCGCCGCCGAAGCCACCAAAGTCTTGACCGCCGAAACCGCCGGCGCCACCGAAGCCTTGTTGGCCACCAGTCGATCCGAATTGATCATACTGTGCCCGCTTCTGGGCATCGCCTAACGTTTCGTACGCTTCATTGACAGCTTTAAACTTTTCTTCCGCGCCAGGTTCATGATTCAAATCAGGATGATACTTCTTCGAAAGCTTGCGGTACGCCTTCTTGATTTCGTCCTGACTGGCATCCTTTTCAACACCCAGAACCTTATATAAGTCTTGCTCTGCCATTGTAACCTCCTAATGAACCTTAATTAAGTCTCATTAATACTAGCATATTTAAAGCAAAAAGGCCAAAGCCACGTGGCCTTGGCCTTTTTGTTCTGCCGGTGCTACTTCTTATCCTTGTCTTTATCCAAGTCTTCGAAATCACCGTCAACCGTGTTGTCATCACTGCCCTTGGCTGAGTCGGCATTGCCAGCAGCATTACTGTCGGCACCGCCTTGTGCACCCTGAGCTTCTTGAGCTTGTTGATACAACTTAACTGATAAGTCCTGAACGATCTTGTTCAAGTCGTCCTTCTTGGCCTTCATTTCGTCAATGTTGTTATCATCTTGAGCTTTCTTCAAAGCATCACGAGCATCTTTGGCTTTCTTAACTTCATCTTCTGAAACCTTGCCTTCAAGATCTTTCAAAGTCTTGTCGGTAGTAAAGATCAATTGGTCAACTTCGTTCTTCAAATCAACTTCTTCTTTACGTTTCTTATCGGCTTCTTCGTTTTCCTTGGCTTCCTTGACCATTTGATCAATTTCGTCGTCAGAAAGACCCGATGAACTCTTGATGGTAATCTTTTGTTCTTTATTAGTTCCCATATCCTTAGCAGATACGTTAACGATCCCGTTCTTATCGATGTCAAACTTAACTTCGATTTGAGGAACACCACGAGGTGCAGCCGGAATATCCGTTAATTGGAAGCGACCTAACGTCTTGTTATCCGCTGCCATTGGCCGTTCACCTTGGAGCACGTGAATGTCAACAGCTGGTTGGTTATCAGCCGCCGTACTAAATACTTGCGACTTGCTGGTTGGAATCGTCGTGTTACGGTCAATCAACTTAGTGAAGACCCCACCCATGGTTTCAATACCAAGTGAAAGTGGCGTAACATCGAGCAAAACAACGTCTTTAACATCACCAGTGATCACACCACCTTGAACAGCGGCCCCTAAAGCAACCGCTTCGTCAGGGTTGATAGAATGGTTAGATTCTTTGCCAGTCCACTTTTCAACAGCTTCTTGAACAGCTGGAATCCGAGTTGACCCACCATTCAAGATGACAACGTCTAAGTCACTAGCCGATAAATCAGCATCCTTCAAGGCATTTTCAACAGGAATGCGCGTCTTTTCAACTAGGTCAGCAGTTAATTCATTGAACTTAGCACGTGTTAACGTGGTTTCCAAGTGCAATGGGCCACTAGCACCAGCGGAAATAAATGGCAAACTAATTTGAGCTTCAGAAACACCTGAAAGGTCCTTCTTAGCCTTTTCAGCAGCATCCTTTAACCGTTGTAAGGCCATCTTGTCTTTTGATAAATCAACACCGTTGTCAGCTTTAAAGCCATCAACTAACCAGTCGATAATCTTTTGGTCAAAGTCATCACCACCAAGGTGGGTATCACCATTTGTGGATAATACTTCGAAGACCCCGTCGCCTAATTCCAAGATGGAAACATCAAAAGTCCCACCACCAAGGTCATAGACTAAAATCTTTTCATCTTTGTCGGTCTTATCCAAACCATAGGCTAAAGCTGCCGCCGTTGGTTCGTTAATAATCCGTTCAATGTTTAAGCCGGCAATCTTACCAGCATCTTTAGTTGCTTGCCGTTGGGCATCATTAAAGTAAGCTGGAACAGTCACAACGGCCTTTTCAACCGTGTCACCCAAGTAATCTTCAGCAAAGCCCTTGATATATTGCAAAATCATTGCTGAGATTTGTTGTGGGGTGTAGTCCTTACCTTCGATGCTAACTTTGTAACCAGCTTCACCCATGTGACGCTTGATTGAAGCTACCGTATTCGGGTTAGTAATTGCTTGCCGCTTGGCAACTTCACCAACTTGAGTTTCGCCATCTTTGAATGCCACAACTGAAGGAACCGTCCGGCCACCTTCAGGAGTGGTGATAATCTTAGGTTCATTACCTTCAAGAACCGCTACCGCAGAGTTAGTAGTCCCGAGGTCAATCCCGATAATTTTATTACTTGCCATAAATTAACAAACCTCTTTTTAATTTAGTATTTTTATTGATTAATTACTGTGCCACAACAACCATTGCTGGACGGAGGGTCCGGTCTTTCAATAGGTAACCCCGTTGTAAGACTTGTACCACCGTATCAGCTGGATGATCATCATCAACTGGCACCGTTTGAACAGCTTGGTGAATATTGGGATCAAACTTTTCGCCCGCAGCCGCAACTTCGGTGACCCCATGTTTTTTCAAAGCATCCTGTAAATGGCCATAGACCATTTCGACACCCTTCTTCAACTGTTGGGCCGCTTCATCGTCAGCTGGCGTTGCCAAAGCCCGTTCCAAGTTATCCAGAACTGGTAAGACATCCTTTGCAAGTGCTTGACCGTCATATTTCAACAGCGCCGCTTGTTCTTTTTTGTTGCGGTTTTGCATGTTGACGATCTCCGCCTGTGCACGCAATAACTGGTCATCTTTCGCATCTAATTGCGCTTTGAGATCAGTAATTTGTTGTGTCGGATCGACCGCTGTCGTTTGCTCAGCTTGATCATCAGTCGTACTCGTCGCTGCCTGTGTCGCTTCACTGGCAGTTGACGTTGCTGCTGAATCAGTTGTTGACGCTTGTGAATCTTCCGGCGTCGTCCGCGTTGATTTCTTTGCCAATGTTTTCATCTCCCTGTCCGTCACTCGTCAAAGTACCGGTAATAATCTAATAATTTGCGGGCTAATTCTCGTTGGAACGCACCCATCAGTCCAATCATCCGTGAATACGGCATGGCGGTCGGCCCGAGCAAAGCAATCACACCTTGTCCGTGTTGATCAACATCGTAAGTCGCGGTAATTAAACTGTAGTTCTTCAACAAATCGTTGGTGATCTCATTACCGATTCGGACTTGAATCCGTTGACCGGGTGGACCAATCACGTTAGCTAACCGGTCCGTTTGGTCGAGTAACGAGTACAATGACTGTAACTCTTTAGGGCTCTGCTGGTCCGTATAGTTGAACAAATTCAACTTACCACCAACATAAAAGCGCTCGGAAGCTGCCTTGGACAACACACTGCCAAAAATATCTAAGAAACCATCTGGATCTTGCAAATACTGTGCAAGTTTTAACGGAATCTCATGCGTTAATTGGCGGAGGACGTCTTGTAACGGCAGGCCAACCAGTTGATCGTCAATGAAACGAACGACCGGTTCCAGCTCATCGCCGGTAATGTCACTAGGAATAGTAAACGTCTGGTTTTCAACGTCACCATTATTCGTCACTAGAATCGCCATTACTTGATGATTCCCCAACGGAACGAGTCTGAAACCACTCAACCGACTATCTTTAAGTTCAGGTCGCAATGTAAAGGTCGTGTAACTTGTCAGTTGCGACAAGATATCCGCCGACTGAGCAACGATCTCATCGATCTTGTGAAATTCACCGCCTAATGAATGTTGAATCACCTTCAAGTCTTTGCCATCCACCTTTTCAGGCTTTAGGATATGGTCAACATAGTACCGATACCCCTTAATCGATGGAATTCGCCCTGAAGACAAATGCGTTTTGACGATTAATCCTAAATCTTCTAGTCGGGCCATTTCATTACGAATCGTCGCTGAACTGACCTTGATCGGTAGTTCTTGAACTAGCGATTTGGATCCAACTGGATTACCGCCCTCGGTATAGTCACGGACAATGGCCTTTAAAATTAGGCTTTGTCGTTCAGTTAACGTGATCATCACCTCTTTTTAGCACTTAACTTAATGGAGTGCTAACACAATTACTAATATAACAACCACCCTGATGAAAGTCAAGGAAAGACAAAGTATTTCTAGAAAAGAATGCTTAAATTATTAGGACACCAGTCCCACTATGACTGGACTTAATTGACCGTCGCCCCCAATTAGCACTCCTTACTTACGAGTGCTAATATACACCCTCACCCTTCACAATGCAAGCATGGTGCCTAGCAGACTACTCGCTTTTCTGCTGCCATTACTCAGCACACCAGCCACAACAAAAAAATCTCAAGAGTTACAGACTCTCGAGATTTTTGACTAGCCTGATGTACATTGCCAACAGACATTCTAGTGAAACCTGGCCTTAACGGTAATCAGCTTTCAAACTAATCAACGTTCAGCTTTATTAATGGCATGATCAATGGTTTCATTATCAAATTGTTCTTGTAAGTACGCTTCATTGTCGATTGGCAAGTGCACATGAAAGTCAGCAAAATGTTGAACTTTCAGCGTCGCTTGTTCGACTTCAAACCCCAGCAAGTGTCCACCTAATTGATGGTCTTTACTTAGAAAGTGTAAGTGAAAGCCACCGACCGTAGCGCCTTGGAACAAATGCGGTGCGTAGTAGCCAATAATCGTTCCGTCAACATGTTCACCGGTGAATTCCGGTTGTGTTGCCGTTGCCGCGACTAATGTTTTGTACGGTGGCTCCTGACGAGGCGCGACTCGCGTCTTGACTTTTGCAAAGGTCCCATCGACGCGAATAGCCGCAAACACGTTGGTCAAACGATAGTCATGAACCACTTGTTGCTCGAAATCAGTTTGTGTGATTGCAGCTAATTGCGCACTAATATCAGGCTTTTCAAAGTGCACCGATGCAAATGGTAACGTCTCTTCGGGCTGAATTTCCCGAATTTGACCATCCTCACGTGCTTGATAGGCGTGACCTCCTAGAATAATCACTTCACCATTGAGACCGTCTAACGTCCCAATACCCGTATCACCATGGGTTAAGAGTTCACCAGCCGTAATCGTCCCGTCAAATAATCCGGGAACAAGTAAGCCTAATGTGCCGTGTTGAAAAATTGTTGTTGTGTCCATTCATTGTGCCTCCAAACGATTTGATTGTTGTGCAACTTGAATCCGGGGTGTGACCACAAAGGGATGCGCCACATAATAGTCACGGGTGTTTTGTTCATCCCGCTTTAATTGCGCAACCAAGGCATCCGCCCCAGCAAATTTAATTTCACCGCGCATCCGGTGCCCCCAACGCACCGTTAAATTGTGGCCATAAAGATCTCCTTGGAAACCTAATAAGTATATTTCAACCGTGATTGGTCGGTGATCACCAAACGTGACATTTCGTCCAACTGAGGCCATTCCCATAACCCAGCGTGTCCCAATCTGCACCATCGTCGCGTAAATGCCAATTCCGGGAACCCGGGTATTGGGCCCGTGAGCAACGTTGGCCGTTGGAAAGCCGAGCGTTCGGCCCCGCGCTTCACCATGAACTACTTCGCCGGCAGTTTCATATTGATAGCCCAGTAACCGGTTAGCCGTATCGATATCTCCCGCGTCCAAAGCGCGGCGAATCCGCGTGGAACTGATCTTTTCAGCATCTAATTCCGCCTTAGGAACTTCAATGATTTCAAACCGGTTATGACCATAGTCATTCAAACGCTGCATATTTGCAATTTCAGCTGGCCCGTACGTGTAATCAAAACCAGCAACCACCGTTTGTGCGTGTAATCCAACAATTAACTGATCGACAAACGTTTGGGGTGGCATGGCACCGACCGTGGCATCAAAGTGAAGTACATATAAGATGTCAACGCCGAGCTCACTCATCAATGCCGTTTTTTGATCAATTGTCGTTAAATAACGGACTTGCTGCGGATCAGTGTGTTTAAAAACAACTGACGGATGCTGGTCAAACGTCATCACCGCTAGTTTGGCGTGTTGCGCCTGAGCGGCCTGGCGTGCCGTTGCAACGACTTGCTGATGTCCACGGTGAACGCCGTCAAAAAATCCTAAGGCCAATACGATTGGTCCTTCGGGAATCTGACTCAACGCCACGGGATACTTTAAATTAATCACCTGCATGACAAAAACTCCTTAATTGACCGCAAACATTTTGAACGGCTTGTACCGCTGTTCGTCCGGTCGATAACTATATAGACATTTTAGGCTGTTTTGGTAAACTAACGCAACCATCGTGTTCGCATCTGGATCAGTTTGTTGCCCTTCTGCCGCCGTAATAAAGGCCCCATTTTTGACCCGTTGCCACTGCTCATCCGTTAACGTGACTCGCGGGTACTGACTTAAAGCTTTATCAATTGGCGCCAATAATGCTCCGGCCGTTCCAGCATCGACGTGGGCCGCGATTTCCTCAAAGGTCACGGTTTCATCTAAAGTAAAGCCGCCACTCTTTAATCGGGTCAAATCACTCATCACAGCGGGTACCCCGAGCACTTTGCCGACATCCACCGCTAGCGTGCGAACATAAGTCCCTTTACTACAAGCGACCGTAAAATAGATCGTCTGAGTCTGGGTTGCCGAGTCATAGGTAGATGCCTGCCGTTGCTTGAAGCTGCTAATTGTGATATGCCGTTCTGGGCGCTCGACAGTTTCACCACTGCGCGCATAGTCATATAAACGCCGCCCATTTACTTTTACTGCTGAAAACATCGGTGGAATTTGCGTAATGGCCCCCGTCATCTGTGCCAGCGCAGCATCAACTTGGTCACTTGTGAACGGCTCTGTGACCGCTTGGCGCGCAATCTCCTCACCATCTAAATCTTCAGTAGTCGTTGCAAATCCGAGGGTAATGCTCCCTTGGTATTCTTTGCCAGAAGCCACTAAAAATTGCACAACTTTAGTCGCATTCCCAATACAAATCGGTAAAACGCCATCCACATTTGGGTCCAGTGTCCCTGAATGACCTACTTTGCGGGTCTGATAGAGTCGTCGGATTTTAGCGACACAGTCAAAGCTCGTCATCCCACGAGGTTTATATAATGGTAGAATCCCGTTCAACATAAAAAACGCCTTCAATCATTTAAATTCGGTTTCTAGTGGCAGCCAATCGCCGTGCCACGGATTCGATCGTTCTTAATCGACGGTTTTCAGTATACCACACCTCACAAATATGTAAGCGGATTATCACAGAATTCAAGGCCCTGAGCACCGCAACTAAGATACCCCAAATCGACACGCTGGTCCGGTGCCACTGACGACCACGTATGTGCCTGGCAAAGCTGTATTTAACTCATTGATCCAGAAAACCGTGAGCTTAATCCCTATTAGTCAAATAAAACGACTGAAAAACAAGAATCGCACAAATTAGTCCCCTTATCAAAAGGATACCGCGCGGGACCGTCCCTAATTACGCCGATGACTTTCAACATATGCTGCCATCAAAAAAGCGTGCAACGGCCTTAGTGTGGCTGATGTACGCTTATTCAATGTTATCGTCTTAAAATGCAACCGGCACGCTAACCACAGTTACATGGTTCTTCAAGCCTGGAGCGCAACTGGTTGCTGATTCAGCCACTGCTGAATTTGGCGGGCAATCTGCTGGGGTGTCAGTTGATCGGTTGCGATCGTCAAATCGGCCGCAGCGGCATATAAGGCTTGGCGCCGTTGCTTCAACGCAATCAGTGCCCCTGTATCCAATTCATTGACAAGTGGTCGGCTAGTATCATTTTTAACACGGTTAATAGTGGTTTGATCACTAGCCGTCAACCAGATAACTGGCACCGTGCTTTGTTTCAGACTAATTGCATTCATTGCAATGGTCGGAGTACCACCACCGGTCGATAAAATCCCGGGTGTTTCGAGTGCTTGGAGCAAAGTCTGATGCTCCAATTGCCGGAAGTACCCCTCTCCTTGCTCCGCAAAAATAGTCGTAATCGACCGTCCCGCCCGCTGAACAATCAAATCATCTAAATCAGCATGTTTAGTTGCTAACCCGGCCGCCAAAAGCCGACCGACCGTTGTTTTCCCACTACCCATAAATCCAATTAAAATTGCTCGCATTCTTAATTCCTCCTTACAATCTGATAACCCGCATCAGCTAACAACGACGATGCTTGCGTTCTCGTCTTTAGATCACTAAATGTCAGTTGCAAGACACCATCAATCTCTTCACGAATCTCTAAAATATGAATATTGACTAAGCTCAGCTGAGCCTGTGCGAGCCGCTGAGTGACATCCGCGAGAGCGCCAACACGGTCGGGGACGTTCAAAAACAAATCATAAAAGTTTGGTAGTCCTCCCAACTGTTCCGGTCCCAAGTGATCACGCGTCACCTTAGCTGTCGCAAAAAATTCGTACAATGTTGCTTGATCATGCACCCTAATGGCTGTCTTGATGCGCAACAGTTGGTCAATATAACCCTGCAATTGATTGGTTATTAGTTCAGCATTAGTCATCAGGATGGCCGCCCACATCGTGGGGTCCGAACTGGCAATCCGAGTAATACTTTTAAACCCACCAGCCGCTAATCGCAACCCGAGTGCCGAATCTGCCAAAGCCACCTGAGTCTGATCAACTAATGCCGCAGCGACAATATGTGGCAAATGACTTAACTGTCCTACAATCCGGTCATGCTGTATTGCAGTGACCGTCAACCATTTGACGTGAGTCGCTTGTAACAATGCTTGCAGCCGTTGAACGGCTGCTTGATTAGTCCGGCCCGGCACTAACAAGTAAAAGGCGTTCTCGAATAAGTTGGCGCGGCCAGCCGTCACACCCGATTTATGTGAACCCGCCATTGGATGACCGCCGATGAAAGTCACACCGTGCTGTTGTATGGCAAGCGCGGCATGCATCACCACTTGTTTAGTACTCCCGACATCCGTCACAAGCACCCCTGCCTTGAGTGGCATCATAGCCAGTCGGTGCAAATCAGCAACGATCAAATCAACTGGCCCCGCTAAAATAATCACATCAGCGTCGCTCGCGACCGCGGCCAAATCAGTGCCACTAGCATCGATCATACCCTGTTGACGCGCATAACTCAGGCTGACATCGTCACGATCAATCCCAATAATGTGCACCGTGGGATGGGCCTGCTTAATGCTTAGTGCCAACGAACTGCCAATTAGCCCCAAACCTTTGATCAATACAGTTGTCATCTTCACACCCCCTGGCTTAAACGTGCTAAATCTTCAAAGAACGTCGGGTATGAAATGTTCACAGCTTCGGCGGACTCTAGTTCGGCGGGAGCGGCTAATCGCAACGCTGCAATTGCCATCATCATACCGATTCGGTGATCGCCATGGCTGGCTAATGGCTCGGTCGGCTGCCGCCAAGACTTGCGACCATCAATCACGAAGCCATCCGGTTGCGAAGTGATCTGCACACCAAGTTTTCGAAGCTCGGTCACAATCGTTGCAATGCGATCGGTTTCCTTGACTCGTAATTCAGCAGCCCCACTGATTGTGCTAATACCATTCGCAGTCGCAGCCAACAATGCAACTAGTGGCAGTTCATCGATTACGGCAGGAATTTCAGTAGCAGTGACTTGGACCGGATGCAGTTGTGCAAACCGCACGTCAAGCGTGCCAACTGGTTCGCCCATCCGGTGTTCATGATCGACCGTCACTTGACCACCCATCCGTCGTAAAATGTTTAAGAAACCCGTTCGTGTCGGATTCAGTCCCACGTTCGTTAACCGGACATGTGAATTTGGAATAATCGTCGCGGCTGTCACGAAAAACGCAGCCGAGGAAAAATCGCCAGGAATCGTTAGTGACTGACCAACCAAGGCTGGCTGCGGTTGGACCGTGATTGTTCGTTGATCAGGCGCCGTTTCAATTTGACCACCAAATTGTTGCAACAACCGTTCAGTGTGGTCACGAGTCGGTAATTTTTCAATAATCGTACTTGCTTGATCGGCTTGCAGGGCTGCTAAAATCAAGGCGCTCTTAACTTGTGCACTAGCGACCTGCATCTCGGTACGACTACCATGTAAAGTCCGACCAGTGATCGTCATCGGTAAGTGCCCGGCTGTTAATTGTACCTGCGCCCCCATGGCTTGTAATGGTTGACGCACTCGCTCCATCGGCCGTTGACTAAGGGACGTATCGCCGACCAAGGTCGTCTCAAACGGTTGACCGGCTAACAACCCAGTTAATAAGCGAGTGGCCGTCCCCGCATTCCCCATGTCTAATGGTTGTTGTGGTTGGGTCAACCCACGTAAGCCGCGGCCACTGATCGTAACGGTCGTATCGACACGCTTGATTGGCACCCCTAACTTTTGCAGCGCCGTTAAAGTCGATAAGCAATCGGCGGCTGGCAAAAAGTGGTGCAAGGTCGTCGTCCCTTGACTAATTGCCCCTAAAATCAAGCCTCGATGTGAGACACTTTTATCGCCTGGTACACTTAAGTCACCTTGTAACCCACTAGCTGGTTGAATACTTAGTTTTTTTATCATTAATCATCATCACCTAATTTATTTGATAGACGCACCACACCATCGAAGGTGTCAAACGTGCAAGTTCACGTTCATGAGTCGTCAGTGTCACGTTTTTCTCATTAGTTAGCACGTAGGCCGCCTGATTACGTTGATAAGCCTGATACGCTAAATACTTACTGGCGACTGTTTGCACCACGACCTGATGCACGACCCTCGTCAACAATTGGGCGGTCGCTGCATGCGTGTAACCAATTTGATTATCGGCATTTACTCGTTGGAGCACGACAAGTGGATCGAGCTGGGTCATAAAACAACTGCTCAACGTTAATTGGGACAATAATGCGTAATGTATATCCCCCCAGCTGGCATTCAGTGTGTCTGATTTGAAAGCAGCTGGTATCACCAGTTGGTCACCAGAATAGGCCGTTAAATCAGTTAAAATGGTTTCAAAGCTCGGGTGTTCGACAATCACCGCTTGGTCCTGCCAGTTGCGATGATTATAAACTTGCGCGGCCGCGTAACTATCCGTGGCGGTCGGGCCTAAAGTATGAATCTGCATAGGCCCTCCTAATATTGTCGGAGTTCTTCGCGGTATGCCGTCACTGTTTGCTGGAGGCGAGCTAAGTTACTCCCGTCAAACGTTGCCGTCAATGCTCGCGTTAATTCAATCGCTACCACACTTTCAACCACAATCGAGGCAGGGACGATGGCCGTCGTATCTGAACGCTCTACGCTTGCCTTTTGGCTGACTTTGGTCGCGATATCCACACTTTGTAATGGTTTGTAAAGTGTTGGAATCGGCTTCATGGCGGCCTTAACAACAATCGGCATTCCGTTAGTCATGCCACCTTCAAAGCCGCCCAAATGATTGGTCAGCCGTGACCAGCCGGCGTGTTCATCCCAACTAATCTCATCCATTACTTGGCTACCATAATGGCTGGCAGCCGCAAATCCATCACCAATTTCAACACCTTTCATGGCATTGACTCCCATCACTGCTGCGGCTAACTGTCCATCTAATTTGGTATCCCAGTTCGTGTAACTGCCCAAACCAGCCGGCACATTTTCGGCAACGACCCGGATAACACCACCCAAGGTATCCCCGGCCTTCTTCGTTGCTGTGATCAGCTCATGGATTTCGGGAACCAAGGCCGCATCTGGTAATCGCAAATCATTTTGCGCGATTTGGGCTTGTAATTGATCAACGGATAGTGTTAAATCGGCCGTCACTTGCTTAGGGCCAATTTGTTGAACGTAGCCAACTAGGTGAATATCTAGCTGCGCCAATAATTGCTTACAAATCTGACCGATAGCCACTCGCATGGCTGTCTCACGAGCTGAGGAACGTTCTAGCACGTTTCGTAGATCGCGATGACCATACTTCATTCCGCCTACTAAGTCAGCATGCCCCGGACGTGGACGAGTGACTTGCCGCAACGTATTGGTTGCCGTAGCTGGACTTACCGGATCCATGATTGCTGCCCAGTGCGCGTGATCGCGATTCATAATCGTTAATGCAATCGGGGAACCTAGCGTAACACCGTGCCGCACGCCACCAGTGATTTGGACGGTGTCATGTTCGATCTGCTGGCGATTGCCGCGGCCAAACCCACCTTGCCGGGCTGCGAGGCCTGTATTAATGGCATCAATGTCTAGCTGTAAGCCAGCCGGAATACCGGTCAGCACCCCTGTCAATTGAGGCCCGTGCGATTCGCCTGCCGTAACGTAATTAATCATGATCAATATCCTCCTTGTGTAAATTCGTGTGTAAATCCGTCTGATATGCGCGTGAGTTATGCATAATTGCTTGATAAATAGCTTGTAAATAAGGGGTATGCGCGGTCTGGGTACTCTTCACCGCAACTTGTTGTAACACCCATTGTTCACGTTGCTGGTCTAATACCGGAAGTTGCTGTTGTTGCTTCAACTCCCCGATGGCTGTAACCGTCTCAAAACGTTGATTGAGTAATCGGACGATTTGCTGGTCAATATGATTGATACGTTGGCGTTCTTGACTAAGTGTGGTTGGGACATGTAGCGCCCATACAGCTAGGCCGACAAAGGCGAGACCACTGACAGCAATAACTAAATCAAAGCGCATCGCGGTCGCAATATTTTGCTTTGACAGCCACCCAGTCACGAGCGGAATCGTGAAGGAAGCAATACTGCCAAACGTGAAATAAATTCCTGTGATTCGGCCCTTGATGTGGGGATAGCCTTTGATAAATAAATTGAGGCCGACCTGCATCACGCCACCCGCAGCAGTAAACCCAAACCCGAAAGCAGCCAGCATGGACAGCCCAGCCGCTGGACTATAACAGATAACCGCTAACGCCAGCAGCGAGCCGCCATTCATTGCCAACAACAATTTGGTTTCTGCCACCCCACGACGTAACAACCAGAAAATCACAATAACGCCGGTGATTGACCCAATGCTGTAAAGTGAAAGCAACCAGTGCGCTAACACTGACGAAAAATGCAACGTCGTAGTGGCAAACAAGCTGACCCACTGCGTGTAGAGGATCATAAGTGCCATCGAAGTATACCCATAACCAGCTAAACCAACTGTCGCCAACCAGCGCCGGTTCTTAAGTGGTTGCTGGGATACGCCCGTTCCGGCTTGAGCAACTTGATTTTTTAGTGGAAACTGCTGCCGGTTCAACAGGATACTGTTGACCACTAGGATTGCCGCGGCCAGGATAAATGACCAGCCATACCAGATTCGTTGTGCTTCAAAGTTGGCAACGAGCAGTGGTAATAAGAATTCACCGGCAGACATGAAGGCCTTTAACAAGACATTGGCTGAGCCTTGCCGCCCACCCATTTCAATAAACGTCGTGTAGGTTCCCGCATCCAACGCGGAGTTCGCAATACCGGCCAAAATCGCCAAACCGTATGCCAGCTGAATATTAGTGACCAATGCCATCCCCACAAAGAACGTGAAGTAGCAAGCCATACCAAGATTGACGAAGACTTTACGGCCAAAACGATCTGATAAATTTCCCAGAATAAAGTAGGCTAGTAAGCGACCAATGCCAATCCCAGAAATGACATAGGAAACCGTCGCTAACGGGGTCTGCCAGTGTTGACCTAACGCTTGCATGTTTTGCGTTAAAATAATTAAGCCAATACCATGAATAAAGTAGTTTAAGTAAAGACTGATTGATAATTGGTGCTGACGCATGAATAACAACTCCTTCGTGAAAATAAAAAAAGCCGGCTAGATTTTCACAATCTAGCCGGCTCATCAAAATTTAATCCTAATTGATGATATTATTCCAGCTAGACTCACGGTGTCTAGCTGGCCAAGATGAATTGACTCCGCTTAGACACGAACGTAGGTGCCGTCCGTATCTAAGGTTCCAACACGGGCGCTACCTAAAATAAGCAAAGCCATAATAATAAGTTGCGTTGAATGCTAACGTCGTCATAATCATCTATCCTTTCCGTTTCATTGATTGTTTATATTAAAACATTCTCATTTTGATTCGTCAACCCTAATTTCATTTTAATTTTGCAATTAAGAAATCATTTTCGCTTGTAAAAGCGCCACGATGCGTAATTCGCCTCATCCTACTACTATTTACAAAAATCGTCTTCAGTACGACTACTCATTCAACCAATTGTTTGCGACGGTCGCGAGCAGGCTACCTTGATTAGTCAGTCTACCGACAACGTTCAAGCAGTGTGTGAATGACTAGTGTGACCCTACAATCAGCACCATCTAAACCGCTGAATCTCAGTGATTGACAGCGAACGGCTCCATTCAATTTGAACACAAAAATAGTCGCTGTCAATCCATCTGGATTCACAACGACTATTTTTCCAGCGCCTAATCTTGACGCTTTAAGTTATTAATTAATTCATCAATCCGGCTACCGTATTGAACCGAGTTGTCGCGTTCAAAAGTTAATTCCGGGGTTTTATAGATGCTAAGTCGTGAGCCTAATTCACTACGAATTAATCCCGTCGCCTTAGTCAATCCAGCCGCCGTCTTTTCACCATCGGATGCCTTATCTGACAAAATACTGTAGTAGATGGTCGCTTGTTGAAGGTCGCCAGTTACCGTTACACCGGTAATGGTTACACCCGCAACCCGTGGATCACGAACCCGTTTTAACAAAATATCATTAACTTCGCGTTCGATTTCCTGTTCCAAACGACCAACTCGATAATGTTGTGCCATCTGCTAATCCCCCTTTTAAAGGTTATTCAACTGGAACTTCCTTCATCACGTAAGCTTCAATGACATCGTTGACTTTAATATCGTTGTAATCTTCGATTCGAAGCCCAAGTTCAAAGCCTTGTTTAACTTCCTTAACGTCGTCCTTGAAACGCCGTAAGCTAGCTAACTTGCCATCATAAATAACGACACCATCACGAATGACCCGCACACCAGAATCCCGGTGGATGACACCATCAGTGACCATCCCACCACCAATCGTACCGATCTTAGAAACCTTATAGATTTCACGGATTTCGGCTTGACCAGTGATTTCTTCTTTATAAGTTGGTTCGAGCATTCCCTTCATCGCGCTCTCGATTTCATCGATCGCGTTGTAGATAACTTGATGCAAGCGAATATCAACATCGTCAGTATCGGCTTGGGCTTTGGCTTGTGGTGTTGGCCGCACATTGAACCCGATAATAATCGCGTTACTTGCTTCCGCCAAGGCCACGTCACTTTCGTTGATCGCCCCAACCGCTGTATGGATGATATTGACCCGCACACCTTCAACGTCGATTTTACGTAAACTACCAGCTAAAGCTTCAACAGAACCTTGAACATCAGCCTTAATAATCACGTCAACTTCCTTAAGTTCACCTTGTTTCATTGAATCAAACAAGTTATCCAAGGTGACGTGAGCAGTTTGCTTCCGTTCTTCCATCAATGCCTGCTTAGCACGTTGTTCACCAGCATCACGGGCCGTCTTTTCATCATCAAAGACCACGAAGCGATCACCAGCATCCGGCACATCATTCAAACCAGTGATTTCAATTGGCGTCGATGGCACGGCTTCCTTAATCCGCTTACCATGGTCATTGGTCATTGTCCGGACTTTTCCGTAAGTATTCCCCACAACAATTGGATCACCAACATGCATGGTCCCTTGTTGAACAAGTAACGTTGCGGTAGAACCTTTTCCACGGTCAAGACTAGCTTCCAATACAGATCCCGCAGCATTTTGCTTAGGGTTGGCCGTTAATTCGAGCACTTCTGACTGAAGTAAGATCATATCCAACAATTCATCTAGGTTCTTACCGAACTTCGCTGAAATCTGAACAAAGATCGTATCGCCACCCCAATCTTCAGGAATCAGACCATATTCAGTCAATTGTTCCATCACGTGGTTAGGGTTGGCACCCGGCTTATCAATCTTGTTAACGGCAACGATGATTGGTACTTTAGCAGCCTTAGCATGGTTGATGGCTTCGATTGTTTGTGGCATGACCCCATCATCAGCAGCAACAACTAACACGGTGATGTCGGTGATGTCAGCACCACGCGCCCGCATTTCAGTAAAGGCCGCATGTCCTGGCGTATCCAGGAATGTAATAACCTTACCATCATGCTTAACTTGGTAAGCCCCAATAGCCTGAGTGATCCCACCGGCTTCGCCCTCTGTAACGTGAGTATGCCGCAATTGGTCCAATAGGGTCGTCTTCCCATGGTCAACGTGTCCCATGACCGTAACAACCGGTGCCCGTGGCGCCAAATTGTCGGTATTATTAACTTCATCATCAAAGAACTTGTCCAAATCGGTCACATCAACTTGGACCTTTTCTTGCGCATTGATCCCGTAATCAGTGGCTAAGATTTCAATCGTATCTTTATCCAAGGACTGATTTTGGTTAACTGCAACACCTAACATGAATAACTTCTTGATAATTTCAGCAGGTTCACGGTGCAATAATTTACCCAAATCCTGGGCATTCATGCCGACCGTGTAAACCAGTGTTTCTGGCAACGGCTTGTCCTTACGAACTGGCGCTGGCTTATTATTGACCTGGCGGATCCGTTGATTCTTATTGTTCCGGCTCTTATTGTTCCGGTTGTTACGCCGACGGTTATTGTTGTTACCGCCACGATAACGACCACCACCGTTATTGTTGCTATTCAAACTACCACCAAAGCGGCCGCTGCCATTACGCGAACTATTATTCGACCCATTGCTCCGGTTACTGTTGTTATTATTGTTGTTCATCGTAGTCCGGTTGTTGTTCCGGTTCTGACCACCATTATTGCTTCGATTACCAGTATTGTTGGTGCGGTTGTTACTCGTATTTGAGCGATTGTTATTATTAGACCGGTTATTATTATTATTGTTGTTAGACCGGTTCGTATTGCTCCCACCGTTATTACGAGCACTGTTGCTCCGTGAAGCATTGGCCGAACGATTGCCGTTATTACTGTTAGTACGGTTACCGCCGTTATTGCTTCGATTACCGTTACTATTACGACTTTGACTATTATTTTGGTTATTATTACGATTATTATTCAAAGAATCACCACTCTGTTGATGACGCGAGTTGGATTGCTGCTGATTAGCAGTTCGTGTCACATTTTTTGCTACGGCTTGCGTAGCCCGACTCGTTTTAGCTGGAGCCGGTTGAGATTTAGGATGGGTAACTGTGGTCGTGCCTTGTAACTGGCGCGCCTCACTGTCACCGAGTGTCGACATATGATTTTTGACGGAGAATCCCAACTGCTGTGCTTGCGCAATCAGCTGTTTACTTGGGACGTTGAGCTCCTTCGCTAACTCATAAATTCGCTTTTTCCCCATATCTTCACCCTCCTTTACTGTGTCATGATCGCCACCATTTTCTTGGCAAATCCGGCATCGGTAATTGCATAAACAGTGCGCTTATTACCAGTAGCCGTATTTAATTCTGCTTTAGTAAAGGTATCGATCACTGGAACATCATAAGATTGGGCCTTATCATGAAACTTTTTGGCAGTCGTGGAACCGGCATCGCTGGCAATAAAGACCAGTTTAGCCGTCTGATTACGAATTGCAGCCAGGGCTAGCCCTTCGCCTGCAATTTGCTTGCTGGCACGCCGTGAAAGGCCCAGTAGGTTTAAACAAGCTTGCTTAGGCGTCATTTCCGAAGAGTTCCTTTCGGGCTTGTTGATGATCAACATAAGCCACTAACTCATCGTAAAAGTCTGCACCCACTTTGATACCAAACGCCTTATCAAAAGTCTTTTCTTGCTTGGCACGTTGTGCAACTTGTACGTCTAAGGCAATGTAGGCGCCGCGTCCCGGCTTTTTACCAGTCGGATCAACGGACACTTCATCCTGCTTATTCTTAACGACCCGGACTAAGTCTTTTTTGGGATGCATTTCACCCGTCACAATGTCCTTTCGTAACGGCACTTTTCTTTTTTTCATAATCCCAGACCTCCTTTAGTTACTTCACTCACTTAGTGACGAACTTATTCAGCGTCACTTGCTGATTCATCCACAGCAGTTTCTGAGGCAGGCGTCGCCACGGCTGCGTCGGACGTTGCTGGTTCCTCATCTTCGCCGGTATCGGACTGCACTGCCGCGTCTGATGCTGCTTCAGTCGTTTCCGTTTCGGCAACTGCAACATCATCAGGGTTTGCATCCATTATATCAGAAGCTTCGGTTTCCGATTTAATATCGATCTTGAACCCGGTCAATTTAGCAGCTAAACGAGCATTTTGACCACGCTTACCGATTGCCAATGATAATTGATAATCTGGAACGACCACGGTACAACCCCGCTCATTTTCAGGATCAAAAATAACATCCAAAACTTCCGCTGGGTTCAATGCATTCGCGATAAATACGGCTTGATCATCCGTCCATTCCACGATGTCCATATTTTCGCCGTGTAATTCATTGACAATCGTTTGAACCCGTTGTCCCTTGGGACCGACGCAGGTACCGACTGGATCAACGTTAGGATTGTTTGAACGAACAGCAACTTTCGCCCGATCACCGGCTTCACGTGCAATCGAAACGATTTCAACGATGCCATCGAAAATTTCAGGAACTTCTTGTTCAAACAAACGTTTCAACAAATCTGGTGCAGTCCGCGAAACGAATACTTGGGGGCCCTTCGTTGCGTTTTCAACTTTCGAGACGTAAACCTTAATTTTGTCATGAATCCGATAAACTTCACCAGGTAACTGATCAGAACGACCCATGACCGCTTCTACTTTGCCCAAACTAACGTAGACAAATCGGTTATCTTGGCGCTCAACTTCACCAGTGACGATTTCATTTTCATACTGGCTGTATTCGTCATAAATAATGCCACGTTCTGCTTCACGAACTCGTTGCATGATGACTTGCTTAGCCGTCTGCGCTGCAATTCGGCCGAAGTTCTTCGGTGTTACTTCAAATCGAATATCATCACCGATTTCGTAGGCTCGGTTGATAGCCAATGCATCTTGCAAACTAACTTCTAAACGTGAATCAAAGACGTCTTCAACCACTTCTTTAACGGCATAAACGTGAATATTACCCTTAATTTGGTCAAAGTCAACTTCAACGTTTTGAGCCTGGCCATAATTACGCTTATAGGCTGAAACGAGTGCCGCTTCTAAGGCTTCGATGACAACTTCTTTTTTAATGCCCTTTTCTGATTCGAGGGTGTCTAAGGCCCCTAATAATTCCTTGCTCATGTGTAGACTCCTTTACTTATTTAGAACTTTACCGCTAAGCGGGCTTGTGAGATTTGTTCTCGGTTGATCGTCACCGTCTTGTGACGTGTCTTATCCAAGTAATCGATGGTCAAAGTGGTCGGCGTCACCGCTGTCAAATCACCTTCAAAAATTTTCTTGCCATCCAACTTCTGGTATAAGCCAACGTGCACGTACTTACCAATAGCATTTTGAAAATCTGCTTCCTTCTTCAATGGGCGTTCCGCACCAGGAGAAGAAACTTCCAAAAAGTAAGCTTGGGGAATGGGATCAGGCTCCATCGCATCTAGCTTTTCACTAAGTTCATCACTAACCATTGCACATTCTTCAATATTAATGCCGCCCGGTTTGTCAATGTATAATCGCAAATACCAGCTTTGACCCTCGCGAACAAATTCAAGATCCACGAGTTCAAACTGGTGAGCACTGACAATGGCTGCGGCCACTGGCTGAATGGTTTCAACAACATTACTACTCAAGGCTGCGCCTCCTATTCAGATTAGTCCAATAAAAAGAGTGAGCATCGCTGCTCACTCGTTAACGAGTTTTAAATTACAACCCATATATTAGCACAATTATGTTGAAACCGCAAGTTTACGCCATTTATAGCATTTAGCCGTTAGCTTTCAAGTCACAGTAAACTTCCGCTTCAACAGCCTGACAATTGCCGGTGTATCAACATTACAGGCCCTAAATCAGATAAATCTGTCTGAGTGCTGTTAAATGCATCAACCACCGCAAAAATTCATCAAACTTTAACAATTGTCGTGTTTTCTAGAACAACGAGAGTTGGTTTTCATCTGGCAAATCACTTAACACACCATTTTCAGTCATAAAGTCGATCAAACTCTTCGACACTTTTCCACGCTTAGACAGGTCTTCCTTCGACAGGAACGGCTTGTCCGCTCGGGCAGCAACGATTTGCTTGGCAACGTTCAACCCTAACCCCGGAACTGCTCGGAACGGCGCAATCAACGTATCACCATCGATCAGCCAATCCGAAGCATCAGATTTGTCAAGGTCGACCATGGAGAATTTAAAGCCCCGCTCCAACATTTCGTTGGCTAACTCTAAAACGGTCAGTAAGTTTTTCTCCTTGGCGCTAGCATCCATCCCTTTGTCAGTGATCGCCTTCATTGACGCTTTGACAGCATCTTTACCATGGGCCATCGCAACCAGGTCAAAATCGTCAGCACGGACTGAGAAATAAGCCGTGTAATAAATCAACGGGAAGTACACTTTAAAGTAAGCCACCCGCAACGCCATTAAGATATAGGCTGCCGCATGGGCCCGCGGGAACATATACTTGATCTTTAGACAAGATTCAATGTACCAGTCGGGAACGTTGGCATCCTTCATTGCTTGTTGCCATTCATCCGGGATCCCCCGACCCTTCCGCACGTGTTCCATAATTTGGAAAGACATATCAGATTCCATGCCGTAGTGAATCAAGTCGGTCATGATGTTATCACGACAACCAATAACTTCGGCCAGCGTAACCGTGCCATCCTTGATCAATTCTTCAGCATTTCCTAACCACACGTCAGTCCCGTGTGAAAGTCCTGAAATCTGAAGTAATTCGTTAAACGTGGATGGGTGAGTCTCTTCGAGCATCCCACGGACAAACCGCGTCCCAAATTCTGGAATTCCCAGCGTCCCCGTTTTCGAGAAAATCTGGTCTTCTGTGACTCCTAAAACTTCAGGACTGGAGAAAATCTTCATGACGTGCGGATCAACTGGTGGAATACTCTCAGGTTGGACACCCGACAAATCTTGTAACATTCGAATCATCGTCGGATCATCATGTCCCAGAATATCAATTTTCAAAATATTATCATGAATCGAATGGAAATCAAAGTGGGTCGTTTGCCAGGCCGCACTCTGATCATCAGCCGGATACTGGACGGGCGTGAAATCATAAATATCCATGTAATCCGGCACAACGATAATACCGGCCGGATGTTGCCCAGTCGTCCGTTTGACGCCAGTCGTTCCCTTTGCTAATCGGTCAACTTCCGCCGAACGAAGTGTTTGATTCGTATCCCGTTCATACGCCTTGACATAACCATAACCAGTCTTATCAGCGACCGTTCCAATTGTCCCGGCTCGGTACACATTTTTCTCACCGAACAAAACTTTGGTGTAATTATGGGCAATGGGTTGGTAGTCCCCAGAGAAGTTCAAATCAATATCCGGCACCTTGTTCCCATAAAATCCTAAGAACGTTTCGAAGGGAATGTTTTGCCCATCACGCACCATGTCAGTCCCACATTCAGGGCAATCCTTAGGTGGTAAATCATAGCCCGATCCATACTCGTTATTCGTATAAAAGTGCGAGTACTGACAATTTGGACACCGATAATGCGGTGGCATCGGGTTCACTTCAGTAATCCCAGACAGCGTCGCTACGATACTCGAACCGACTGACCCCCGAGACCCAACCAAGTAACCATCTTTATTACTCTTAAATACTAGGCGTTGGGCAATTAAGTAAATGACCGAGAACCCGTTACCGATGATACTCTTGAGTTCTTTATCCACTCGTTTTTGGACGATTTCTGGCAACGGATTACCGTACCACGCATGGGCACGATCCATCGTCAGTTTTTCGATTTCCGCTTCGGCACCCTTCATCCGCGGAGTATACAACTTATCCTTGACCGGTCGCACGATTTCAAATTGGTCAGCAAGCGCGCGGGGCGTGTCAACCACGACCTCATGTGCCGTCTCCGTACCTAAGAAATCGAAATCTTTAAGCATCTCATCCGTTGAGCGAAAATGCACGTCTGGCCGTTCAGTCCGATTTAACGGGTTACCGGGCTGTGAATGAATCAAAATCTTACGATAAATCTTATCCTCAGGATTCAGATAATGCACATCCCCCGTAGCAGCAACCGGGATATTCATCTCATGGCCTAGTTCCACCATGTTGCTGATAATTTCTTCCAAATGATCCGTATCAGCAATCAAACCACTCTCGATCAGCGCCGAATATGCCGGTTTCGGTTGTACTTCCAGGAAGTCATAGTAGCCGGCCTTTTGTCGGGCCTCTTCCTTCCCCTTTTGCATCATTGCAGTAAAGACTTCACCACTAGAACAAGCCGAACCGACCAGGATGCCATCCCGATATTTGTTTAAAACACTGCGGGGTACACGGGGCACGCGGTAATAGTACTCAACATTCGACAAGGAAATAATTCGGAAGAGATTTTTCAACCCCGCTTGGGTTTGCGCATACAATGTCGCATGAAATGGCCGGGCATGGCGGTAAGCCGCATTTTCATTCATATGATCATTCAGCTGATCGTGGAATTGAACCTGATAACGGTCCTCCGCATCTTTCAAAAACAGGTGGTTCAAATGACCAGTCGTCTCAGCATCATAGATGGCGCGGTGATGGTGCTCCAAATTAACGTTGAATTTTTTGGCTAGGGTGTTTAAGCGGTACCCGCGTAAATTCGGATACAGCCACCGCGCCAGCGTCAACGTATCAATAATTGGATTTGTAATCGGCCCCATGTGATGCCGGGCATAGCCCGTATTCATAAAGCCAATATCAAAGGTGACGTTATGACCGACCACGATTGCATCACCATAAAATTCGCGGAAAAGTTTAAACACTTCTTCTTCCGATTTAGAGCCCCGCACCATATCATCGGTGATACTCGTCAAATTAGTGGTTGTTTCCGACAAGTGAAAACCAGGGTCAATAAATTCCTCAAACTGATCAACGACGTTCCCCTTGACCATCTTAACCGCTGACAATTCGATGACCCGGTCATAAATGGCGGACAACCCCGTTGTTTCAGTATCAAAAATAACGTAGGTGGACTCTTTCAAATCAACGTGGGCGTCATTATAAGCAATCGGCACCCCGTCATCAACCATGTTAGCTTCGACACCGTATAAAATTTTGATATTATTTTTTTCACCAGCCGCAAACGCTTCTGGGAACGCCTGTGCCCCCGAATGATCCGTAATCGCAATCGCCGGATGGCCCCATTTAGCGGCTTGTTTGACATAATCACTGACACTGTTGGTTGCATCCATCTGACTCATATTAGAATGCAAGTGCAATTCAACCCGCTTCTCATCTGCCGGCGCCGTGTCTTGCCGACTGGCATGCGACGTTTCGTTAATATCATACGCATTGATCGTTAAATCGCGCATAAAACTATCTTCCTGCACAGAACCACGTACACGTACCCACATTCCAGGCTTCAGTGCCGCGAATTGTGCCTCGTCATCAGCATTCCGTGAGAACTTCTTGACGACCATTGACGAACTATAGTCGGTCACCTTTAGAATCAATAACTGCCGCTGGGAACGCAACGTCCGCACTTCCATATCGAAGACATAGCCTTCCACGACGACCGACCGTTCTTCTTCAGTAATTTGGACCATCTGTTTAGCCGGCTCTTGCGGGTTGATCTGCTTGCCTAATTGGACAGGACCATCAATTGGTGCTGGTGCATCCGCCTGCTTTTGCCGTTTCTCATTGGCCTTTTTGATAGCCGCTTCCGCTTTTTGAGCCAACGCTTGATCAGACTTCGCTTTTTGTTCATGAAATTCCTTGATCTTCGCCTGTGAAGCACTCTCATCAATCATCGTGTGGACGGAGAACTTCGGGAAGCCCAAGCGATGATAGGTACTCTCAATCGGCCCTAATGCTTGGTTAGTTAGAAAATTTTGAATAACTTCATTTTCAGCCAACAAAATGACCCGACCATCTTCATAAGTCGGCACGTTGCTGTTACACAATGATTGGACCAGGGGCGACTTGATCCCACTGTGCTGAACGATCCATTCCCAGTATTCAGCTAGTTCACGACCATTGACCTCGGTATCATCAGTCACGATCGTAAAGGTCACGCGTGCAATTTCTTTAAAGGCGATTTGGAGTTTGTTTTGAAAAGTCATAAATTGTGTATAAGGTAAAACATGTTGGAAATGCAAATGAAATTCCCAAACCTTGGAAGCTTGATGAACGGTCAATTTATCGATCGCTGCTTCTGTAAATTCAGGACCCGTTGGCATTTCAATTTGTTCGAGTAACTTCTCGAACATTTCTTGTTGGTTTAAACTCACCAGTGGTCCTCCTTTTGTTGATTACAATCAGTTAGTAAGACACGCACCGTACTTGTTAATTTGCGCTTGCATATATATTAAAGCAAATCCAATCTTAAAATCAAAAGCTGCTAACCGTGACCCACTAGAAACAGAATCCCGTTTCAACGATGACTTAGTCGCTAACAACTAACCCAACGCCAAGCAAGACTTTTAATATTAACTAGAACCCCAATTAAGTGCTCAGGGCCGCGGTCCACAGTTGGCACTACTTTGTCAGTTTGCTTAACCGAGACCGTGATGCCTCGGCGATTAACGGCATCTGAAATAATCTTCAGTGAACGCACAAATCGTTCACTTGAAACGTTACTATTTTATCACAGTCTGACCGTTGAGCCACGTGATTAATCGGCAAACAAAAATCACCCAGTCAACGGAATCTAACCAGGTGATTGTTGTTGGCGACTATCAACGGGTAGTTGCCATATTTTTATTAACTTAGTTTTGCAGCATTTTAATCGATATTCTTGAGCAGAACGGCCAAGTTGTTGGCGATTTCTTCCTGTTTAACTTCCAAAGTCTCACCAGTCTGGCGAAGCTTGATCTCGACGATTCCTTCGCTGGCCTTTTTCCCAATGGTAATCCGAGCAGGAATGCCCATTAAGTCGGAATCAGCAAACTTCACACCAGGACGTTCCTTCCGATCATCATACAAAACGTTGTACCCAGCGGCTTCTAATTGTGCTTCAACTTGGTCGGCAACCTCAACCTGGTCCGCTTTCTTCGGGTTAACCGGAATCACGTGCACATCAAATGGTGCAATTGCTTTTGGCCAAATCAACCCATTTTCATCAGCGCGTTGTTCAGCGATGGCAGACAACAACCGTGAGACACCAATCCCATAGCAGCCCATAATTACCGGAATATTACGTCCATTGGCATCCAAGACTTCTGCGTGCAAGTCTTTAGAATAACGGGTGCCAAGTTTGAAAATATGTCCAATTTCGATACCCTTGGTGAACTTCAAGACGCCCGCACCATCTGGTGATAACTCACCTTCCTGAACAAAGCGAATGTCAACGTAAGCTTCCGCGTGGAAATCACGTTCAGGGTTGACGTTCGTGAAGTGATGACCGTCTTCGTTAGCCCCGACCGTAATGTTGACCATGTCCTTCACATACTGGTCAGCGACAATTTTAACGTCATCATGAACGTTAACTGGGCCGAGTGAACCAAAGCTAGCGCCCAAATATTGTTGGGCTTGTTCTGGCGTAGCCATTTCCAAGAAATCCGCACCAAGGTAATTCTTCAACTTAACATCGTTGACTTCATGATCGCCACGAACCAGTGCCATTACTGGCTGATCGTCTGCAATAAACAGAATACTCTTAACCAGTTGGTCAGCACCAACTTTTAAGAACTCAGCCAGTTCGTCGATCGTGCCCACTCCGGGAGTATCGATCTTTTCCATATCCTTTAACGAAGCATGTGACTTCTTTGGGACGTATAAACTCCGAGCCATTTCAAGATTAGCCGCATAATCACTCGCATCCGAATAAACAATTGTATCTTCACCAACCGGTGCGATGGCCGAATATTCACGGGAATCCTTTCCACCCATCGCCCCACCATCACCAATGATTGAACGAAACTTCAAGCCGACCCGCTCAAAAATATTCTGATAAGCTTGCGCCATATCTTGGAACGTGTCATCTAATGAGGCCTCATCCGCGTGAAATGAATAGGCATCCTTCATGATGAACTCACGCCCACGAAGTAACCCATAACGTGGCCGATCTTCATCACGATACTTAGCCTGGATTTGATACAAAGTCAATGGCAACCGTTTATACGATTTGATTTCATCGCGAACAATTGACGTAAACGTTTCTTCGTGCGTGGGGCCAAGGATAAATTCTCGGTCATGGCGGTTCTTCAGCTTGAATAGTTCTGGACCGTATGTCTCATAACGCCCAGTTGCTTTCCACAACTCAGCTGGAATGACTGCTGGTACCAGCATTTCCGCTGCATCAATTTTTTCCATTTCTTGCCGAATGATTTTTTCAATATTCGTCAATACGCGGTAAGCCAATGGCAAATAAGCGTACATTCCGGCTGAAATTTGTCGGATATAGCCCGCCCGTAACATCATTTGATGACTCAAGGCTTCGGCATCATTAGGCACTTCCTTGAGTGTTGGGATTAACAATTTCGACTGTTTCATCTACAAATCTTCTCCTTATTGTTCCAAATTAAATATCACTTAGAAGAAATATCGCTGAATATCATTCCAAGTTACTAGAATCATTAATAACATCAGGAGGCCAAAACCAATCAAGGTAATGACACTTTCCGTTTCCACCCGTAGTGGTTTACCCCGAATGCCTTCAACAATGTTTAATAATAGTTTACCACCATCAAGTGCTGGAATCGGTAATAAATTAACAATTCCAAGGTTGATCGACAGCACGGCGAGCAAATATATCACCGTGCGCACCCCGGACTTAGCGGCTTGCGAGGTCGTGGCAAAGATTGCCACCGGCCCACCTAAATCGTTCAAACTGAACCCGTGAGTGACCATCCGACCAAGCACTTGAAAAATTTGTTTGGTAATTCCCCACGAACCAGTAAAGCCGTATGCTAACTTGGCCCCCAGGCTCGTGTCGGTCTTAGTCGCCCATTGGACCCCGATTTGACCGATTCGATTACCAGAGACCGTCTTGGCAGCAGGGGTAACCGCAATTTTTTTAGTCTGACCGGCCCGGTTGATGGTCAAAGTCAACCGTTGCTTCGGGCTGTCTTGAATCAACAGCGAAATCGATTGGGCACTCGTCATTTTTTTACCGTTAACCGCCACGATTTGATCGCCCTTTTGAATACCGGCCGTACGGGCAACTGAGTCTGCTGTCGTCGCCGCTACGTGGGTCGTTGTACTCGTAACACCACCCTGCATAAAGGCAAGAATTGCAAATGTAATGATGGCCAAAATGAAGTTATTCATCGGTCCGGCAAAATTCGTCAACATTCGTTGCCATAACTTGGCCGATTGAAATTGGACGTCGACCGGTGCAATTTGAACTTCGGTACCATCGCTTTCAACGATCGTAGCGTCATGATCGACGGCGTAGTGTTTAACTTCACTTTCGTCCCCGTTCTCATAACCTTCGATCCAGAGTTCTTTTTCGAGATCAGTCGCCGTCACTGACAGTGGAATTCCATTGAACAACGTTGTCTTCTTACTAGCATTGATTGAATGAACAATACCATCCGGACCAATTTGCAAACTAACTGGCGTTCCGGGCTTGAGTTCTTCATCTTCATCATCGGCCACCCCGGCCATCCGTACGTAACCACCGATTGGCAGAAACCGTAACGTATAAGTTGTTGCATTACGACGAAACGCGACCGCCTTGGGCCCCATCCCGACAGAAAATTCACGCACTAGAATCCCAGCCTTTTTGGCAAAGTAAAAGTGCCCAAATTCATGGACGATGACCAAGATTCCGAAAACGATAATGAACGTAATAATTGTAACGATCAATTAAGCGCTCCTTTCTCCCGCGTTTCGGGTACTCAGCTTAAAAGAGGCCGAATAAATGTGCAATTGGAAAAACTAATAACATACTATCAAATCGATCTAGGATACCGCCATGTCCCGGCAAGATCTTACCAGAATCCTTAACACCATAGTAACGCTTCAACGCGGATTCTACTAAATCGCCAAACTGGCCAACTACTGATAAGACTAAAGTAATCAGTACCATACTGATGACGCTAGCATAGCCGACGTGAAACCCAATTGCAAAGGCACTGGCAACGATCACACCAATCACGCTACCCCCAATACAACCTTCCCATGTTTTATTGGGGCTGATCGGTGTGACTTTATGCCGACCCAGTTTGCGTCCGACCATGTAAGCCCCACTATCTGTCAGCCAGACAATGAACATCAGGAAGAGTAACATGTAAACACTGACACCCCGCGCAGCCGTGAAGTAGTTGAAGCCCATCCCGATGTACAGGACGCCTAACGTCAACATTCCGGCATCATCAAATGAAAAGCGATTCCGCGACCACACAGTGTGTAACAGTAGCAAGATAACTAAGAAGTAAACCACGTACTCCTTGTTTAATTGGTCTGGTAAGCCATTGAACCAGTTATTCGGTGCAATTTGAATCATAACTGCAAGCATGCTTACGATTGCTTCAAATGAAATCAATAATTTTTTACGCATCACGAGTAACTCGCTCATCGCAACGGCCCCTAACAGCATGGCCACAATATCTAAGGTTACCCCGCCCACAAAAATGACTGGGATAAATAAAATTAACGCAACGACAGCCGTAATGACTCGTTGTCTCATACCAAAAACTCCCTTTTATTTATGATCCGACAACCCACCAAAGCGCCGATCACGGCTCTGAAAATCCGCGATACAGGCTTGAAGGGTAGCCGCTGTGAAATCCGGCCACTTCACATCAGTAAAGACCAGTTCACTGTAGGCAATCTGCCACATTAAGAAATTTGAAATGCGTTCTTCACCACTCGTGCGAATCAGCAAATCTGGATCATTGTATGGCGCAAGTGGTGCCGTCATCAGTGCTGCGTCGATGGTTGCATCATCGATATCACCAACCGCCAATTGACCATCTTGCACTTGCTGGGCAATTTTTTGCACCCCGGTCACGATTTCGGCCCGTGAACCATAGTTGAGAGCAAAGTTCAGCACCATCCCATCACAATCTTTGGTATCTGCAATCGCATTTTGGACTGCTTTTTGCGTTGCTTCTGGCAAGTGATCAACGTAGCCCATGACTTGCACCCGCACATTATTTTTTATCAAGTCCGGTACGAAAGTATCAAAGAAACTCACTGGCAGTTGCATGAGGTAATTAACCTCATCAGTTGGCCGCTTCCAATTTTCAGTTGAAAACGCGTAAAGCGTCAGGACTTTAACGCCCAAATCACTTGCGGCAATCGTAATCTTTTTGACCGTGTTCATACCTTCCTTATGGCCAGCAACCCGTGGTAAATGCCGTGCTTTGGCCCAACGCCCATTGCCATCCATAATAATGGCGACATGGGCTGGAATACGTTCAGGATCCAATTGCACGTCGGTGTTATCTGCAGGATCATTCTTATTAAAAAAAGCGAACAAGGCGCACCTCCATAAAAATAGCTTAACTATGCACTATTTTACCAAAAAAAGCACTAATTAACTATTCGTCAACAAAAAAAGGCTTGAATTTCTCCAAGCCTTAATAAATTGGTCGGTCATTAACCTTCCAAAATTTCTTTTTCTTTGTCCGCAACGATCGCGTCGACGTCCTTACCCGCTTGATCCGTTAACTTTTGGGCTTGGTCTTCTAACTGATGTAACTGGTCGTCAGTGAATTGACCATCTTTATGGCCCTTCTTCAAGGCTTCCATTGCATCACGACGCACGTTTCGAACGGCGACCTTGGCACGTTCACCTTCCGCCTTAACGTCCTTGGCAAGTTCTTTACGCCGTTCTTCCGTTAATTGTGGAATAACTAACCGAATCGCAGAACCGTCGTTAGCTGGGCTAATACCGAGGTCTGACGCTAAAATAGCCTTTTCGATTTCTTTAAGGGCACTCTTATCAAATGGGGTCACCATTAAGACCCGTGGTTCGGGTACCGTAATTGCCGCCATCTGATTAAGTGGTGTTTGCGCACCGTAATAATCTGCAGAAATCCGATTCAATAATGATGCGTTAGCCCGGCCAGCCCGAATATTACCGAGCTCGCGTTGTAAAGCAGCTTCCGCCTTCTTCATCCGTTCCTGTGCTTCTTTTAAAATTGGTTCCGTAATTGCCATATTATTTCCCCCTGACTGTTGTCCCGATGTGTTCACCGGCGACGACTTTCCGAATGTTTCCAGGTTCATTCAAGTTAAAGACCACGACAGGAATGTCATTATCCATCGATAAGGAACTTGCCGTAGTATCCATCACTTGTAACCCTTTGTTGATAATGTCGAGATGGGTAAGCGTATCAAATTTAACTGCACTAGCATCCTTGTTAGGATCAGCCGAGTAAACACCATCGACGCCATTTTTGGCCATCAAAATCGCATCCGCATTAATTTCAGCGGCCCGTAATGCGGCGGTCGTATCCGTTGAGAAGTATGGACTCCCGGTACCACCGGCAAAAATAACGATCCGGCGTTTTTCAAGATGGCGCATTGCCTTCCGCCGAATGTATGGTTCCGCGATTTGTCGCATTTCAATGGATGTTTGAACCCGGGTCGGCACACCAATTGATTCGAGATTATCCTGGAGTGCCAAGGCATTCATAATCGTGGCTAACATGCCGATATAATCAGCTTGGGCCCGTTCCATACCCATCTGGGCACCAGCTTCGCCACGCCACATATTGCCACCACCAACGACGATTGCAATTTGTACGCCCATGTCATAGACGTCCTTAAGTTCCTCTGCCACCGTTTTAATGACGGGGGGATTGATTCCAAAGCCCTTCTCACCAGCTAAGGCTTCCCCACTCAGTTTTAGGATTACACGCTTATATTTAACTTCCGACATCGTTTTGTCCTCCTCGAAATTATCTGTCTATCATTTTACCATATATTTCAATAAGCGTTTGGTATCCAGCCGTAATCCGGCGCAAAAATTAACCGAATTCTCTTTTTAAAGCGGCTTCAACCCGTTACTTTACAAAAAGGGACTACGCCGAAAATTGCTTTCCGTCGTAATCCCCAATTAGCTAATCCCTTAGTCAGTAATTAGTCTTTAATTTGGTTCATAACTTCATCGATGAAGTTATCAGCCTTCTTTTCGATTCCTTCGCCAACTTCAAAACGAATGAATGAGCTAACCTTGCCACCCTTTGATTCGACAAAGTGCGCAACAGTTTGATCAGAATCCTTAACGAATTCTTGGTCATCCAAGCTGATTTCTGAAAGCCACTTGTTTAAACGGCCTTCAACCATCTTTTCAACGATCTTTTCAGGTTTACCTTCATTCAAGGCTTCCTTAACAAGCACGTCTTTTTCATGAGCTAACCGGTCAGCAGGAACTTGTTCACGGTTAACATACTCAGGATTGATAGCAGCGACGTGCATGGCAACGTCCTTAGCAGTAGCACTGTCAGCACCGTCTAAGACAACTAAGGCTGCAATTTGGCCACCGTTGTGGATGTATGAACCAAAACTTTGGTCAGCACCCTTTTCAACAACTTGGAAACGACGAAGACTGATCTTTTCACCAGTTACTTGAGTCGTTTCGATGACGTCATCTTTAACCGTCCCGTTAGCCGTCTTCAAAGCTAAGGCGTCGTCAACGGAAGCTGGTTCTTCTTCAGCGATCTTGTCGGCAACTTCAGTTACCAAGTTTTTGAACTTGTCAGTTGAAGCAACTGAATCAGTTTCACAGTTGATTTCAACAATGGCAGCTTTGTTGTCCTTGATTGCAACAGCAGCAATCCCTTCGGCAGCAACCCGGCCACTCTTCTTTTCGGCCTTAGCAACCCCTTTTTCACGTAAAACGTCAACGGCTTTTTCCATGTCGCCTTCAGTTTCAACTAACGCCTTTTTAGCGTCCATCATACCAACACCGGTTTTATCACGAAGTTCTTTAACTTGTGCTGCAGAAATCTTTGCCATAGTTTACTCTCCTTTGAGTATCTTGATTTTAGATAAAAAGCTGCCCGCAAAATCAGGCCGTAATGGTCCGCGATTTTTAGGCAGCCTAATTATTTCAATTAATTATTTGTCAGACTTGGCGTCGTTGTCGCCTTCAACAGCTTCAACGATGTCTTCCAATGAGTCAACGGACTTCTTAGCGTCCTTGTTGTCCTTGAAAGAATCTTCAGTAACATCTTCGTCTTCACCTTGACGACCTTCAATGACAGCATCAGCCATCTTAGAAGTGATCAAACGAACGGCACGGATTGCGTCATCGTTTGAAGGAATAATAACGTCGATGTCATCTGGATCAGTGTTCGTATCAACCATCGCAACGATCGGAATGTTCAATTTTTGAGCTTCCTTAACGGCGATTTGTTCCTTACGAGGATCAACGATGAAGATTACATCTGGAATCCGAGGCATGTCTTCGATACCGCCCAAGAACTTTTCAAGCTTGGCACGTTGCTTCATTAATAATGAAACTTCCTTCTTAGGTAACCGTTCGAAGGTGCCATCAGCTTCCATCTTCTTCAAGTCTTTAAGACGCTTGATCCGTGTTTGGATGGTGTTCCAGTTAGTCAAAGTCCCACCTAACCAACGATGGTTAACGTAGTATTGACCTGCACGGGTTGCTTCTTCTTCGATTGAATCTTGGGCTTGTTTCTTAGTCCCAACAAACAAGATAACACCATCATCAGCCGCAGCATCCTTAACGAAGTTGTAAGCTGAGTCGATCATCTTGACCGTCTTTTGTAAGTCAATGATGTAGATGCCGTTCCGTTCCGTAAAGATGTATGGTTTCATCTTTGGGTTCCAACGACGAGTTTGGTGACCGAAATGGACACCGGCTTCAAGCAATTGTTTCATAGAAATAACAGCCATAATAAATGTGCCTCCAAAAAATTTGTTTTATTCCTCCCCACCGTTCAACTAATCATGGCACTCTCCCGAGCACCGCCATGATTATCGCAGTAGGTGTGAATTGGTTTTAACACCGAAAATTAGTATACCGAAAATTACTAGTGCTTGCAAGCAATTTCATCAAGAATTTGTGAATTCCTGAAAGTGTGTTAAAATACAATCTCGCATAGGGGGCTCACTTAATAATGATAAAAGCCATCATTTTTGACCTTGACGATACGTTGTATGATCAAAAATCACCGTTCACTGCTGCCTTAACTAAAACTTTTAACCAGGCTTTGAGCAGCACTGAATTGGCACAAATTTTTAACCGGTTCCATGATTTTAATGACCGTACCTTTAACCAGGTCACTGATACAACTATGACGCTGGAAGCGTGGCAAACCGCCCGTATTCGACACGCGTTAGCACCCAGCAAAGTCCACATCAGCACTGATCGGGCTATCCAATTTGAAATGGCCTATCAGCAGGAACTAAATCAGATTTGCCTTTTCGATGGGCTGAGTGCGACGCTGACCAAGCTCAGTCACGCATTTAAAATTGGTATCATTACCAACGGGCCAGCGCCGATTCAGCATCAAAAGTTACATCAATTACAAATTGAACATTTCGTGCATCCGGATAACATCTTTATCTCAGAAGAATTGGGTATTGCTAAACCCGACCCATCGATTTTCACGACGTGGGCCCATCAGGTTGGCATCAAGGCCAACGAAGCCGTTTACGTTGGTGACAATGCAGCACTCGACATGACCAGTGCCAAACACGCTGGGTGGCAAACTTTTTGGTTTAATCACCGGCGCAATGACCAGGTGACACCGAGCGTAATTCCTGATCAAATCATCCAGAGTCCAGCGGAACTAAATGAACTATTGCTAGCACTTCTTCAAGCCGCCAGCGCTTCATAGACGCATACTGGCGTTAAAGCTACGAGCAACTTATGCTGGTAACAACCACGGTAAGTACGTGCTAGCAAGACCTTTACCTAGCAACACTTAATTGTGTTATCGCTAACAAAATCGCTTACTTGTGAAGCCCACAGTCGTGCAACCAGCTCGATTGTGGGCTTTTTGTTATGGATAATAACAGCATTGAAAGTACGCTTGGGGTTAACGCTTCAAAAAGGCCCCATTAGATGAAAGTATAAAAAATGGCGTCACTCAGATGAGTGACGCCATTTTCAGTGATAATCGAGATTAGTCAAACTTAACTTGCGTATCAGCTTTACCAGTTTCGATGAATTGTTTGTTACTGTTCATTGAAACGTGCACCATGTTGTGAACGGCAGTTTCAGTGTAGAAAGCCGTATGTGGTGTAATCAAAACATTGTCGCGGTTGAACAAGTTCATGAAGACCTTGTCATCAATCGTTTGACCTTCAAGGTCTTTGTTGAAGATCTTAGTTTCGTATTCATACGTATCAAGAGCGGCACCGGCAACTTTGCCACTGTCTAAGGCTTTGATCAAGTCTTCTGAATCGATGAGTGTCCCACGAGCAAAGTTCAAGATGTAGGCGCCATCTTTCATCTTGCTGAAGGCATCCGCATTCAACATGTGGTAGTTATCCTTCAATGCAGGAACGTGTAACGTGATAACATCAGCTTGGGCGTATAATTCGTCCAAGGTGTCAACGTACATGCCTTCCTTTTCAAGTTCAGCATTCCGGTAAACATCGTAACCGATAACCTTAGCGCCGAAGCCTTTGAAAATATCGATGGCAGCACGGCCAATCCGACCAGTACCGATAACACCAACAGTCATGGTGTTTAATTCCTTGGCAATATCTGGTGCCCAACGGAAGTCTTGCTTAGCTAACTTCTTGTTGAACAATGGGGTTTGACGTAATAATTGCATCAATTGCGTTACTGATAATTCAGCAATCGCATTTGGTGAGTATGCAGGTACGTTAGAAATGTTTAAGCCACGTGCTTTAACAGTAGGAACGTCCAAGTTATCAACACCAACGTTACGAAGAGAGATGTTCTTAACCCCTTCGTCGGCTAACTTGTTCAATACTTCAGCAGTATAGTCCTTTTGTTGGTATACATCGGCACCGTCGAAGCCTTTAGCTAAGTCAACGTTGTCTTCAGTAAGTAATTCTGGAACTAATTTAACTTCAACATCTGGGTTTTCTTTCATCCAAGTATCGAAGAATGGACGTTCGTCATCACGTACAGCATATGCAATAATTTTCATTACAAAAATTCCTCCTATATATTGATACAGTAAATATTATAACAGTAAATGCGAGAAATAGAATCATAAATTGTGAAAACTTCGCTAAATTTTCACATCGTGAGCTGACAAGTATTTTAGCTTGGCAGCTCGCGATTGGTGTTTGAAGGCATATTCAGCCTTTAACGCACTTGATTTGTCAGTGAAAGTTTCATGATAAATTAATTGCAAAGGCCGCCGTGATCTGACCCGCGTATATTTAGCCCCTTTGCCCGCATTGTGCGTTGCTAATCGTCGCTGCAAGTTATCCGTAAAACCACCATACAACGTTTGATCAGCACATAATAGTACATAAAAATAATATTTTTTGATTGCCGTCGTGGACGCAGCCGGCTTACTTGTGCTTGCCATAGAGTAACGTGTGCACCTCTTCCCCGTATTCACCATCATCACGATAAACGACAAGCGGCGGCATGATTCGAACACCGTTGCGTTTCCCGTCCTTGATCATTTCGATTAGAACCATGTTCGCTTCCCGTTGTGCTTTCGGGTGGACGAACCGCATCCGTTTGGGTGCCAACCGATTGGCCGCCATCGCACTGAATAAATCATCCAAACGTTCAGGACGGTGCACAAAATAGGCTTTACCATTCATTTTCAACAAATCACTAGTTACCGCTAGAATCTGATCTAAATTAGCGGACAATTCATGGCGGGCAATCGCCAAATGAGGATTTGGATTTTTGACACTCTGCGGTTGATCTTTAAAATACGGCGGGTTACACAAGACGGTATCCACCGAATCCTTCGGTAATTGGTGCGTAATTGCCAATAAGTCTTCGTTCAGAACTGTCATTTGCTGGGTTAAATCGTTCAAAATAACACTGCGTTGGGCCATCTCAGCCAACCGGGGCTGGATTTCGACCGCCGTAATATGACCTTGAGTTTTGGCACTGGCGAATAGACCTACTGCGCCAGTGCCAGCACAGAGATCCACAATCTGGCTCTTAGCACCCTTCGCAACCTGGGCAAAGTCACCCAATAAAACCGCGTCCAGTGAGAACGCAAAGACTTGGGAACTTTGAATGATTTGAATATCTTGACTATATAATTGATCAATACGCTCATCGGCGTGTAACGTGACGTCTGCCATATTCGGCCACCTCTCCATTCAATTCGTCGCACAGCTATCATACAATTAACTTGCAGAATTTGCCAAATTTCGTCATACTGTGAGCAGTTATTAAACGAAAGGAAGATCGTGATGTTTTATTCATTTATGCGCGGACTAGTCCGGCTAATCATCACCATTATTAACGGTCGGCCCCGCTATCAAGGACGGGAAAACCTACCAGAGGGGGCCTATATCTTAGTTGGGCCACACCGCACGTGGTTTGACCCGTTGTACTATGCACTGGCTGGCAGTCCAATGAAATTTAGCTTTATGGCCAAGGAAGAACTATTTAAGAATCCCGTTCTGCGGTTCATTCTCGTTCATGCGAACGCCTTTCCTGTCAATCGGCAACATCCAGGACCTTCAGCAATCAAGACCCCCGTCAAATTTTTGCGCAGCGGTAAGCTTTCACTAATCATGTTTCCATCAGGAACGCGCCACTCACAAGAACTTAAGGGCGGTGCAACCGTCATCGCTAAGATGGCCGGTGTTCCACTAGTCCCAACCGTTTACCAAGGCCCATTGACCTTCAAACAACTCTTTAGCCGTCAGCGGGTTACCGTCCGTTTCGGTCAACCGATTGATATTGATCGTAAACTGAAATTGGATGAAGCTGGTCAAAAACAAATTGAGACTAAAATGTTGCACGCTTTTGACGACTTGGATCGTCAAATCGACCCAACGTTCAAATACGTTGATCCTGCTACAACCCGTCAGAAACATTAAGTTCGATAATAAAAAAGTGTCGGTGATCGCAATTTAAAGCGAGCCGACACTTTTTACTACTTGTTATCGTTTTTAGATGCAGCTTTCATCGAATTCAACATCTGATGTAACTTCTTTTCGGATGGGCGTTGACCCATTTGCATCATCATACTACGAAGCATCTCTTCACTAATTGGTGGATTTTGCTTCAAGTAATTTTGCATATAGTGCCGGGCACCGAAGAAACCACCAGTTAACCCAACCAATACGCCGATAACGACGATTAAAATCCAAATTCCTGTAGACACAGTCATTCCCCTCCCTTATTACAGTCTTCATTAAACTAGTCTACACAAATTAATAATAAAAGAAAAGGAAAATTTGTCAGTTGACAAATTTTCCTGAAATCGGTTAATCATCTCGAAGACCGCGATCGCGTTGCACTTGACGGACCTTTTCTGGCGTAACCTCTTTACCATCTTTATCATAAACCTGAAGCATTTCAACTTGTTGCCGAAAACCGGCGCGAAATTCCTTCAAGTATTTTTGCCGCAACTCTTGACGTTCGGCTTCTTCTAGCTCGGTGAGCCCCTCGGCTTTCGCCTTATGAGCTAACTCATTGATCCGAGCAAGCAATTCTTTTGAAATCAAATCAGCAGCCCCTTTCACTCTTGAAATATACACGAAATTAGACCCTAAATCAATTAATAGTGTTTGTCAACCGAACATTTGTTTGAAAGCTATGAAACGCTATGCTACAATTGGTTTAACCAATAATGAAAATAAAAAATGAGGTGCCAAGATGAGTAAAACATCGGAAAGCAAACAAATGGCCGTTCTTCGCTTTATTTATGAACGTGTCAATGAAAAAGGATACCCGCCAACCGTTCGTGAGATTGGTGAAGCCGTTGACTTATCTTCGACTTCGACCGTTCACGGCCACATTTCACGACTAGAAAAAAAAGGTTACATCCAAAAAGACCCAACTAAGCCACGTGCCATTGAGGTAACGCCAGCCGGTTTCGAAGCACTGGGCGTCGAAACTACGCCACATCAAATTCCGGTACTTGGAACGGTAACCGCCGGCCAACCAATTCTTGCCGTACAGGAAGCGACGGATTATTTTCCAATTCCTAAGGAACTTGAATCATTCGGTGGCGACCTTTTCATGCTCACCATCCGTGGCGAAAGTATGATCAATATCGGTATCATGAATGGTGATCAAGTCATTGTTCGGCGTCAAAGTTCCGCTGACAATGGTGATATCATCATTGCCATGACCGATGAAAATGAAGCGACTTGCAAGCGATTCTTCAAAGAGGCCGATCACTACCGACTACAACCTGAGAACGACACGATGGCGCCAATTATCTTGAACAACGTCTCTGTATTAGGCAAAGTTGTCGGTTTATATCGCGACATGCTGTTTCAGTAAACTATCACCCACAAGATGACAATTCAATTTGTCATCTTTTTTATTCGCCAGTTTTTAGAGCAGGTTGATGGCATGCCTACAGATTCCACTCACAAATATTTACACCCTTCCCGCCGTGCCAGGGACGAGAGCACGTTATTTGCGACAAAAGCACGCCCCCATTCCGGATTCACCTTGCCATAATCCCGTAGTGCCCAACCGATTGCCTTCTGAATAAAAAAGTCATCATCACCCCGATTCGTTAGTATCGCCGTTTGTAAATTGGCAATCCGTCCTCTTTCAAGCCTAATCGAAGCGCGATACCTACTCGTCGCACCTATTTATCGGTAGCTCGTAAATATACCACCCGCTTGTTGTAAACAACCGTGCGCTGAGAGATACGCTGCAAGAACCTTGCGCCAGGCATCAACACTATCCCACTGTGGCGTTACTGTGATTTGGTGGTAGCACCATTGCTATTGAATCAGCGGCGCCTGATTCTCCCGATGTATCGACAGAAAAAGTGCTGGCGTCAAATTGGTTATTAGTCGGATCTCTTTTCAAAATATTTCAAATCTGTGACGAACAGCCAATAGTTCAATGGTATAATGATTATACTATTTTAAACATTGGGAGTTGGTTACATGTTGTTCCTAGCCATTATGGGCTTGATTGTTTTTCTATTAGCATTATTTTCCGTGATTTACGCACGTCAAACCGGTGGTGGTTGGAAATTTCTAACACTAATTACGGTCCTCAGCGCCCTGGTCACCATCTACGCGGTCGTTAAATTGCCTTACTGGCCATACAACCAGTCACAGCAATCGGCGCGCAAAGCATCATCTAGCACGAGTACTAGCGCTAGTACCAGCAAGTCCAAATCAACGAGCTTGAGTTCCTCACAAGTCGTTTTTAACGAAGCCAGCACCAAACGCGCGGCCGCAACGACTAAGTTGAATGAAGAAAATATCCTTAAACAATTACAATCTAACTATCAATCGATTGGTACCGTTGCATTCACCAAGTCAACGAAAACATATACGATTACGCCAACCAATAAAAAGTACGTTAAATCTTTGAAGACGATTAAATCATATCCATCTCAAAACCAAAAAGCAATCACCACGATTACTTCGAATTTTAAATCGTTGTCAAAATCGCTCCAAAAGAATCTTGCCGCTGGTTACACGATTCAGTTGCTACAACCAGATACCACTGACAAGACGCTGTTGAGTGTCCAAGATGGTCAAATTATGACCAATAACTTCAAATAGGAAAAGTCACTTGTCTAGCAAATTTGCTAGTAACAAGTGACTTTTTTGTTTAAACTTGTTGATCCAAATATTGACGTTGTTCGTTCTTTTGACCGGTCAATACGAATCGATGGGGATCATCAGCATAGCTGACCGACTGATCATCGGCCCGCCATTGCAATTGATGACTGAATAAGGCTTCATACTCCGCCACACTAACTCGGCGACGACGAGCCAACCGTTGTGGTAGGCCATGATCTAAACCGGTCTGATAATCCGGCTGAATAACCCCGGTATAAAATTCACCCTCGGCACCCGAGCCATAACTGAATAATCCGAGTCGATTCCCTGGTTGTAACTGAGGATCAGTCAGTAACTGCGATAACAAGCTCAAATAGAGTGAACCAGTATACAAGTTACCAACTTGTCGATTTAGCTGACGCGCATGTTCGAAGTGCGCCAACCACTGGGCTTGTTTCTCGGCATCAACTAATGGTAACACGCTTCGAAGCGCTTTAAGTCCCATCTTTGTATATGGCAAATGAAAAACCAAGGCCGTCAGTGCGTCTGGACTAGTTTGAGTCGTTTGCAGGTAATTCTTAAACACATCTTGAAAATAATCAATATAGATATTAGACGAGTATTTGCCGTCAACTAGGGCTTCTGTATGATACAACGGTCGCCAAAAGTCCATCACATCTTCGCTCAGTAGACTTGACTCAGTACCCAGTACTAATACTTTAGGATCCGCACTAATTAACATAGCAACCGCCCCACCACCTTGAGTTGGCTCGCCCGGTGTGTTCAATCCGTAGCGTGCCACGTCACTACCAATGACCAGCGCCTTTTTATCTGGATGAACACGCACGTGATCTTGGGCCAGTTGGACACCAGCCGTCGCCGCATAGCAGGCTTCTTTCATTTCAATTGTTCGAACCCGCTGACTCAAACCGAGCAACTTAGCGACGTAAATCGCACTCGCTTTGGAATTGTCGATCCCCGACTCGGTACCGACGACTAATAAATCAATAGCCGCAATGTCAGTCGCTGTCAGCATCGGTGCGGCAGCATTAGCAGCTAACGTCACTACATCCTGACTCGGCGGAATCACCGCCATTTTAGACTGACCAATACCAATCAAATACTTATCAGGTTCTGCCTGGCGAGCTGTCGCCAGTTCCGCCATGTCTACGTATAAATGTGAAGTTGCAAAATGCAACTTGTCGATTCCAACTTTCACGTCTTTTCCTCCAATTTGTTAATGACAATAAGGGATTAATATGCACGTCCGCGTGGCCCTAAGTAATGAAAATCAGGGTCAGTTCCGACCCGATAGCAGCTGAAAGCCCGACTAATTTCATTATGAAAAGTCACAACAATTGCCGGTGTCGCCCAAGTAGACGCCGCCCAAAAAACGGTGTCATCAAACGCCCGGTTGTCATTCGGGTAGCGGTGATAGCCTTGTACATTGTCCCAAATGGTGCCGTGCGTATTCAACCAATCTTCAGCAAGTCCGGCGTCCACCTGCATCATCACGTCTTGATTATCAGCAATCAAACTACTTAGTTTTTGCCAATCGAGTTGCCAATCATGAATATGGGGATTCGGTCCGCGTGTGCCAAGCGGTGTATGCCCCAATGCGATCGGTGTCAATTCTACAAAATCCATCTTGACCACCCCGTTCGTTAACCATCCTAAGATTTCTTAACTATTATAGCATTTCACGACAAAAATACTGCCCGCAATTGCTTGACCTGGGACGGGTTCCATAATTTATGCTGTTATTAAATAAGGCGATTAAGACAAGCACCAAGTAAGGAGCGCGGTAAACATGTGGTTCTCACATCATCAAAAACGAAATAGTCTTCAGGCACCCGTCGCCGGTACTTATACGGTGATTCCCACTGCCACATCACCCCAACAAATCGGGCTATTAGCCATACAACCGACCAGTCCGGTGATTAATGCCCCGATTGATGGTGATATCATTAGCCTGTCACCCTCGCGTCTCGTTATCAATTCGCTGAGCAATCAACATATTGAACTGCGTATCGACCGGCCGAACTTCCACAACAAGTGTACCTGGCAAGTACGCGTGGGCGATTCCGTTTCACCATTAACAATTGTAGGGACACTTTATGGATCCTTAAAAGACGTCACCATTGCTGTCTATCGAATTGATACCATTCAGGCCACTAATTGGGTTTCGCTCGCAAATAATTAGCTGTTTACGGCTATAGATTCATATCCGCTAATTGGGCATTTCGGTTGTCAAAATATAAATTTGACGGTTGTGAATATTTCTAAGTCCACCTTGACACCCATCGCCCAATCTCAAAAAGATAAATCACAATAATCACTTTTCCAACAGCTTCAACGGGCCATGCTACTGTGCCCAGTTGGAGTTGTTTTTTTGCAAACTACTCAACACTGCCAGGTGTGAAGTTTGAAATAACATGGCGCATCGCTGTCGACATAATTGATTGGTGGTGTAATTGACAAGCTATCGTGACATCATTACAATTTTTGTGGTTTGATATTTGATTGCTTTATACCTTAATTCAAGCTATGATATTCATACTGGTTTAAAATTCCTTTCTTTATTAATCAGTAGGAGCCCTAATTAATAGATCAATCTAAAAATTATAAAAAGGTCGGATACAATTATTATGAAAACCATGAGTCTTGTTGTTCCATGCTATAACGAGGAACCAACGATTGAAATATTTTATAACACCGTTGAAAAAGTCTTGGCAGATAATCCAGAGTCGTTCAAGGATATCACTACTGAATATGTTTTCGTTAATGATGGCTCATCTGACGACACTTTGAACGTACTACGAACTTTAAACGCCGCCCATCCTGACACTGTCCACTATGTCTCCTTTTCGCGAAATTTTGGTAAGGAGGCTGGTTTATTAGCCGGTTTGGAGCACACCATTGGCGATTACGTCGCCGTCATGGACGTTGATCTACAAGATCCACCGACTTTATTGCCTAAAATGCTGGCAATGCTTCAAACCGGTGACTATGACTGTATCGGTACAATGCGGGAAAATCGCGTTGGTGAACCAATGATCCGGTCATTCTTATCACGCTCGTTTTACTCAGTTGTCAACAAAATTTCAAAAGTACAAATTATTCCAAACGCCCGCGATTACCGGTTAATGACACGTCAGATGGTTGATGCTATTTTGGAATTGCCTGAATATAACCGATTTTCAAAAGGCATCTTCAACTGGGTCGGTTTCCGAACAACTTATTTGAAGTTCGAAAATCAGCCCCGTTCCGCTGGCGAGACACACTGGTCAATTTGGCAATTATTCAATTATTCAATGGATGCCATCGTCGACTTCTCAGATGTACCCCTGAAGATTGCGACCTTCACCGGCGGCTTGCTCTCACTAATCTCCATTATCAGTATATTTGTCGTTATTATTCGTAAAATATTATTTGATAACAGTGTCAGTGGTTGGGCCTCAACCATCACGATTATGCTCTTAATCGGTGGCATTCAGCTGTTCTGTCTGGGGATTATCGGCAATTACATTGGTAAGATTTATATCGAATCAAAACACCGGCCCCACTACATCGTGCAGGAAAAGAAGTAAACTTTTCAACCTAAACTGAGACGCATACGACCATATCGGGAAACTGGTATGGTCGTGTGCGTTTCGGCATCTGGATGAAGTTAAAGGTTATGAATGAAATTATTATTTAAAAGCTCTTTTGGGGACATCAGTCCTTGTCAAGTTGATGAATGAAATAATATGATTTTTAATTACTTTTCAAACGGCTTCATCGCGGTATTCAAATGCGGTAGAGCCGTTTCTTTGTACTATTCGTATGATTTCATTAAAGTATCAAAAGTCTTAAACGTGTAAGTTAACCCACGATCAGTATGAGCCATCAGTTGGACATCACCAGCGTTCTTAAAAGCCTGGGTAAAGGCGCCAACCACCGCCTCGCTGGTTGGCTGGACTTAAGCCGTAAATCGGGCTTTGTGCTTGTTATTAGCCCATAAACGACTTCGGTGGAATCGGATAATCCTACTTGGTTAGACTGAGTTACTTGATTTAATTTCTTACTTAGTTTGTTTGATGCGTTGAGGCCGCTTAATACAACTTTAACATTTTAGATGGAGTACAGATACAGATATCAAGTGTTTAACTGAAAACCCAAAACCAATCGATTCATGATGAAGCCACTTATTATAGACTGAGCGCGACAAACCTGGCTTGCTAAACAAGGTGGCCTGAACACCATGAATATCCGAGCCGACGGTTTTGATTCCTTGATAGGCTAATTTATGTTGTGCATTCAATCTTTGTGCTGTATTTTTTGGACTTTTTTAAAAAGAAGTCAAACCTCCTGCTCCTTGATTTGAATCTTAAGTTGACGTTTCTTGAGCCTTAGTCGTTCAACCTCAGTCATTTTTTCAATTGGTTTCGTCCATCCAAACCGGTCTTTAAGTGCGATGTAACCATTGGTGGTGGTTTTGAGCATCCAGAAACGGATTTGCTGATAAGATACATTGTAATGTTTCGCTGCTCGGGAATATGCATGTTCACTCACCGTAATGTATTCAACGATTCTAATGCGTTCTTCAAAAGTTATTTTTCTACTCATAATGTGGACCAGCAATTCACTGATCCGGTCCTCCAGCCGTCTAGTACTTCTAAGGCCAAATCTGATTTGAATATCCCACAAACTACTTTCATCATTCAAGTACGCTGATATGGCCTGCCGCTTAATCTCTGAGATATATCGAATCCAATTGTGCTGTTCTTTTAATCCTTCCAGACCATCCTGCATATAAAAATTTTGACATCTGATGAAAGTACTTCGAGCGATACCACACGCTTTAAAACACGTTGATTTAGTCAGGTTAGTTTTTTCAAGACCCAGAATAATAGCTAATTTTTCTGTGACCATAAAATTGGTTCTAGATATAATAAAATCTCCTTAAAATTGATAGATGAAGTATATCATTTCATCTATCAACCTTAAGGGGACTATAGCACTTAAAACTGTCTGGCTCGTTTTGGTTACTGAATAGTGTCCACTTGCTAACGATTATCGGAATCTAATGTACCGTGTACATCGTTTCAGTCCTATCTGAAACTCGGAAACCATTTTTCAACGGCACCGCTGCTGGTAATTTACCAATAGTAGTATTACCAGCATGACCTACGTACACATGCGATTGGCCATAATGCGTATCAGCCTTAGCTTCATCAGCCTTACTTTCAACGCTTTCATCGCTGGCATACCGATAATGTCCATTGGTTGTAAAGGTCTGCGAAGGCAAGTCTGGCCGTAGCCCAGCGGCGGCTTGTAGTTGCCGACTCACCTGTACGCGACTGTCCGGATAAACCTCTACCATACTACGGCCAGCAACATCAAACGTTCGCCACTGAAATGTCAATCGTTTTACTCGATATCGCTTAAAAGTTTTACGACTTTTAAACAGTGTTAACATATCGTGATTCGTCAAATTAGTCCTCATTTGATCTTTCAAATCACCGACAACTTTGGCCCCTTTAGACGAAAGCCCTTCCTGATTCAAGCGCTTGACCATTGCGTAAAAGACGGCTTGCTGCCGAAAACCACGGTGTTGATCGTTGTCAATATGTCTTTCGCGTGCATAGGCTAATGCACGTGCACCAGACATCGATTGCAAACCTGCTTTAAATTTTTCTGGTTTTCCCCAGTAATCTTGTCCGATAAAATCACGATCAACATTAACTTCAACGGGACCAATATCATCGATTGCCCTAATAAAACCATCCCAATTAACAGTTAGATAATAATCAATTGGTAAATTCAAATAATGTTCAACGGTCGCTATCGCCGCTGCATCACCACCATAGGTATACGCCGATTCAATGCGCTGATAACCATGATATTGCTGCGAATGGATCTTAACAAAAGTATCCCGTAATAAACTACATAAGGTCATTGTTTTAGTTTTATGGTTTACAATGACTACCATCATTCCATCCGTGCGCGTTGTCGATAATTTGCGCTTGCCACTATTATCTAACCCCATCAATAAAAAAGTACTGACCGGTTGCTGGGTCAAATTATGATGCGACTTAATAACTCGTGACTCATGGAACGAGTGCAACATGTCAAATAACCGAATACCTTGAATTGTGAAAGCTACTAACATAAAGGTTATACAACTCGTTACTAGTACAATTAGTCGTTTTCTTTGCCATTTAGGTAGTTGCCGCCTTCTCATAAACTCAGTCCCCCCGCATTTCATTCATATCGCGCTTAAACTGATCAGTAATTGCCATTGTCTTGGCCCAAATTTGTTGCTCAGTACGTTGATTTCTAGGCGTCTTAATCTGATAAGTGTTCATAATTTGTGCAGGTTTCCCTCCTAGAACATAAATGACGTCTGAAAGACGAACCGCTTCAGAAATATTGTGCGTTATCAAAACAATCGCTTGCATTTTAAATTTCCTGCGTTCCCATAATGTGATCAAATCTTGCCCTAACCGCTGCCCTGTTAAAACATCCAGTGCTGAAAACGGTTCATCCAAAAGGAGCAGTTCTGGCTCAACAGCAAGTGCACGCGCAAAACCAACGCGTTGTTTCATCCCTCCAGATAGTTCATAGGGGTACGCATTTTTCAACCCTTTTAAACCAATCAAATTAATTAAATTGTCAATTTGATTGTCAACATATTGACAGTCAGAATTAAGCTGACTTTCTAGGCCAAACATGATATTTTGACGTACTGTCAACCATGGAAATAGCGCAAAGTTCTGAAATACCATACTCATACGGCGATTAGGAGCCGTGACTAAATTACCATCAAAAGTAATGGCGCCATAGCTGGGCCGAATAATCCCCGCAATCATTCGTAATAGTGTTGATTTTCCGACACCAGACGAACCAATAATACTAATAAACTGGTGGGTTTGAACCTGCAAACTAACCGCTTCCAAAATCAGTTCAGACTGCCGTTGTTTTGAAAGTATAAATGACTTTGAAACGTGATCAACATCTAATAAAACTGCTTTTTTCAACTTAAACTCCTCCTCGTATTAATAATGAAAGCGACGTTCAGCAAATCGATATAATGGTTGCCAAATCAACACAACGCATAACCCAACAATGACACAAATAATCAGTACTCCAGTTGCTTCTGCAGGCTTATTATTGATATTTTGGGCAATGTAAGCACCAAGTCCAGTAACCGCATACTGGTGGGTACCCCAGCTAATCAATTCAGCCGCAATATCAGCATTCCAGGCTGCCCCAGCAGCATTAATAATTGCGGTAATGAACGATGGAAACAGTGATGGAATTAAAAAGTGTGTCCACCAACGCCACCCTGACAGGTGAAAAATATTAACAACATCTTTGATATCACTGGGAATTGCCGAGAGCGTAAAATATCTTGTGTAAATGCATAAAAGATTTCTGAATTGTATAGAAATAGGGAATGCCTTCCCTTATGATATTTAGTAACCACAGAAAACATCACAGGAGGCATTCCC
>NZ_JAMSKZ010000080.1:0-235 GCF_023806725.1 Lactiplantibacillus sp. C232
TTTGCCATTTTCGACTATTCTCTTTAAGCATTGTGCCGTATGGAATTAAAACGGTATGCTGACCGAATTCATCTTCCAAGTACCGATAATTACTTTCGGAACCGTATCCGGCATCGGCAACGATGGTGTGACCTAACACATTGTTGGCCTTTAAATGTTCAATAAACGGTTGTAAGGTTCGTGTGTCGGTTGGATTTTGGAAAAGCCGATATCCCGTAATGAACTGATTACTCGT
>NZ_JAMSKZ010000081.1:0-235 GCF_023806725.1 Lactiplantibacillus sp. C232
GGGGATTGCCGCTTTATTAAACAGTTGTGAGAGAAATTTATTTAGGGATTTTAAGCACTATTTATACCTGTTGTGCTATTGAGGTTAGTTGTGATAAGGATTAATTTGTACTACAAAAGGCCTACTCAATTGTTAGTTGAGCAGGCCTTTTGTGGGTATTTTGATTAGAGCTATTAACCCTATGCTAATTATAAGGCTTAGCTTTCAAATGGAACATACTATTATCCAAATTATG
>NZ_JAMSKZ010000082.1:0-226 GCF_023806725.1 Lactiplantibacillus sp. C232
GGGTGAAAAGACATATGGGGGTTGGTCGGCAGCGCAACAATTTGCGGCCGTGGATAGTCCAGCAATTAAGGGCTACACACCAGATCAGAGCAAAATTAGTACGCAGACCGTTACTGGCGATTCCAGTGACCTTGAATTTACCATCGTGTACACCAAGAATGCTCCAACCGTGACAACGGAAAGTAAAACGGTCAATGAGACTATTCATTATGTTTATACGGATGGA
>NZ_JAMSKZ010000083.1:0-221 GCF_023806725.1 Lactiplantibacillus sp. C232
GAATATCAGCGGGATGGCTTAAATTTTGATTTGACCCAATGTTGGGGTAAGCCAGCCGAGTATTTTATTGATCTAGAGCAAGCTAGACAAGGATTGCAAACGGAGGTGAGCGCATGATAGATGATATCTCAACAGCTTTTAAATGGAATCAAAAGGATGCTTTGTTTGCTGAGCAAATACTTGCTTATGAGGGAACACCAGCAGCAATTAAATATTTTAGT
>NZ_JAMSKZ010000084.1:0-220 GCF_023806725.1 Lactiplantibacillus sp. C232
CGGGATGTAACTGATTCTGTCGTAAATAAAACACAAAAAAATCCGGAAACACCGTCATTACAACGATGTTTCCGGATTAATAACGTTACTCTAAGTATTTGACTACTTAAGGGTAACAGTATTATTTACTTCTATGACAGTAGTTTAACAGGGACTGTACCAGAACCGTACCAGAATACAGTTAAAATCAATTTTTATTATATTGACGATACTTCATCTT
>NZ_JAMSKZ010000085.1:0-213 GCF_023806725.1 Lactiplantibacillus sp. C232
CGAATTGATTCCTGTTAAATCAATATTTTTGATACGATTCATCATTGCCGCTCGATAACCGTATCCTTGACGACCTCAATTAAGTCAACGTTTCACTCGCAATATTTTTTTAAAAATCATGCGAAGGGACAATGGCTTGTTTTGAACGGTTAATGAAAAAAGTACAAATTTCAGGAAGGATGCTGTTAGTATGCAACAACCAATTAATTATAT
>NZ_JAMSKZ010000086.1:0-209 GCF_023806725.1 Lactiplantibacillus sp. C232
GATTAGGGTGAAGTCGTAACAAGGTAGCCGTAGGAGAACCTGCGGCTGGATCACCTCCTTTCTAAGGAATATTACGGAAACCTACACATTCTTCGAAACTTTGTTTAGTTTTGAGAGGTCTAACTCTCAATTTAATAAGCGTTTTTTGGGCCTATAGCTCAGCTGGTTTAGAGCGCACGCCTGATAAGCGTGAGGTCGATGGTTCAAGT
>NZ_JAMSKZ010000087.1:0-209 GCF_023806725.1 Lactiplantibacillus sp. C232
GATTAGGGTGAAGTCGTAACAAGGTAGCCGTAGGAGAACCTGCGGCTGGATCACCTCCTTTCTAAGGAATATTACGGAAACCTACACATTCTTCGAAACTTTGTTTAGTTTTGAGAGATTTAACTCTCAAAACTTGTTCTTTGAAAACTAGATAATATCAAATATATTTTTTCATAATGAAACCGAGAACACCGCGTTTTTTGAGTTTT
>NZ_JAMSKZ010000088.1:0-209 GCF_023806725.1 Lactiplantibacillus sp. C232
GATTAGGGTGAAGTCGTAACAAGGTAGCCGTAGGAGAACCTGCGGCTGGATCACCTCCTTTCTAAGGAATATTACGGAAACCTACACACGCGTCGAAACTTTGTTTAGTTTTGAGAGGTCTAACTCTCAATTTAATAAGCGTTTTTTGGGCCTATAGCTCAGCTGGTTTAGAGCGCACGCCTGATAAGCGTGAGGTCGATGGTTCAAGT